>VAYX01000094.1 GCA_005885325.1 Actinomycetota bacterium
GGCCGACGACATCACCGACCCGGCGCCGCATACGACGTTCGCCCACCTCGACGCGACGACCGTGTTGTCGCGGGCCATCGTGGAGAAGGGGATCTACCCGGCGGTCGACCCGCTCGACTCGACGTCGCGGATCCTCGACGCCCGCTACGTGGGCGAGGAGCACTACGCGGTGGCCCGGCGGGTCCAGGAGATCCTCCAGCGGTACCGGAACCTCCAGGACATCATCGCCATCCTGGGCGTGGACGAGCTGTCGGAGGAGGACAAGGTCGCGGTGGCCCGAGCCCGCAAGATCGAGCGGTTCCTGTCCCAGCCGTTCTTCGTGGCCGAGCAGTTCACCGGGATCAAGGGCAAGTACGTCCCGGTCGAGGAGACGATCGCCTCGTTCCGGGCGCTGGTGGAAGGGGAGTACGACCACCTTCCCGAGCAGGCCTTCTACATGGTCGGCAGCATCGAGGAGGCCGAGGCCCAGGCGAAGCAGCTGGCGGGAACGGGGGGGTAGGCGTGCCGCTCGACGTGCACGTCGTCACCCCGGAGCGCGAGATCTGGTCGGGACAGGCCGCCATGGTCATCGCCCGGGGGGTGGAGGGGGAGGTGGGCATCCTGCCCCAGCACGCTCCGCTCCTGATCCGGCTGGCCGTGGGGCCGCTCCGCATCCGGATGGACGGGACCCAGGAAGCCGCCGTCGTGGACGGCGGCTTCCTCCACGTGACGACCACCGAGGGGGTGACCCGGGTGGACGTGCTCGCCTCGTACGCCGAGATGGCCGGCCAGATCGACCTTCGGGCCGCGGAGTATCGGGTGCAGGAGCTCCAGCGTGAACTGGGCCAGCGAGACGACGCCGGCCTTCGGGCCGAGCTGGCCAAGGCCATGGCCCGAGTGGAACTGGCCCGCTGACCTCGCGGTTTGGGAACACCGGGCCCGGGTAGGCCGTCGATTCGAGAAACGTGGCCATGAGCACACCTACAATCCCTCCCGTGGATCGGTTCCTGGTCACCGGCGGAGCTCGGCTTTCGGGCTCGGTCCCCATCGCCGGCGCGAAGAACTCCGCCCTGAAGCTGATGGCGGCGGCCCTGCTCGCGCCGGGGCGGACGGTCCTGTCGAACGTCCCTCGTATCCAGGACTGCCTGACCATGGTGGAGGTCCTCCAGCATCTCGGGGCCGACGTGGCATGGGAGGACGATCTGACGATCGATGCGGGCGCCGTGCTCTCCGTCGAGGCTCCCTACGAGCTGGTCAGCCGGATGCGCGCGTCGATCCTGGTGCTGGGGCCGCTGCTCGCGCGGTGCGGCCGCGCCCGCGTGGCCATGCCGGGCGGCTGCAACATCGGATCGCGCAAGATCGACCTGCACGTTCGGGGCCTGGAGAAGATGGGAGCGCGCTTCTCCTCCGAGCACGGGTTCCTGGAAGGCGTGGCTCCGCGAGGTCTGTCCGGCGCGATCATCTCGCTCGACTTCCCCAGCGTCGGCGCGACCGAGAACGTGATGATGGCCGCCGTGGCGGCTCGCGGGACGACGGTCATCGAGAACGCTGCCCGCGAGCCGGAGCTCTCCGACCTCGCCGAGTTCCTCCAGGAGATGGGCGGACGGATCGACGGTGTCGGCACTCCCACCATCGAGATCGAGGGGACGGGCGACTTCCACCCGGTCCGCCACAGCGTGATCCCCGACCGGATCGAGGCCGGGACGTTCGCCATCGCAACGTGCGCCACCGGAGGACAGGTCGTCCTGGAGCGGGCGCGGGGCGACCACATGGACTTGGTCCTGGCCAAGCTGACCGAGCTCGGCGCCGACGCGGTGGCGACCGAGGCCGGCGTTGCCGTCGGCCTGGAGGACCGGCCCCGGGCTGTCGATTTCGTGACGCTTCCGTATCCGGGGTTCCCCACCGACCTCCAGCCCCAGATGATGGCCCTGCTCTCCGTAGCCGAGGGGACGAGCATCGTGACCGAGAACGTCTTCGAGAGCCGGTTCATGTTCGTCGACGAGTTGAACCGGATGGGGGCGGACATCAGGACCGAAGGGCATCATGCGGTGATCCGGGGCGTGGACCATCTGTCGGCCGCCCCGGTCCGGGCCCTCGACATCCGGGCGGGAGCGGCCATGGTGATCGCGGCCCTGTGCGCCGACGGCGTCACCGCCGTCGAGGACATGTACCACGTGGACCGGGGCTATCAGGACTTCGAGGCCAAGCTCCTCAGCCTGGGCGCCGAGGTCCGACGGGAGCGGCAGCTCACTCCGGCGCTCTGGTGACCCGCGTCCTCGCCCGGCTGCCCCTCGGGGCGGGCGCGATCCTCCTGCTTCTCCTGCTTCCGCCGTTCGCCCGTCGAGCGGAGGCGGACTTCATCGCCCCGTGCGAGCCACAGGCGTTCGTCTTCCTCGTCCCGGCGGTGTCGTTCGAGAACCTGCTCGACGTCTCCGAGGTACGAGCCCTGGCCGGTGCCGGCGGGGCTGCGCTCATGAGCCTCCAGGGTGGGCTCCCCACCTACGAAGCCGACCTGCCTCGCTCGTGTCGGGTGGCGTGGCGATGGCTCGACCCGCTCACCTCCGGGGGTCTGTCCGGGGTCGGGACGGAGATCCGGCGGGAGGTGCTGGCGTCGACGGCCGATCGGGTGCTCGTGTTCGTGGCCTCGACGACCTCGTCCCCCGCGATGATGGCCGCCAAGGACCTCGTCCACCCGCTGGTCATGGGGGCTGGTGCGCCCTCGATGCTCTTCGAGCTGGACGGCGCGCCGCGGACGCTCGCGTCGGACACGACGCGACGGACCGGCGTCGCGACCGACCTCGACGTCCGGCCGACGATCCTCCGATTCCTCGGGAGGGCCGTCCCCAGCGACCTCGACGGGCTCCCGCTCCGGGTGGTGGACGACCCGCCACCGTTCCAGCTGCACGAGCGGTACCTGGCGATGCGGCGGATGACCGTCCCCGTACAGACGGCCGCGGCGTTGTACGTCACCGCGGGCGGTCTGTTCGGGATCGGGCTGATCGCGATGCGCCGGCGGGCGCCGCGGGCGCTGGCACGCGCCGGCGCCTGGGTGGGGATGTCGGTCCCGGCCCTGGCTGCGGCGCTGCTCGCGGCGGGACACCTCCCCACGCTGTCGTACGCGACGGTGATCCCGTTCGTCGTTGCCACGACCGTCGTCGGCACCCTCGCGTTCGCGACGCTCGCGCGGCGCGACGTGCTGATGCCGCCGGCCGCCATCGGCGCCATGGTCCTGCTGTTCTTCGTCGTGGAGGCGTCCGTCCGGTGGACGGCCGCCCTCACGCCGTTCCTGGGCGGCTCGGAGCTCGATGGCGGCCGGTTCTTCGGCCTCCCGAACGTGTTCGTCGGCCTGCTGATCGGCGCGTCGCTGTACGTGGCCTCGCGGTTGTCCGCGGCGTGGGGGTTCGCGCTCATCGTCGCCGTGGCCCTGTTCGCCGGGCTCCCGTTCGCCGGGGCCAACCTCGGCGCCGCCGTCTCGCTCTTCGCCGCCGCCGGCCTGTGGCTTCCGCTTCGGGCGCGGGGCCGGCTGGGTTGGAGGGAAGCCGGCATCGCCGCCGCCGTCGTGATCGCGGGAACCGCGGTGATCCTTCTCGCCCACCGGTTCCTGACGTCGACCCCGACCCACGTCACGCGGTTCGAGGAGGCGACGGGCTGGAACCTCGGCGATCTGTGGAGAACGTTCACCCACCGGCTCTCGACCGGATGGCACCTCATCGAGCAGAACCCGTTCGCGCTCGTCCCGGTGGTCGGGCTTCCGGCGACGCTTCTCGCCGTCCTTCGCCCACCCGCGCCGGTGCGTGAGGCGTTCCACCGCCACCCGGCCTGGCGCGACGCCCTGCTCGTCACCCTCCTCGCTGGTGTCGCCGCCTACGTGGCCAACGACACGGGGCCGGCCGCCGCCGGGCCGGCCTTCGGGCTCGGCCTCGGGGGACTCGTCTACGTGTCCCTCGTCGAAGAACCGGCCAAGATGGGAAGGCCATGAGCGACCGGGTTCCGCCGCGCCCGGACCTCCCGCCGGACGGCGTGCCCGTCCCGGAGATGCCGCCGACCGAGCGCCCTCTCGCCACCTGGCGATGGTGGGAGGCCATCCTGGTGTACCTGCTCATCCTGATCGTGAGCGCGTTCGCCACGTTGCCGATCTTCCAGGTGATCCGGTCTCGGGGACTGGCGAACCTGTCGGCGTCGGCGATCATTGCCATCGTCAACGTTGGGCTCCTGGTGTTGTGGCTCCAGGTGTTCCATCCGCGGTGGAGGAGGGTGATCGGCTTTCCCCGGCGGATCTGGCCCGAGGTCAGGGCCGGCACCGGCTTCGGCGCGCTCCTGTATCCGGTGGTCGTGTTCGGGGTGGGGATCGTCCTGAACCTGTTGCTCCAGCTGTTCACGGGCCGGAGCATCCGATCCCCGCGCCAGCTGCCCGCCCACCTCTCCACGGCGGGCGTGGCCGTCTCCATCGCCTACGCAGTCGTGATCGCCCCGATCCACGAGGAGCTGTTCTTCCGGGGCATCCTGTTCCGCTCCCTGGCCGACCGGTACGGGTTCGCCATCGGGGCCGGTGGCTCCGGGCTGGCGTTCGGGCTCATCCACTACGTGCCGGGGCCGGTGTACGGCAGCGTCCTGCTCATGGGCGTGATGGTGTTCACGGGGGTCGCGCTGGCGTGGTTCTACGAGCGGCGAGGGAACATCGTGGCCACCATGGTGGCCCACGCGACCTTCAATGTGATCGGGCTGACCCTCATCCTGGTCCTTCGGTGAGTCCGGTCCGGATGTGATGGAATCGGCGATGGAGGGGGGATGCGGTGGCCATCTTTCCGAGCGACGAGTGGATCGAGCTCTACGTCGTGCGCATCAACGCGTCGGACGAGTACCGGGACGCCGCGGCGGACTGGGAGGGGGACGTGGCCTTCGTGTTCGAGGCCGAACCGGACAAGAACGTTCCCACCGACACCTGGGCCTGGCTCGACCTGTGGCACGGTGAGTGCCGGGCCGGCCGCATCGTGGCCGCGGAGGAGGGCGCGAAGGCCCGGTTCATCGTGCGCGCCCCGTACACGAGGTGGAAGGAGGTCCTTGCCGGGGACCTCGACCCGGTCAAGGGCATGATGCAGGGCAAGCTGAAGCTCCAGGGCGACCTGCCCACGATGATTCGGTACGTGCGCGCGGCGAACGAGCTCGTCCATCTCACGACGAGCGTCCCCACCGAGTTCCTCGACGAGCTGCCCGCGGGAAGCGGCGCGCCCTAGCGTCGGGGCCGGCGTGCGGGCCGTCGTCTTCGAGGAGGTCGGCAGGGTCTCGGTCCGCGACGTGCCCGATCCCCGGATCGAGCGACCGGACGATGCGCTCGTCCGGGTCGATGTCGCCGCGATCTGCCGGTCGGACCTGCACTTCCTGCACGGCAAGGCCCCGCTCGAGCCGGGCGAGCCCATCGGCCACGAGGCCATGGGTGTGGTGGAGGCGGTGGGGCCGCGGGTGGAACGGTTCGCCCCGGGCGACCGCGTGGTCGTCGCGTTCGACATCGCCTGCGGCCGGTGCTGGTTCTGCCGGCGAGGGCAAACGCAGCTGTGCGAGGACTTCCGCATGCTGGGGGCCGGGATCTTCGGCGGCGGACTCGGAGGGGCCCAGGCCGAGTGGGTCCGCGTCCCGTTCGCCGACACGAACCTGCTCGGGGTGCCGGACGACGTCGACGACGAGCGGGCGCTGTTCCTGGGCGACGTCCTGACCACCGGGTTCTACGGCGCGGCCCTCTCGGGGATCCGCGACGGCGACACGGTCGCGGTCGTGGGGGCGGGGCCGGTGGGGTTCTTCAGCCTGCAGGCGGCGTTGGTCCACGGCGCGGCTCAGGTGCTCGCCCTCGACATGCAGCCCGATCGCCTCGCGCTTGCCGAGAAGGTCGGTGCGGTGGCGATCGACGTGTCCGAACGGCATCCCCAGATGGCCGTGGCCGATCGGACTGGCGGGCGCGGCGCGGACGTCGTGATCGAGGCGGTCGGCGACCCGAGCGCCCTGTTCACCGCCGTCGACGCGGTGAGGCGGGGTGGCACCGTCACGGTCCTCGGCATGTACACGAGCGAGACCGTGGACGTCCCGGCCGGGGTGTGGTGGGCCCGCGCCCTGCAGATCCGGTTCGGTGGCATCTGTCCGGTGCACGCCTGGTGGGACCGGGCGCTGGCGGAGGTCCGGGCCGGACGGATCGATCCCTTGCCGATCATCTCCCACCGGCTCCCGCTCGATGACGCCCCGCTCGGCTACGAGCTGTTCGACTCCCGCGCGGCCTCCAAGGTCCTGCTCGCGCCATGAACGTCGTGTACGCCGACGAGGAGCCGAACGGGCTCGCGGCGATGGTCGGGGGCCTGATCGAGGCGAACCTTCGGCAGCACCCCGAGCGCCGCTCGTTGCTCCGGCCGGCCGTCGTCGAGCTGGCCGCGGCCGACGCCGGTGTCTCCATCAGGATCGCCCTGTCCCCGGGACGGGTCTCGGTGTCCAGCGGGTCGTCCCGATCTGCCCGGCCTGGCGTGCGCGTCCTGGCAGATTCGGACTCGCTCCTGCTCCTGTCGTCTGCCCCGCTCCGGTTCGGCCTGCCCGACCCGTTCGCGAGGGATGGCCGCCGGGTCCTGGCCAAGGTGCTGCGGCGGGAGATCCGGATCTCCGGGCTCGTCGCCCACCCGCTCACCGTGGCCCGGTTCGGCCGGCTCCTGTCGGTGGCCTGAATGCGGCGTCATCCGCTCCTGGCCACGCTCGGCGTGCTCGGGGTGATGGTCGTCGTGGTGTTCGGGGGATATGTCGTGGCGGGTGCCCTGTCGCAGCCGGCCGGGCCGCCGGTGACGGTGGCAGGGGTCGTGCGGGTGTCGCCGCTCTCGGGCTGGGAGGTCGCCGAACGCTCGGCCGAGCCGCCGAGCGTTCGGCTCACCCGCGGGAGCGGGAACCTCGACGTCATGGTCTTCCCGTTCAGCGGGACCCCCGAGGAGCTCGCCGGCGACTACGTCGAGCAAGTCCTGCGGCCGCAGGCCGATCGCCTGGAGGTGTCGCAGCGGGTTCAGGTGGTCAAGGTGGGCGATCGTTCGGGCGTCCGCGTCGCCTACATCGGCGTGTTCCGCGGGGTGCAGTTCCAGATCGAGGGCGAGGTCACCGCGGTGGTCTCGTCGCCCGGGGAAGGCGTGATCTTCGACGGCTGGGCGCCGGCAGGCCTCCTGCAATTCGCGATGGGGGACCTCGACGCCATGATCGACACGGCGAGGATCCGCTGATGCGGCCCGCGGAGGCATCGCCAGGCTTCCGGCGCGGATGGGGCCGGCAGACGTCCTTGTTCCA
>VAYX01000095.1 GCA_005885325.1 Actinomycetota bacterium
GTCGTTGATGTCTTCCGCCGGGCCGAGGCGACGCCACCTGTTGCCGAACAGGCCGTGCGCGCCGGCGCGAAGGTGCTCTGGCTCCAAGAGGGGATCGTAAACGAGGAGGCCCGGCGCATCGCCGAGGACGGTGGCCTGACGGTCGTCATGGGCCTGTGTATCCGAACGACCAGGGAACGGCTGAGCAGAGAGGAATGACCGTGCAGAAGTGGGAATACTTCGTTGCTCCGCTCCTCGAACACAACCCCGGCGAGATCCTCAACACCTTCGGGGAGGACGGCTGGGAGCTGGTCTCGGTGGCCCAGGTGACGACGCCGGCGGGCGGCCAGTCCCTCATCGCGTACCTGAAGCGGCCGGCCGGATAGGGGTCACCGGCGCGCGATCCGGCGCCGGAGCAGGATCAGCCCCCCGATCAGGAGGGCCGCGATCACCAGCCCGACGCCCGTCCTGGCCCCACCTCCCAAACCGGGAGACGTCGGGCTCGCTCCGGGCAGGGGTGAGGCCGTCGGGCTCGATCCCGGTTCGGGAGACCCGCCCGCAGTCCCGGCAAGGCGCAGGATGGCATCCGACGTCGCCACGTAGATGGATCCATCGGGGGCGCGCGCGACATCGGTGACCGTGGCTCCCACGCCCGCGACGAGATCGGGGGTGCCCACGGAGCCGTCCGGCAGGAGCCGGGCCCGGTACAGGCCGTTGAGATAGCTCCCGAAGTACAGCCACCGGCCGTCGGAGGTCACGGCGCAGCCCGTCGCCACGATGACCCGTTCGAAGTCGAGCGCGGGATCGATGAACCGCGGCTCGCCGCCGGGTCCGAGCTGATCCGGCCATCCGTAGTTCCCGCCCGCCACGATCCGGTTGACCTCGTCGTCGCTGGACGGTCCGTTCTCCGTCTCCCACAGGTCGCCGGTCACGGGGTCGAGGCACAGGCCGAACGAATTACGGATCCCCAACGCGTAGACGGGGTTGTCCGGTCCCAGCGGGTTGTCGTCGGGCACCGTGCCGTCCGGATCCAGGCGCAGCACCTTGCCCCCGAGGTCGTTCGGGTCCTGGGCTCGCGCGGGATCGTGGGCCTCTCCGGTGACGGCGTACAGCTTGCCGTCCGGCCCGAAGGCCATGTCCCCGCCGTTGTGGTAGCCGGTCACGGCGGGGAGCAGGGTGATGACGGGGTCGACCTCCACCGACCGGTCCCCTTCGGCGCGGACGCGGATGATCCGGTTGGAGGCACCTCCCTTCTCCGAGTAGTAGAGGTACACCCAGGGCTGTCGCTCGAAATCGGGATGCAGGGCGATCCCCAGGAGCCCGCGCTCGGCGCTCCCCTCCACCGAGACGTGGACGAATGGCTGGGGGAGCACCCGCCCGTCCCTGATGATGCGGACGTCGCCCGTCTCCTTCTCGGTGAAGAAGATCCTCCCGTCGAGGGCGAAGGCCAGGTTCGTGGGGAACGCGAGGCCGTTCATCACGGACTCGACGGAGGGCTGCGCGGCCGCCGAGCCTACCGTCACCGCCACGAGGACCAGAACGGCGAGGACGACGAACGCTCGGGCGACCACTGCTGGTGAGTCTACGCAGCGAGGCTGCTACAAAGGGAACGAACAGAGGAGGTGCCCTGCTCCGCATCGATCACGTGGTCCTCGCCGTCGGCGATCTCGAGGCGGCGGCGGCCTTCGTCTGGGATGAGCTCGGGCTGGGATCGGTGCCGGGAGGCCGGCATCCCGGATGGGGAACCGGGAATCGGGTCGTCCCGCTCGGCGACGCGTACGTGGAGCTGCTCGCGGTCCTCGATCCCGTGGAGGCCGCATCGAGCCCGGTGGGGACGTGGATCGCAAACGCCTCCCGTGCGGGCCACCGTCTCGTGGCATGGTGCGCCTCGACGGATGACATCGAGGCCGCGGCGGAGCGCCTCGGCCTGGTGGTCGCGCCGGCGTCGCGGTCCTTGCCGGACGGACGCACGCTGACGTGGCGGAGCGCTGCGTTCGACCGCGTCGCCGAGCATCCCGATCTCCCCTTCTTCATCTCCTGGGATGGGCCGGCAGAGCTCCATCCGGGCCGGGCTCGGGTCAAGCACCGCCTCGAGCCGCTCGGGATCGCTTGGATCGAGGTCGCCACCGACCCCGGGGCCCTTCAAGCATGGCTGGGAGCCGAGGAAGTCCCAGTCCGGGTCGTGGCGAGCAGCGAACCGGGGGTCCGAGCCGTCGGCATCCAGACGGCCCGGGGCGAGATCGTCCTGAGATGAGCGCGCTACGCCAGCGCCTGTTCGAGGTCCGCGACCAGGTCGTCGGGATGCTCGATGCCCACCGACAGACGGATGAGGGTGTCGGGGACGGCGAGCGGCGAGTCGCTCACGCTCGCGTGCGTCATCGGGGCCGGTACCTCGATGAGGGATTCCACGCCGCCGAGCGACTCGGCCAGGAAGAACAGCTTGGTCCTCTGTACCACCCGGACGGCTTCGTCCCTGGATCCGACCTCGAACGACACCATGCCCCCGAAGTCCTTCATCTGGCGGACCGCGACCTCGAACCCGGGGTGGCCCGGGACCCCGGGGAAGTGCACTGTGGTCACCCGGGGATGCTGCGAGAGGAACTCGGCGATGCGCCGGGCGCCCCGACAGTGCGCCTCCATCCGGAGTGCGAGGGTCTTCACGCCGCGGAGCGCGAGGTAGCAGTCCATGGGGCCGGGGACCGCGCCGACGGCGTTCTGCAGGAACGCCAGGCGCTCGGCGAGCGCATCGTCGTTCGTCACGACGGCCCCGCCGACGAGGTCCGAGTGGCCGCCGAGGTATTTCGTCACCGAGTGGACCACGACGTCGGCACCGAGCTCGAGCGGCCGCTGGAGGTACGGAGTGGCGAACGTGTTGTCGACCACGCACATCGCGCCGCCGTCGTGCGCGAGCTCGGCGGCGGCCGCGATGTCGATGACCTTGAGCAGCGGGTTGGTCGGCGTCTCCACCCACACCACCCTGGTCTCGTGGCGGACCGCGGCGCCGAACGCGGCCAGGTCGGTCATGTCCACGATGTCGTAGGCCACGCCCCAATCGGCGAGCACCCGGGCCAGGAGCCGGTACGTTCCGCCGTAGACGTCGTTCGACAGCAGCACGTGGTCCTCCGGCCGTAGGGTTAGGAGCAGCGTGGCCTCGGCGGCCATCCCGGAGGCGAAGCAGAGCCCGTGCCTGCCACCCTCGAGCGACGCGAGGACGGTCTCCAGTGCCTCGCGCGTGGGGTTGCCGGTGCGCGCGTAGTCGAACCGCTTGGGCTTTCCCACCTCCGGCTGCGCGTACGTGGACGTCTGGTAGATCGGGACGTTCACGGCGCCGAACGCGGGCTCGGGGTCCTGGCCGGCATGGACGGCTCTGGTCTCGAACCTCATCCCATCTCCGGGGGAACTTGCCATCCTCGCCTCCTGAGCTCGTCGACGGCATCCTGGCCCGAGCGGGCCAGGCCCCACAGCAACGATTTGCGCTTCGCGTCGTGCCCCGGCGCGAACTCTCTCGACGTCGAGGACGCGCAGTCGGGATGGCCGCATCCGCACCGGGCCAGCCCGTGGAACACCAGCTGGTCCTGGCCATCGGAGCGCTCGGCCTGCCGGCATCGCGGGTAGGGGGGCGGAGGAAGGGTCGCCGCCGGCAGGACGATCACGCCCTCCAGCGGGTCGCCCGGCGCGAAGCACCTGCCGCCGAGCGCGTACAGGCCGGTGAGCGCCGCCAGGGCCGCATCCACCTGATCCGACGACCGGAGATCCTCGGTCGCCACCCCCTCGCCCCGCAGCACGCCGCGTCGCCACTCTCGCTTCGCCCGCCCCGCGGCCGTGCCGCTCGGCGGCAGGCATCCCGCCAGGACGACGGCGGTCGCGTGCGGGAACACCTCGATGGCCCTGCCGGCGACCGCACCGCTCGCGTAGCGGGCGAAGCCCTCCTGGGCCGCAGCCTCGAAGACCTCGAAGCCGGCTCGCATCCAGTCGTAGAAGACGCTGCTGGCCTTCTTCGGGTCCGAGGGCGTCCCGAACGACTGGATCCCGAACCGGCGGATCTCGCGTTCGGTGAGTCGCGATCCGCCCGGGCTTCGCCCCCACGCCGGCGGCGAGTCGATCGCCACCACGTCGGGTCGGACCTGCCTGATGAGCTCCCCGACCTCCTCCACGCCCATGTGGCGCCGGGTTTCCGATGGGATCAGGGTCTCGTCGAGCAGGACGGCGTCGAGGCCCTTCCGCTTCGCGCCGACGTCGATGCCGAGGGAGCGCACGGGGTGGGGTCGTCCCTACGGGGTCCGCTGCCGGTGGGCCAGGAACTCGAGGAGGTCGCTCCGGGTCAGGACCCCCAGGACCTGGCCGGCCTTGGCCACCAGCACGGCCGGCTCTCGCTGGAGCTCGGCGAAGGCCACCTCGATGGGCTGGTCGAACTCGACCATGGGGATCGGTGGGCCCATGACCTCGGCCACGTCGGCCTGGAGCGCGTCGGGGTCGCGGAAGATGCGGTCGAGGAGGGCTCGCTCCTGGATCGCTCCGACGAACTGGGTCACGTCGAGCGACGACGGCTCGCGGACCACGGGAGCCTGTGAGATCCCGTATTCCTGGAGCGCGTCGATGGCCTGGCGCACCTTGTCGTGCGCGTTCACCGTCACCATCGGAGGGAGGTCGCCGTGCTTGGCCGACACGACCTCCTCCACCCGCACCACCTCGGGCCGCTCGAGCATCCCGTACTGGAGCAGCCAGGAATCGGAGTAGAGCTTCGAGAGGTAGTTGCGTCCGGTGTCGGGGAAGATGACGACGACGGTCTTCGACTCGTCCAGCTCACGGGCCACCTCCAAGGCGGCATACAGGGCGGTCCCCGACGACCCCCCGACCAGGATGCCTTCCTGGCGGGTCACCGCCCGGGCCAGACGGAACGAATCGGCGTCGGAGACCCGCACCCACCGATCCACGACCGTGGGGTCGAAGGTCTCCGGCCAGAAGTCCTCGCCGATCCCCTCCACCAGGTACGGCCTCGGCGTGTCGCCCGAGTACAGGGACCCCTCGGGATCCGCGCCCACGACCGTGATGGCGGGATTCCTCTCCTTCAGGTACCGGGCGGCGCCGGTGATCGTGCCGCCGGTCCCCACCCCGGCCACCAACACGTCGATCTCGCCGCCGGTCTGTTCCCAGATCTCCGGGCCCGTGGTCTCGTAGTGGGCCTGGGGGTTCTCCTGGTTGAAGTATTGGTTCGGCTGGAACGCCCCCGGGATCTCCTCGGTCAGCCGGTCGGCCACGCGGTAGTAGGACTCCGGCGACTCGGGCGCGACGGCGGTGGGGGTGATGACCACCTCGGCGCCGTAGGCCCGAAGGAGCGCCACCTTCTCCTGGCTCATCTTGTCCGGCATCACGAAGATGCACTTGTAGCCCTTGATCGCCGCGGCGATGGCCAGGCCGTGGCCGGTGTTGCCCGAGGTCGGCTCGACGATCGTCCCGCCCGGCCGGAGCTTCCCCGCGCGCTCGGCGGCCTCGATCATCCGAAGGCCGATCCGGTCCTTCACGCTCCCGCCGGGGTTCAGCATCTCGAGCTTGGCCAGGATGGCCGGGCGGACCCCGCGCACCACCTTGTGGAGCCGGACGAGCGGGGTGTTGCCCATGCTGTCCAGGAAGGACTCGAGCACCTTCACCGTGCCACCCCCATGCTCCCGGTGATCCGAGCCCCTATTGTGCTTTACTCGCGCCGCCCCGTCCCGAACATAGAGGGGACGGTACCCTCGCCGAGGCCGGCCAGTGAGTGACGAACCCCAAGCACCTGCGCGGGAGTCGATCCTCGTCGTGGAGGACGACGAGTTCATCGCCCGCCTCCTCCGGGTCGAGCTCGCCGGGGCCGGGTACGAGGTTCGAACGGCAACCGACGGCCTGGAGGCGCTGGAGGCCGCGTTCGAGCGATGCCCCGACCTGATCCTCGCCGACGTGATGATGCCGAACATGGACGGCTACGAGATGACTCGGCGGCTCCGGGAGGATCCCAGGACCGAGGGCGTGAGCATCATCATGCTCACCGCCCGAGGGGTCGCGGCCGACAAGCTCGAGGGACTGACCGCAGGGGCCGACGACTACATCGTCAAGCCGTTCGACGCCGACGAGCTCCTCGCCAGGATCCGAGGGGTCATCCGACGCGCGGAGTACATGCGCTCGGTGTCGCCGCTCACGGGCCTCCCCGGGAACGTCCGGATCGAAGACGAGATCGAGGCCCGGATCGCCCACGGCCTGGATTTCGCGCTCCTGTACCTGGACCTGGACAACTTCAAGGCGTACAGCGACCGGTACGGGTTCGTGCGGGGAGACGAGGCCCTGCGGGCGACGGGCCGGCTGATCCGGGACACCGCGAAGGGGGTGGGCAGCTCCGCAACGTTCGTGGGGCACATCGGGGGGGACGACTTCGTGGTGGTGTCGTCCCCGGAACATGCCACGGTGATCGCGGAAGAGGTCATCCGGCGGTTCGACGAGCTGGCCCCGACGCTCTACGAGCCGGAGGACGCCGCCCGCGGCTTCGTCGAGGCGGAGGATCGCCAGGGCAAGCGGCAGCGGTTCCCGCTCGTCTCCGTCTCGATCGGGATCGCGTCCACGGCCGGCCGCCGGTTCTCTCACCGGGCGGAGGCGGTTCAGGTGGCGACCGAGCTCAAGAACTACACCAAACGGACCCCCGGGTCGTCCTACAGCCTCGATCGGCGCGGGATGGGCGGCGGGTAACGCTTTACCGGTCCGCCCCCCGTGCCGATTGCCATCAGGTGGAGACCGATACCTGGACGATGGCCGCGCCGGTGCCCGGCCTTCCGGGACCGGAGACCCCCTCGGGTGAGTCGGTCCTGGTGGTCGACGATGACCCGTTCATCGCCAGGCTGCTCGAGATCGAGCTCCGGGCGGCCGGCTACGAGGTCCGGACGGCGTCGGACGGCGAGAAGGCGCTCGAGATCGTCCGCCAGGGCTGCCCCGACCTGATCCTGGCCGACGTGATGATGCCGAACATGGACGGGTACGAGCTCACGCGGCGACTTCGCCTCGACGGCCGTACCGCCAGCGTGAGCGTGATCCTGCTGACGGCCCGGGGCCTCTCCGCCGACAAGCTCGAGGGCTTCTCGGTGGGGGCGGACGACTACATCGTCAAGCCGTTCGACACGCCCGAGCTCCTCGCCCGGATCCGGGGGGTGCTCCGGCGAGCCAAGGAGATGCGGGCCCAGTCGCCGCTCACCGGGCTGCCGGGGAACGTCCGGATCGAAGAGGAGATCGAGAAGCGGGTGGCCGCCGAGGAGCTGTTCGCCATCCTGTACGCCGACCTGGATCACTTCAAGGCCTACAACGATCACTATGGCTTCACCCGGGGCGACGAGGCCATCCAGCACACCGCCCGGCTGATCCAGGACACCGCCCTGACGGTCGGCGGGATGGACATCTTCGTCGGCCATGTCGGCGGTGACGACTTCGTCGTGGTGTGCCACGCGGACCACGCCGCGACCATCGCCGAGAACAT
>VAYX01000096.1:0-456 GCA_005885325.1 Actinomycetota bacterium
GCGCTCCCGGAAGAAGCGGATCGCGTCCTCGCGCGACATCTCCTGCCGCTCGAAGGGATGATCCGCCTTCGCGATCTCCCGCATGACCTCCTCGACCTTCACGAGGTCCTCGGGCGTGAACGGCTCCCCTTTCGCGAAGTCGTAGTAGAAGCCGTCCTCGATCGCGGGCCCGATGGCCACGCGCACCGCCGGGAAGAGCCGCTTCACCGCCTGCGCCATGACGTGCGAGGTGGAATGACGCAAGGTCGCGAGCGGCGAGGGATCGCAGTCGAAGTCGCCGGTCAGCTTGAGATGCCGCTCTTCTTCAGACAGTGACGCGCTCGCCTTCGTGTGTGGTTGGTAGGCTCGGGCGGTTTCGAACCGCCGACCTCCTCTGCGTCAGAGAGGCGCTCTCCCACTGAGCTACGAGCCTATCCAGAGTGACGACCATGCTACATGCGCCGCGACGAGGCTGTC
>VAYX01000096.1:543-1108 GCA_005885325.1 Actinomycetota bacterium
GACGCCAGCTTGATGGCGTTCACGGCGTAGTCGTCGTAGACGTCGTACCCCGACTGCTGCGACACCTCGAGCATGGGCACGCGCCCGTCCTTGAGGATGCCGAAGACGATCACGAGCCGGGCCGACTTGTAGTCGCAGTGCCCGCTGGTGACGTCCTTGATGCACGGGTAGCCCCACTTTTCCTTGATCATCCGCCGGATGCGGTCGAGGTAGTCGTTGAACTTCGGATCGGACGAGTCGAGCGGGATCGGCTCACCCTCGATGCCCGACCACCCCTCGACCTTGCCGCCGGCGCCGCCTGGGCCGGGGCCGACTCGGCGCAGCGCCTTGCGGATGTCGGGTGCGGGCTGAGACTCGGGGACAGCCGCGACGCGGGGTGCCGGGCTCGACGGTGTAGCCTCGCGCGGCGCCTCGGGAGCGCGGGCCTGCTCGCTCGGTGCGGGCTCGGCGGCCTTCGGCGGTGCCGAGGCGGCGCGGGGCACCTCGCCGGACGGGGCTTCGGGAGCGGCGGGCGGTGGGGTTGCGGCGCTCGGGCGCTCCGGGGCGCGCGCCTCGAGCCGGGTCT
>VAYX01000096.1:1149-11809 GCA_005885325.1 Actinomycetota bacterium
GGCGGGGGCGCCGCGCTGCGCCGACTCGTCGGACTGGGGCAGCTCGATGAAGAGCGGCTCGCCGCGTTTCGCCGTGTAGACACTCGACGGGCCGCTTACCCAGAGCAGGGCGGCCAGGACCGCGAGATGGACGGCGAGGGATACGGCGACCCCGGCAAGGGGACGCTCTCTCACCCGCTTCCACGCCTTGGCGAGCATCTCCACGATTATAGACCTGGAGGTTACTAGAGATCCCGGTCCACGGCCTGGGCGATCCGCCGCACGCGCTGCATCAGGGCGGCGAAGCGCTCGGGCTTCAGCGACTGCGGGCCGTCGGACAGCGCCTCCTCCGGTCGAGGGTGCACCTCGATGATGAGCCCATCGGCGCCGGCCGCCACGCCGGCCATCGCCATCGGCTCGACGAGGTCCCAGTGGCCCGTCCCGTGGCTCGGGTCGACCACGACGGGCAAGTGCGAGAGCTTCTTCACCACCGGCACCGCGTTCAGGTCGAGGGTGAAGCGCGTCGTGGCCTCGAATGTCCGGATGCCGCGCTCGCAGAGGATGACGTTCGGGTTACCGCGCGCCAGCACGTACTCGGCCGACAGTAGCCACTCCTGGATCGTCGTCGCCATGCCGCGCTTGAGCGACGCGCCTGAGCAGCGAGAAGTTCTGGACGTTGCGCGCGCCGATCTGGAGGATGTCCGCGTATTCGGCCACGAGGTCCACCTTGTCCGGCTCCATCACCTCGGTGACGATCGGCAACCCCGTCTCGCGCTTCGCCTCGGCCAGGAGCTTCAATCCCTCGTCCTCGAGCCCCTGGAACGCGTAGGGGGACGTGCGCGGCTTGAACGCGCCGCCGCGCAGGATCCGGGCGCCGCCGGCCTTCACCCCCGCCGCGGCATCGAGCAGCTGCAGGCGCGACTCGACCGAGCACGGTCCGGCCATGACCACGATCGCCCGCCCGCCGATCGTCACGTCGCCGACCCGGACCTGTGTTGACTCCTGGCGGACCTCCCGGCTGGCGAGCTTGTACGGCTTGAGGATCGGCGTGACGGACTCGACGCACGCGACGGATTCGAGGCTCCGCAACCGCTCCTTCCCGCGATCGTCGCCGACCGCGCCGATCACGGTCCGCAAGGTGCCGCGGATCGTGTGGGGGCTGTAGCCCATCGCGGTGATCCGCTGGCAGACGTCCGCGACTTCGGTGTCCGTGGCGCCCGACTTCAGCACGATGATCATGACTTGTCCTTTGGAGCGGGGACCTTTGAGCCCGGCTCAGACCGGGGGTGGCCTGAAACAGATGCTCGTGGCTCCGCTCGCCCGTTCCGCCCCTTGTGGCGGCTACTGTTAAAAGTTTCGCCCGCTTTCCTCTTGGCGCCCTTGTCCGTGCGCCTTGGCGCCCTTGTTCGTGCGCGTCCTCCTGGTTCGGTGGCCTTGAAAACAAAAGGCCGCGGGGGGACCCGCGGCCTGGAATGCGTCCGGCGCCGCGGGCTTTTCGGTCCGCCCGCGGCTCCCTGCTCAGATCAAGTCAAGGCGCCCGAGCGGACCTCGGTGAAGTAGAAGTACCCGAAGAACCCGAACCGGCGCGTCGTGGTACGCATGATGTGCCGCCGAGTCTATCGAGCGCGCGAGCGCCCGTCAAGCGGTTTCAGGCTTTGCCCGGCCGGTGAAGCCGCTTGACGATGCGATCGCGGTAGTAATAGAGCGGCAGGCACAGGGCGACGACGACCGCCAGAAACGCGATCGCGTAGATGTACTGCTGCTCGGCCACGTGCGCGCCGAAGTAGGAAGACACCCACGTGCCGGGAAGCCGCGCGACCGTCGAGATGATCGCGAAGATCCAGAAGGGCATCGGGCTGATCCCGAACAGGTAGGAGACGATGTCCTTCGGAAAGCCCGGGACGAGATAGATGATGAAGCAGATGATCGCGCCCTCCGCCTCGATGATGAAGCTCATCCGATTCCAGTGGTGCTCGCTGAGCCACGGGCGCACCAGGGGCTCGCCCCACTTGCGGCCGACCCAGAAGCAGAAGAGCGTGCCCAGCGTCAGCCCGATGGTCGAGTAGATGAGCCCGAGCGTTGTTCCGAACAGCGCGCCTCCGACCGGACCGGTGATCTCGCCGGGAATCGGCGAGATGATCACCTGCGTTGCCTGGATCGCGATGAAGACGAGCGGCGCCATCCAGCCCCACGATCTGACGGTCTCCTTGAGGAACTTCTTGTCCTGGTAGAGACGGACGAGAAACTTGACGATGGGGGCGTCGACGACGACGAGCCAGATGACGATGGCGAGCAGCGCGAAGAGTATGCCCGTGACGATCGCCCAGCGCCCCCGATCGGTCATCGGCACCCTCTACGGGCGGCGCTACAACCCGGGACGGCGATCTCTCCAGGGCGAGGCGGCTTCAAAGGCGGCGGAAGCGGCGAGCACCGTGCCGTCGGCGTGGCGGCGTCCGACGATCTGCAGACCGACGGGCAGTCCCTCGTCGGTCCACCCCGCCGGCACGCTCGCCGCGGGCTGGCCCGTCATGTTGAAGGGGTACGTGAACGGCATCCAGCCGAGGACCGAGACGTCCTGTCCGGCGATCTCGCGCGGCGGAAGCGCGCCGGCGCCGAACGGCGGCACCGCGACGGTTGGCATGAGCAGCACGTCGAAGCGCTCGAGGAAGGTCTGTACCTCCGCCCAGTAGGCCTCCACGAAGGCGACCGCGCGCAGGTAGTCGCGCGCGCTGACCGCGCCGCCCCGGCGGATGAGCCTCACGAGCGACGGGTCCATCTGCGGCTCGGCGTCCGGCAGCCGATCGGACCACGCGGCGTAGAACTGGGCCGCGATCATCGTGGTGAAGGGCTCCTCGGGATTCTCCCAGCCCGGATTGACGACCTCGACGTGGCAGCCGAGCGTCTCGAAGATTCCCGCCGCGTTCTCGCAGACCGCCAGGACTCTCGGATCGACCGCCGCGTAGCCGAGGTCGGGCGCCCACGCCACGTTGAGCCCCTTCACGTCCGCGTCACACGCCTCGAGATACGAGCCGGCTTCCCGCGGCAACGATTCGCGATCGCGGTCGTCGCCGCCGGCGATGACGTCGAGCACCGCCGCCGCGTCGCGGACGGTGCGCGTGATCGGCCCGACGTGCCCGACGTGCTCGAAGCCGCCGAACACCGCGCGATCCGGGACGCGCCCGAACGAGGGCTTCAAGCCGTACACGCCGCAGAACGCCGCCGGAATGCGGATCGAGCCGCCGCCGTCGGTTCCGAGCGCCAGCGGGCCGATCCCGCTCGCCACCGCCGCGGCGGCGCCGCCGCTCGAGCCGCCGGGCGTCAGGGTCGTGTCCCACGGATTGCGGGTGACGCCGAAGAGCGGGTTCTCGGTGAGCGTCTTGCCAAAGAGCACCGTGCCGGCCGCCTTCAAGCGGCCCAACGCGAGCGCGTCGTGCTCGGGGACGAACTCCTCGTAGAGCCGGGAGCCGCCGGTGGTCGTGAGGCCGCGCGCCGGGAGGACGTCCTTGATCGAGATGGGCACGCCATGGAGCGGCCCGATGGGCTCGCCCTTCATGACGGCGATCTCCGCTTCGCGCGCGGCGACCCGCGCGGCGTCGGCGGCTACGAGGCAGAAGGCGTTGAGCGTCGGATTGACCGCCTCGAGACGCGCGAGCACGGCGTCGAGCACCTCGAGCGGCTTCACCTCTTTTTGCCGGACGAGGCCCGCGAGCTCGAGAGCCGAGCGCCAGGTCACCATTGACGGACCGCATTGTATCATTCCGCTTCGTGCGGGCCGTCGATCGCCGGGGGACGCTCGTCGCGCTGGTAGATCGCTCCGCCGCCGGGTCTCTCGAGCGCGCCTGGGTGCGCATTCCCGACCGGTCGTGGCTCGGCATCGAGCCGCGCGCCACCCGTGAGGCGCCGTGGGGCTGGTCCGATCGGCTGTGGCACGCGGCGGAGCCCTCGAGCGGCGAATGGCGCGGAACCCCCCTCACCGTGTTCGAGGCGCTCGACTGGACCCGGATCGATCGGATCCCGGCGCTCGGCGAGCCCGCACGGCTGCCGCGGGGCGGCGGCACCGCGGTGCTCAACCTCATCGCCGAGCTCGCCGCCGCGCAGGGGGCCCGGCCGCTCGCCTATCGAGGCCCCTACCCGACCGAGCAGCTCTTCCTCGCGCTGCTCGAATCGTTCCGGTACGAGCCGGTGTCGGCGGATCCGCTCGCCGCCTTCATGCAGGGCGGTCTCGTGTGGACGCCCGCGCCGGCCGAGCGCGTCTTCTCGGCTGACGATCTCTACGTGCAGGTCCGCGAACGGATCGAGAAAGTCGTCTGGCGCGGCGGCACGTACTATCGGCCGGACTGGCAGGGCGTGGCGCGGCACTCGCCGCGCCGGATCATCGACGCGACCGACGGCGTGCGCTGCGTGCTCTGGGCGCTCGGGCAGCGGCTCGAGGACCATCTGCTGCTCCGGCCGGACGGCGAGCTCGCGACGATTCTCACCGCTGAGCCCCCGGCGGCGGTCAGCCGGCCTCTCCCGGCCAGCGTCTGGTCGGGCGTGGTGGCGGCGGTCGCCGCGCGGTGCGCCCCGCCACTGGCCCCGTTCGTCGAGTCGGCGGCCGCGGCGTTCTCGCTCGAGTGGGGGCCCCTCGTGCGCGACCTGGCGCAGATCGGGCACGACCGCGTGCGAATCTCCGACCGGCTGCGACAGGCGCTCGCCGGGCGGCTGGCGGCCGCGACCGCTCGAGCCGACCGCGCGGCGCTCGGCCTGGCGGCGATTGCCGAGATGGCGGCGCTCGTCGGCGACGAGCTCAGGGGACGCGCGCAGGCCGAGATGCTCGGTCTCCCGCCCGCCGCTCAGCCGGCGGCGCTCGAGGGCAAGAGCGGGCCCGCGGCGCGCAGCCGCGCGGAGCGCGCGCGGGACATCGCGGCGGCGGTGGACGCCCTCGTGGAGGAAGGCGCGGCGTGAGGCTCAGCTCGTGGCGCTGGCGATGATCCAGACGTTGAACGCGATGAACGCGGCGACCGAGAGCGTGGAGAGCACGACGTAGCCGAGCCAGAGCGCTTCTTCGCGGCCGAAGCGCGTGTAGCCGGTCCCGGTGAGGAGGCCCTTCACGTAGGTGAGCGCGTCGTGCTTGAGCGTCGGCACGCCGAGCGCGTCGACGAGCACGTGGTAGCCGTCCATCTCGATGAAGCAGAACGGATAGAGCGCGATCACCAGCGCCTGCCACTGGATGATGCCGGACGCGGCCGCGAACGCCTGCGTGAAGCTGCCCGCCGGCGCGCTGACCGCGACGATGAACGCGACCGCCCCCAGGATCAGGTGCACCAGCGTTCCGGTGACGGCGGTGACGAAGCGGGCGCGGCGGCCCACCATGAAGATGTCGGTGACGTCCACGTAGAACGTGGGTACGAAGCCGTGCAGGAAGGTGAACCCGAACTCGCGCACCCGGCGCCGATAATGGATGCACGCGAGACCGTGCACGAACTGGTGAAGCGCCACGCTCGCGAAGAACAGCAGCTTGACGGCGATGAGGCCGACAAGCGCCCGGCCGCCGAATCCCTCCAGGACGTCGTGCATCCCGCCCGAGAGCGCGAAGGCGGCGCCGGCGCCGAGCAGGGCGAGGCCGACGCAGGCGACGATGGCCGCCGGCGTGAAGAGCGCGAACCCGCCGTACCGGTAGAGGCGCTGGAAGAACGGATGCACGTTGTGGCTCGCGATCCGGATGCGCTCGAGGCCGGTCAGCGCCAGCTCGATCGCCTTCACGAGCACGCGGTCGCGATTGCGGGCCAGCGCCTTTCGCAGGCGCGAGCGCGGCTCGAACGTCAGGAGCTGCGCCCGCTGGAGCTTGCGGAGCAGGTTCGGAATGATCTCGAAGTCGAACTCGCCGTACGCCAGGACGTACGCCGTCGCGATCTCCTGCAGCGAGGTCGCGCCGTCCATCTTGTCCCACAGGAAGCGCTCCTGCGCCGAGAGCAGGAGGAAACGATCCGTCGTCCGGTTCTTCAGGATGAACCCGGGCGGGCCGGCGAGCCGCGAGCGGAGCTCGGAGATCTCGTACGACTCCGGATCGACCCGGCGCGGCCGCGAGTTGATGTAGCCGACGGCGCTCGGGACTTCCCGGAGCTCGAAATCCTCCTCGTCCTCGCCGCGGACCAGCAGCTCGAACTTCGCGGGGGCGGGCCCTTCCATCACCGGGACTCGATGTCGAGGCCGGTGGCCTCGAGGCCCCAGCGCGTCGCCTCGGCCACCTGGTGCGTCGACCGCCTGAGTCGCTCCATGAAGACCTGGACCATCGCGTAGAAGAACGCCGCGGCGGCGCGTGGGGTGGCCTCGGTCATCGCGCGCAGGCTGTCCCGCCCGAGCACGAGCAATTCGACGTCGGTCTCGGCCTGCGCCGTCGCCGACCGGGGCGAGCCGTCGAACAAGCTCATCTCTCCGAAGAAGTCCGCGGGCTCCACGCGCACCAGGACCTGCTCGACCTTGCCGGTCACAGCCTTGGAGATGAGGATCGTGCCGCGCCGCACGATGAACATCTCGTCGCCGGTGTCGCCCTCGCGGAACAGGATCTGGCGCCGGCGAAGCTCGCGCTCGCGCAGGCGGTCGACCACGGCGGCGAGGTCGGGATCGGAGAAGGCCTCGAAGACGCGAACGTCGCGCAGGAACGCGAGTATTTCCACGGATGCCGGCACGGGCAGAGTGACCGGGGCCTAGGTGGCCACGCGGCTAATGAGAGTGTTGCGGAACTGGCGGCGGCGCTCGCTGGCGGGCGTCCGGGCCAGGCGCGCGAGCGCCTGCTCGACGATCGCGCGCTCGGCGTCGCTCAGCTCGTACTGCGCCAGCAGCGGCTCGGGAGCGCGCTGCAGCTCGGCGAGAAATTCCGGATCGATCATGACTCGCCCCACCAGCTCACGCAGCCCCTGCGCCATCGAGCGGATCATACCAATTCCTTGGACGCTTTGATAGGCTCCGAGGATGCCGAGCCCGTCGCGACGTGCGCTGCTCGTGGCCGCACTCGGGTTTAGTTGTTGTAGCGGGGTTGATGGTAGCGGGGTCCGTGAGGCCGGCTCAAACCGAGGGTGGCCTGACAGAGGCGCGACTCGGCTCCGCTCGCCCGATTTGCGCACTGCCGGCTTGGATCCCGCGCTGGTGGCTTTGCGGGCGTGGCTGTCGGGCTGGCGCGGGGTCGGGCTGATCGCCGCCGGCATGGCGCGGCAGGGCTATGACCTGAGCCTCACGCGCTACGCCGAGCTCGGCTGGCGCGCCACCTTCTACGTGTCCGGCCGCGAGCACTCGCCGACCGGCGCCGCCGCGTCGGCCTTCGAGGCCACGCCGTTCGGCGCCGTGCAGGTCGCCGCATGGGAGACGCTCGCCCGCGCGTGAGCCGCAGGGTCGCGCGGCGGAGCACGGTCGCTGCTCTGCTGGTCGGTGTGCTGATCGCCGGCGCGCCTGCGGCCGCCGCCCCGCCGGACGCGCGCGTGCCCGCCATCGGCTATCTCGCCAACGAGCCGACGCCGGACTCGCTCCCCGTGCTCCGCGCCGGCCTTCGCGAGCGCGCCTGGATCGATGGTCAATCGGTCGAGATCTGGCCCCGCTACGCTCAGGGCAAGCCGGAGCTGTACGCGCCGCACGCCGACGAGCTCGCGCGTCTCAACGTCGCCGTCATCGTGGCCGTCGGCGTGCCGGCGATCGAGGCCGCCCGCCGGGCGACGAAGACGATCCCCATCGTCATGGTCTCGCCGGACGATCCGGCCGCGGCCGGGCTCACCGGGGATCCCGCGGCCGCGAGGTCGAACCTGACGGGGCTCACCACGTTCGTTCCGGAGCTGAGCGCACGGCGGCTCGAGCTCCTGCGGCAGGTCGTGCCCGGCGCCGCGCGCGTGGCGGCGCTCTGGAATCCGGCCAGCGGGAGCGCGGCCGTGGATCTGAAGGCGACGCAGGCCGCCGCGCAGGCGCAGCACGTCGAGATCGTGGCGTTCGAGGTCCGCGGCGACAGCGACGTCCGGGAGGTCTTCGTCAAGATCCGCGAGCAGCGCGTGCAAGGCGTCATCGTGCTGGCCGACGCGCTCACGCTCGCGCGCCGGGAGCCGATCGCGACGGCCGCGAGCCGGAATCGGCTGCCGTCGGTCTTCGCGCTCCGCGACTTCGTGGACGCGGGCGGCCTCATCTCGTACGGCGCGGTATGGACCGACGTCTTCCGGCAAGCGGCCGGACTCGTGGACCGTATCCTGAGGGGCGCGCGGCCGGCCGACCTCCCGGTAGCGCGCGCGTCGCGCTTCGAGCTGGTCGTCAATCTCCGGACCGCGCGCGCCATTCCGTTGCCGATTCCGCTGCCGCTCCTGCGGCGGGCGGACCGGGTCATCCAGTGACTCGACGGGCGGTGGCGCTGCTCTACGCGGCGAGCCTGCTCGCCGGCTGTGCCACCGAGGAGTGGATCTACGAGAAGCCGGGGATGACGCCGGCCAAGCTCGACCACGACATCGCGGTCTGCCGGAGGGAAGCGCCCGATCCTCGATCGGTCGTGGCGCCGGGCTCGGAGCGCGTGGACCGGGCGCTCTTCAACCGTTGCATGGAGCGCAAGGGGTACACCGGGCGCACCGTCAAGCCCTAGCGCCGATTCCGGGGGCTGCGAATCGCCGGAGCGCTACCCCCCATCCTATAGGTGACGCGGTACGTGGATCCGGGTGTCCGGAACCTCGGCGCGGCTTGAATGGTTGGGAGTCCGACGGGGGTTGCTTCGATGCGCAGAATCGGTGTCGCACTCGGGCTGGTGGCCGTCTTATTGACGGCCTCGGGCAGCGCCGCGGCGGTCAGCTATTCCCAGGAAAGCCTCGATCAACGCTTCCGGATCGAGTTTCAGGTCACGCCCGGCCAGTCGAGGCCGGTGATCAGCGGCTACGTCTACGGCCAGTACAGCGGTATCTCGGCTGCCCACATGCAGCTCGCGATCGAGCGTCTCGACGCGAACGGGCAGGTCATCGGGCAGTCGACCACGTGGGTGCTCGGCGAGGTCCCGCCGGGCAATCGCGCCTACTTCACGGCGCGGGTCGAGCCGGCGGCTTCGTACCGGGTTCGCATCATCTCCTTCGACTGGATCGGACGCACCGGCGGCTAGGGGATGACTCACGAGCAGTTCGCATCAGGGCCTTCACGGTCGAGGAGAGAGTGATCGTGTAGGTTTGACCGCCCCACCGTCAGTCTGACGTCGGTTCCGGCACAGCCGGGCCGTCCCCGCTCGAAAGTTCGCGCTCTTACCGATCGTCTCTTCCGTGGCACGACCGATGCTCCACCTCGGTCGGGTCCCGACATGACGCGGCGAAGCATCCTCGTATCCCTTGCTATCGCGATTCTCACGCTCGTGACGGTGGGCTGCGCCACGACGACGAGACGGCCGGCGGCTCCCGACAGCGCGGGACCCGAGCCCGGGACACGGATCGACGGGCTGGCGTCGTGGTACGGGCAACAGCACCAGGGGCGCGCCACCGCTTCGGGCGAAGCGTTCGACATGAACAAGCTGACGGCCGCGCACCGCACGCTGCCCTTCGGCACACGCCTGCGCGTGACGAATGTCGACAACGGCAAGAGCGTGGTGGTGCGCGTGAACGACCGCGGGCCGCACGTGCCCGGGCGCGTTCTCGATCTGAGCTTTCGCGCGGCGCAGGCGCTCGGGATCACCGACGCGGGCGTGGCCCGCGTCGAAGTGGTCGTGCTCCGCGGGCGCGACTAGACTGCCGGCAGGCCCCCGAGCACCGCGCGCGTGAGCCCGGGATGCTCGACCCCGGCCTTTCGCAGCTCCCGCGTGGCCTCGATCCAGTCGGCGCCGCGCGGCAGCACCACGCCTCCGGACCGCACTCCGTACACGCCGGGATCGTCGACGCCCGGCGGAACCTTGCCGGTGTCCCGCAGCGCGCGGGCCGCGTCGATCAGCCGCTTGCGCGTCCGGATGATCATCTGGTCGCTGGTGCCGAGGTGCTCGTTGGTGCGGTCGTAGATGGGCCCCATGCTCTCGGTGGCCGCCTGGTCTTGCAGGAAGATGCTGTGAATGCCCGTGTAGCTCGTCGTCTTCTGCGCCGCCCGGTCGATCTGGTAGTCGTTGCCCTGATTCGCGACGCAGCGGAAGCGGCCATACCAATCGGTGGTGTTCGGCCGCGTCTCCGGCGGCCGCACGACCTGACGGCCCGCGGTGCGGGTGGACTGCGCGCTTCGGGCGATGGAGATCGCCAGCGTGTGCTCGTCGTCCATGGGCACCCAGGCGCGCACGCGCACTTCCAGCCCCATCACGCCTGTCGGCACCATCGCGTAGAACGGAAACAGGAAATTGGCGATGCGCCAGTACTCGGTGTCGGCCTCGGCCGGCCGGTAGGCGCCGTACATGACACCGAAATCCATGTCGGCCACCGCGTACCGCGGCGCGCGATCGCTCAGCGCGTGGTGAGCCCAGGTGCCGGGCGTCACCTCGTTCGCGCCGACGCTGCCGAGGTGCAGGAACACGGTGTGACAGGTGTCGATGTCGCCCTCCAGCGCCTGCACCCAGTTGCACTCGCGCTGGTAGATCTGCACGCTGCTGTCGGCCAGCATCGTGGGCTCGAGGTCGGGCAGCGGCGGCGGCGTCTCGCGCCCTCCGAGATAGGCCCACACGAGGCCGGCCCGCTCGACGCACGGATACGCGACGGCTCTCACCTTGCCCCGGAAGCTACTCTCCGCG
>VAYX01000097.1 GCA_005885325.1 Actinomycetota bacterium
ATGCCCCCGTCGCGATCCCGGCGACGAGGGCCAAGGCCGCGAGCGCCGCGGGCCAGATGCGGCCGGCCTCGCCCAGCGCGGAAGCGTCACGGGGCGAGAGGCCGGCGGCGACCGGCGACGGCCTGCCGGCGCCGGTCGCATCGACGGCCAGGTCGTACTTCAGCGAACCGGCGTTCGCGTCCACGCGCATGTAGGTGAGCCACATCCCCGACGCCGGGAGCCACTGCATCCCCTTGTCCGAGCGAAGGTCGGAGAGGAGCGAGGCCGAGGCCGGCTCACTCCGCTCGAGCACGAGTCCCGGCTTAGGCGAACCTTCGGGGGCCACACCGACGAGGGGCGAGCTCGATCCGCGGGCCTCGACGGGCGCGGGGAGCAGCGCGGGCTCGCGGTCGGTCAGCAGGAAGACGTCGGCATCGATGGGCGCGTTCGCCGGCGCGCCGAGCCCCAGGATCCGCAGCGGGACCCACGGGTTCGTCGTGGGGATGACCACGTGCACGGGCGTACCCTCACCTTGGGAGATCCCCTGCTCCTTGGCCCGCTCTCCGTTGAACCGAACGGCCATGAAGATCGGGCTGCGGTTCGCGTAGAAATCCAGGACCTCGGGCGCGTCGGGAGGGAGGAGGAACCCGTGCTCGCGAGCCCAGTTGCCGACGGCCGTGCCCCCGCCCTTCAGGACCGTCACGTCGAGGGCGTCGATCTCGGTCTCGAGGAGCACCTCGGCGTCCTTCGCCGCAGGGCTGGCCAGCGCGGCGAACCGGAGCACTGGTTGCGTCTCCTGCACGAGTCGCTGGAGCGTCCAGTCCCCGGCCCGGACGACCTTCGAGGGGACGCCGGGCAACGGCACGATCGAGCCGAACTCCCCGCCAACCCCCGCGAACTCGAACGAGGTCACGTAGTGCTCGACCCCGAGGTGATACGCGGCGAGGGTGGTGGTCCGGACCAGGGTGACGCTGCCGTTCGCGTTCACCAGCCCCCCGCAGGCCCACGCCGGGCCGGCGGCCAGGAGCAGGACGAGGGTGGCGGGCACCAGGAACACGATCCGTCGGCGCATGGCGTGCCTCCTTCGGTGGGTGCGACCGAGCTTGGACGCCGGCACGAGCGTGGGGGGTTCCCTGCATCTCAAGCGCCTGGTGGCCATGCCGATACTCGACCGAAACGGAGAGAAGGATCGCGTGGTGTCGTCCAGGTTCGCCGTTCGCCTGCCGAGGCTCAGCCTACTGGGGAAATTCGCCGTCGTGAGCTTGATCCCGATCGTGCTCCTCGGCCTGGTCCTTGCGAGGACGCTCCAGGTCCAGATCCGGAACCAAGCGCTGACGAGCGCCCGGCAGCTGGCCGCGCTCGTCGCCCGACTCGACATCCAGCCGCAGCTGACACCGGATGACCTCAGCCAGGGCCTCACACCGGAGCGTCTTCAGCGACTCAACGAGGTCCTTCATGCCGGGCTGGTCGGCGAGGAGATCGCCCGGGTCAAGATCTGGAGCCGAGACCTCCATGTCGTGTACTCGGACGATCCCGAGCTCATCGGCCATGCCTTCCCCTCCTCCGATGAGCTGGAGGAGGCGCTGGACGGACGTGTCGCCTCCGAGGTGTCCGATCTCACGAAAGAGGAGAACGTCGGCGACCGAAGCTACGGCAAGCTGCTCGAGGTCTACGTCCCGCTGACGTTCCCGGGCGAACCCGCCCCGGCGGGCGCGTTCGAGCTCTACCTTCCGTATCGACCGATCGAGGCCGCGATCGCACGCGACAGCGACCGCCTGTATCTGGTACTCCTCGGAGGCCTGGCGCTCCTGTACGCCGCGCTCTTCCGCATCGTCGCCACCGCGTCGCGGCGTCTGCGGCGCCAGGCGGATCGAGAGCTTCGACTGGCCAACGAGGAACGCGACCTGGCGCTCCGAAAGGCCGCCGTCATCGCGACCGTGTCACACGAGTTCAGGACCCCGCTCACGATCATCGAGGGTGTCTCGAAAACGCTCGAACGGCAGGACCTGGTCGCGGGGGCCGGACGATCCATGCTCGACAGCCTTCGGACTGCGAGCCATCGGTTGGATGATCTGGTGGAGGCCCTGCTCGCGGCGGCCGAAGGGATGGAGCGCGAGGCTCAGGTTCAGCGCCGGTCGGTCGTATTGAGCGACGTCATCCACGCCGTGATCGATCGCCTCTCATCGCTCGATGCCGGGGCCCGAGTTCGCGTGATGGCGATTCCGGACGGAGATGCCGTGATGAGCGATCCGGCCCTGCTCAAGCCGCTCCTACGGCACATCATCGAGAACGCGCTGAAGTTCTCCCCACCCGGCAGCGCGGTCGACATCGCGATCGCCCGAACCTCCGGAGAGGTGGAGGTCAGGGTCCGCGATCGCGGCCCGGGCATCGACCCGGAGTTCCTGGAGCGGGCGTTCGATCCGTTCACCCAGGGCGATCAGTCCACCACTAGAGCGAACCGGGGTCTGGGGATCGGCCTGTTCGCGGCGCGCAAGATCGCCGAGCTGCTCGGTGGTCGGGTCGAGCTCCGTCGTCATCCCGGCGGTGGGATGGAGGCGATCCTTCACCTGCCCGACTCGAACGAGGACCGATCGCTCGGCGCCGCCGACATCGACGCTGCCGACGCCGCGGCCGTTGGTTCGTGACCGGCTCAGGCCCCAGCCACATCTATCCGGTGAGCTCCGCATAGCGGAAGCAGTCGGTGGTGTGGTCATTGGCCATGCCGACGGCCTGCATGAACGCGTAGCAGATCGTCGGTCCGACGAACCGGAACCCTCGCTTCTTCAGGTCCTTGCTCATCGTGCGGGACTGCTCCGTCTCAGCCGGGATCTCCGAGAGCCGCGGCCACGCGTTCAGCACCGGCGTGTCGGCGACGAACGACCACAGGTACTCGGGGAGCGGCCCGACATCCGTCCGGATCGCCAGCACCGTCCGAGCGTTCGTGATCGTCGCATCGATCTTCGCCCGGTTCCGGACGATGCCGGGGTCGCGCATCAGGCGCTCGACCTTGCCGGCGTCGAACCGGGCGACCTTGGCCGGATCGAAGCCGGCGAAGGCTCGGCGGTATCCCCCCCGCTTGTTCAGGATGGTCTGCCACGACAGGCCGGCCTGCGCTCCCTCGAGCGTCAGCATCTCGAACAGGTGGCGTTCGTCCCGGCTCGGCGTTCCCCATTCCTCGTCGTGGTACGCGAGCATCAGGACGTTGCTCCCCTCGGCCCACTCGCACCTTCGTTTGGGCATGGGCGCTCCGTTCAGGCGAGGGGCGGCGGCCCGCTCGCCCCGGGATCGTAGGACTCCAGCTCGTACAGCCCGTCATAGCGAACCACGACGTCACCGGCGATCCACAGCTCGCGGCTCCAGCCGGACGGGATGGCCGTGTAGCGCCACCGGACCGAGGCGAACCGTCCAGCCGGCGTCGCGACGTCCTCCTCTCCGAGATGCTCGTACCGCTGGCGCTCCATGACCGGTTGGCACGTCACCGGCTGAAGGAACACGACGTCGAACTCCGCCGTCCGGGACCCCAGCCGGTGCGCGGTGACCACGTTGTAGGCCGGAGAGGCGTAGTCGAGCTCGACGTCCGGCCCCCAGGCAACCTCGAGCGCGAGCCCGTCCCGGTAGCCGGTCAGGCGTTCGCTTTCGGCCATCAGGAGGATCTCGTGCGAGCCGGTGTTGATGCGCGTTCGCACCGGCCTCCACCCCGAGTCGGCGACCAGGTCGACGACCTCGTGGTGCGGCTCCGGGACGATGGTCTGGATGTCGGAGAAGTACCGCCAGCCGGCCGGACCCGGCGCGGAGCGAAAGTCCTCCGTCCCCACCGCGTTCCCGTCCCCGTCCATCACCGAGTACCGGCCGATCGGCATGCCGCCAATCGTAGGATGCCGTCGATGAACGTGGCGCTGTGCCAGATGAACTCGGGCGAGGACGTCGAGGCCAATCGGGGGCAGGCCGCCGAGCTCCTCGGCGAGGCCGCGAACGGCGGAGCCGACCTCGCCGCGCTCCCCGAGGTGTGGACGTACATGGGCTCGGCCCGCCGCCATCGGGAGGTGGCCGAGCCGATCCCCGGTCCCACGACCGAGTGGCTGTCGTCCCTGGCCGGCAAGCGATCGATGTGGGTCCTCGGAGGAAGCGTGCTCGAGGCAGGCGACGACGGCGCGGTGTTCAACACGAGCTTGCTGTTCGACCGGAGCGGCGAGCTCGTGGCCACGTACCGGAAGATCCACCTGTTCGACGTGGACCTGCAGGGACAGCCGCCGATCCGCGAGTCGTTCACGTACTCGCCGGGCGAGGACGTCGTGACGGCACAGACGGAGTTCGGCGTGGCCGGGCTGTCCGTCTGCTACGACGTCAGGTTCCCCGAGCTGTACCGGGCGCTGGTCGCACGAGGCGCCGAGCTCGTCTTCGTTCCCTCGGCCTTTACGTTCGAGACCGGGAAGGATCACTGGGACGTCCTGATCCGGGCCCGGGCCATCGAGAGCCAAGCGTTCGTGCTCGCTCCCGCACAGTGGGGCACGTGGGGGCCGCCGGGGCAAAACCGCCGGTGCTTCGGCAACAGCCTGGCGGTCGATCCGTGGGGCCGGGTCCTGGCCAGGGCGCCCGACGGGGTGGGCGTCACCTTCGCGCACCTGGATCTGGAGGAGCTCGGTCGGGTGCGCGAGCGGTTGCCCGCGCTCCGGCACCGCCGCCTCGGCCCGGCCACCTGACCGCTCGCCCATCGCGCTTCGAGGACTAGACCTTCCGTCCCCTCAATCGGGGGCCCCGTCCGGCCGATAACTCACCTGGAACGAAGGGACGAAGGGTCGGTCCCGAAAAGGCAAACCGGCGGAAACGGCGGGACGCAAAGCTCCGGGCCTCACCGCTTCAGAAGGAAGCGAAGGCGGCCGAGCTGCCGAAGACCAGGGCCCCCAGCCCGGGGACCCGGGTCTCCACAGGGACCCAGGGTTGGGAGGCGGGCATGGATCGGGTGCGGATCAGAGGCCGGGGCTTCGCCGGCATCGCGCTCGCCCTGCTCATCGTGCTGCTCGCACAAGGCGTTTCGGCCGACCGGGCCTCGGCATCGAGCGATCACCGACGCCGCGCCCACATGCTCTCGCTCACCAACGACGACCGGGCGCAGCGCGACAAGGCCGCCCTCAAGCTGAACGCGGCGCTCTCGAGGTACGCCAAGCATCACAGCCGCCAGATGGCGACGAAGGGCTACCTATTCCACACCGCCGACCTGCCCTCGAAGCTGAAGGGCTTCGACTGGTCGATCGGCGGGGAGAACGTGGGGGTCGGGTCCACCCTTGACGGCCTCGAGGGCGCCTTCATGAACAGCCCGCCGCACCGCAAGAACATCCTGCGGACGGCCTTCGACCATGCGGCTGTCGGGGTGATCCATTCGAACGGCAGCTTCTGGGTGACCGTCATCTTCTACGGCTAGTCCCTCCCGACCTAGCTGTAGGGGAGCGACCCGGGCCGCGAAGAGGCCCGGGTCGCTCGTTTCTACCGGAGACGCTCGAGGTCGGAAGGCCGGTCGACGTCGGCCGGCGCGTCGGAGTCCACCGGGATTTCCTCCACCCATTCGGGATGGGCCACGATGATCTCGCGGGCCCCGGTGTCACCGGCCAGGTTGCGCGCCTCGTCCCAGACCTCGCGCGAGAGTAGCGCGGGTCCCGGGCCGTCGCGGAACCGGAGCCGGACGATCGCCGGATGTCGAACTTCGAAGGCATCGACGAGGGCCCGGATGTGCTCAGCCGTGATGCCCGGCTGATCCGCCAGGAGCACCACGGCGGCCTCGCTTTGGGGGCTCGCTGCAGCGAGGCCGGCGACCAGGGAGGTCGACTGCCCCGCCTCGTACCTGGGGTTCAGGACGGTCCTTCCGCTCGCGGGGAGCAGGAGCGAGGCGCCCACTCGCTCCGCGTCGTGGCCGAGGACCACCACCACCTCGTTCAGCCCGGCCGCCGCCGCGGCATCGATCGCGTGTTGTGCGAGGGGCTTGCCCTCGAACTCGAGCACCTGCTTCGTCCGGCCGAACCGTGAGGACGTCCCGGCGGCGAGGACGATCCCGGTGATCACGAAGAGGTGCGGCCGAACAGGCGGCCGAAGAACCGGCCGATCGCCCTGATGATCGCGTACAGGCCCAGCCGGATCCCACCGATGGCTTCCGCCCGTTGCGGCGCCTGCGGGGGAGCGGAGGACGCCGGAGCCGGGGCACCTTGTGTGGCCGTCAGGTGGTCGCGAAGGCAATCGGCGAACTGGTTCGTCAGCCTGGCAGAGACATCGGGCAGGAGGCCGCGCGACAGCTGTGCGACCGTCCCGCTGAGTGTGATGTCGGCCTGCATCTTCACCGTGGTCATGCCGTCATCGCCGGCCGGCTCCAGCCAGGACGTGACCGTCGCGTTGGCGGCGCCCTTCCCCTTCTGCTCCTGACCTTGCGCTTTCAGTACCACTCGATGGTTGGCCTCGTCCCGTTCCGCG
>VAYX01000111.1 GCA_005885325.1 Actinomycetota bacterium
GTGGGCAAAGGCAGGAACGCCGTGCTGTACGCCGGCGAGGTGAACTACTCGCCCGAGGACCTGGAGGGCGCGCCCCCCCGGATCGAACACGTCCTGAAGAGCGGCCAATCCGTCCTCGTGCAGGTGACGAAGGACCCGATCGGCGGCAAGGGGGCCCGGCTCACCGCCCAGATCAGCATGCCCGGCCGGTACCTCGTGTTGGTGCCGAACTCCGACATCACGGGCATCAGCCGTCGCCTTCCCGACGAGGAGCGCAGGCGCCTCAAGCAGATCCTCCGCACGATCCGGCCCGAGGGCCACGGCGTGATCATCCGGACCGCCGCCGAGGACGCCGACGAGGAGGCCCTGGCGGCCGACCTGGCTCGCCTCCTCGAGGAATGGAAGGACATCGAGAAGAAGGCGAAGCGGGCGAAGGCGCCGGCCACGCTGTACGAGGAGCCCGAGCTCACGGTCCGCGCCGTGCGCGACCTGTTCACCGACGAGGAGTTCCGCGAGCTCGTCACCGATTCCCCGCGGGTGCACGAGCTGGTCACCGAGTACCTCACCGGGATCGCCCCCGACCTCCTGCCGAAGGTCCGGCTGCACGAAGGCAAGCTGCCCGTCTTCGAGGAGTTCCACGTCGTCGAGCAGATCCACAAGGGCCTGGACCGCAAGGTGTGGCTGCCCTCCGGCGGCTACATCGTCATCGACCGGACCGAGGCGATGACCGTGATCGACGTGAACACGGGCAAGTCGGTGGGCAAGACGAACCTCGAGGAGACCGTGGTCAACACCAACGTCGAGGCGGCCCGCGAGGTGGCCCGGCAGCTTCGCCTCCGGGACATCGGAGGGATGATCATCATCGACTTCATCGACATGCTCCTGGAGCAGAACAAGCGGAAGGTCATCGACGCCCTGCGCGAGGAGATGGCCAAGGACAAGACCAGGTCCCAGATCTTCGACATCAGCCCCCTCGGGCTGCTCGAGGTGACTCGCAAGCGCGTTTCTGGTGGACTCTTGGAATCGTTCTCCGAGACCTGCCCGACATGCGAGGGGCGGGGCCTGATCGTGACCTACGAAGCCTGAGGAGGAAGCCGATGTACGCCGTCATCAAGACGGGTGGCAAGCAGCACCGGGTCAAGCCCGGCGACGTCATCGAGGTCGAGTACATGCACGGCCTGGGCGACACCGTGACGTTCCATCCCCTGCTGGTGGTGGACGACGATGGCAAGACGCACTTCGGCAAGCAGGCCGAGGGGGCCGTGGTCACGGCCAAGCCGGTCGGCGAGCAGAAGGGCGACAAGGTCCGGGTGATGAAGTACAAGAACAAGACGGGCTACTCCCGACGCCAGGGCCACCGTCAGCTGATGACCCTCCTCGAGATCTCCGACGTGAGCATGGCCGGCGAGAAGAAGCCGGCGGCGAGGAAGCCCGCCGCCAAGCCTTCGGCCAAGGCCCCCGCCAAGAAGGCCGCCCCCAAGGAAACGGCGGAAGGGCAGGACGAGGCGGCGGAAGAGGCCGGGGAGTAACGAGGCCTCTGGTACGCTCGGTCGCGCCATGGCACACAAGAAGGGCGGCGGCTCGACCAAGAACGGGCGCGATTCCGAGTCCAAGCGGCTCGGAGTGAAGGCGTTCGGCGGTCAGGAAGTGAACGCCGGCTCCATCATCGTGCGACAGCGGGGGACGAGGATCCATCCGGGCGCCGGCGTGGGAAAGGGCGGGGACGACTCGCTGTTCGCCCTGGTCCCGGGGATCGTCCGGTACCGGTCGTCCCGAGGCCGCCGGGTGGCCTCCGTCGAGCCGAAGTAGCCCCGTTCAGCTCCTATCACGTACGGCATCCCGGATCGCGTGCTCCCACTCCTCGATGTCCGCCTTGAGCTGTCGGTTCCACGTGCCGAGGTAGCCGATGTTCTGTCGCCTGGCCCGTCGCCGGGAGCTCTTGCGGAAGCCCAGGGGCGAGGGCTGCTCGGTTGCCTCCCCGCGGAAGTCCTCGAGCGGCGGCGGCTGCGCGAAGTAGAAGGCGGTTCGAACGGCGCGCCCGCCGGCTTCGTGGGCCACCACGAGTACCGGCGAGCCGCGAAGCCGCCGGGCCTTTCGAACCCGGGCCACCGGGATGCGCAGGTCCTCGGAACCGTCGGATGCGACGAAGGCGATGACGTCCGGCTGCAGGCTCAGCGTGCCTCTCCGCTCCTGGGCGGCCAGGCCGGGTGAGAGCTCGACCATCCACACCGTGACGGCCTCGGGCATCGCGACCAATCTTCGTCGCATGAGCGGCTTTCGACCACAATCTCTCCATGGCCTTCGTTGACGAGGTGACGGTCTGGGCCCGCGCCGGGCGGGGAGGACACGGCTCGGCGGCGATGCTGCGCGAGCCGTTCAAGCCGCGCGGTGGGCCCGAGGGTGGCGACGGCGGCCGGGGCGGGGACGTCGTGTTCGAGGCCTCCTCGGGCGTCCGCGACCTCTCGGCCCTGGCCGACCGGCCGCACCTTCGTGCCGAGGACGGGAAGCCGGGCGGCGCGAGCCGGCGCACCGGGGCGAGCGGCGCGGACCTCGTGGTCCAGGTCCCGGAGGGGACGATGGTCTTCGATGAGGCCGGGCTGATGGCCGACCTCGTCAGCGAGGGCTCCTCGGCGATGGTGGCCCGCGGGGGACGGGGGGGCCGGGGCAACGCGTCGCTCGCGTCTAGCCGCAACCGGGTGCCCCGCAGCGCTGAGGCGGGGGAACCGGGTGAGGAGCGGCGGCTGTCCGTGGAGCTTCGGGTCCTTGCCGACGTCGGCCTGGTGGGCCTGCCCAACGCGGGGAAGTCCACGCTGCTGGGCAGGCTCACGGCGGCCAGGCCCAAGGTCGCTCCCTATCCGTTCACGACGCTCCACCCCAACCTCGGGGTGGCCGAGGGAGAGCGCCGGCTCGTCGTGGCCGACGTGCCCGGCCTGGTGGAGGGAGCCCACGAGGGAAAGGGCCTGGGCCATCGGTTCCTTCGCCATCTCGATCGGGCTCGCGCGCTCGTGCTCGTGGTGGATCTATCGACCCCCGACCCGGTCGCCGATCTCCACACGGTGCGGAAGGAGCTCGAGGCCCACGATCCGGGGCTCGCGGCTCGGCCCTGGTTCGTCGTGGGGACCAAGGCAGATCTAGTGCGTGAGCCGGAATCGGTGGCGATCAGGGTCGCCCCGGACGCGGTGGTCGTCTCGGGACTCACGGGGGAGGGGATCGACCGGCTGGCCGATCGGGTGGCCGAGCTGGTCGAGGCGGCGTCCATGGACCAGGAGGAGGAACGGCAGCCGTTCGTCGTGCTCCGTCCGGCTCGCCCCCCGTTCGTGGTGCGCAAGGAGGGCACCGGCTTCCGCGTGGTTGGGCGGGCTGTGGAACGATGGGTCGCCGAGACCGACTTCGACGACCCCCGGAACGTCGTACAGCTCCAGAGGCGACTGGCCAAGGAAGGGGTGGAGCGAGAGCTCGCCGCCCTCGGGGCCCGGCGGGGCGACGAGGTCATGATCGGGGAGCGGGCCTTCGAGTTCCTCCCGGAGTAAGGAGGGCTGATCGTGGATCGACGAGAGGACCTCCTGCGATCGGAGGACCGGGGTTGGGTGGACCTCCGCTCGCTGATGGACGCCGTTTCCCCCCAGGAGATGCTGGAGCCCGGGCTCACGGCCGAGCGCTGGTCGGTCAAGGACCTGCTCTTTCACTTGGGGGCCTGGTGGGCGAAGGCCTTCGTCATGCTGGAGCGGGTACGCGTCGGGACGTACGACGGGAAGGGCGAGGCCGCCACGGTCGACGAGCTGAACGAGCGGTTCCTGGAAGAAGGCCGCCGCCTCGACCTTGCGACCGTCAAGGCCGAGCTGTACTCGGCCAGGAACCAGGCCCTCCTCGGGTTCGGTGCCCTCCCGGAGGTGACGCCCGAAGCCGAGGAGTGGTTCCGGGAGTCGGGCCCCGAGCACTACGAGGAGCACCTGGACGACCTGCGGGTCTGGGTCGGCACGCTCACGTCGGCCGGCTGAAATACGAAGGAAGGGCAGGTGCCGGCCGTAGGATTGCCGACGTGGAACGACGCCTGGGCGTCATGGGCGGCACGTTCGACCCGATCCATCACGGACACCTCCTGACCGCAGAGGAGGCCGCCGTTCAGTTCGGCCTGGACGAGGTGGTGTTCGTGCCGACCGGACAGCCGTGGATGAAGGAGGAACGTGACGTGTCCTCGCCCGAACACCGGTACCTCATGACGGTGATCGCCACCGCCAGCAATCCACGGTTCTCCGTGTCACGGCTGGAGGTGGACCGGGAGGGTCCAACGTACACGGTCGACACCCTTCGCGAGCTCAAGGATCAGCACGGCGGGAACGTCGATCTGTTCTTCGTGACGGGTGCCGACGCCGTGCTGGAGATCTTCCAGTGGAAGGACCCCGACGAGATCCTGGAGCTCGCACACTTCATCGCGGCCACCCGGCCCGGCTACGACCTGGCTCGATTCGAGGCAGAGGAGCCCACCCGCCATTCGAACGTGAGCGTCATGAACATCCCGGCCCTGGCCATCTCCTCCACGGACATCCGGGAGCGGGTCCGGGAGGGGCGGCCAATCCGTTACCTCGTGCCCGAGGGCGTGGAGAGCTACATCGAGAAGGCGGGGTTGTACCGATGAGGCGCGGGCACCATCGAGGCGAGGTCGACCTGTTCGTCCGCCCCGGCCGGCACGCGCCGTTCCGGGCCATGGCGGTCGGATGGCTGGCACCGGTGGCGGCGGCGCTCCTGGTCGTAGGAGGGGTCGTGGCCTGGGGCATCGTGTCGGCCCGCGAGCAGGGCGCCGCGCCCCCGCCGCGAAGCGCGGCCGTCCCCTCGAAGCTCCTGCTGCTCGAGCTCCGGTCGAAGGATGCGGTAATGATCGCGGTGGTTGGGTCCTCGGGGACCTCGCCGCCGGCCGCGCTCGCCATCCCCCCGAACGTGGTGATGACGATCCCAGGCCAGGGCGACGGCACGGTCAAGGACGTCACGCTCCTCAACGGGTCCGAAGCGACCGTGGCCATCTCCAACCTCGTCGGCGCGTGGATCCCGCACTACGCCGTGACCGATCCGAACCATCTCGCCGCCATCGTCGACCGGGCAGGAGGGATCCAGCTGTTCGGGTCGGTGGCGAGCGGGGCCGAGGTGTCCGCCGGCCTTTTGGAGCCGGGGCCGGCCAGGGCGCTGACGTGGCGGGAGACCCTCATCGGGTTGTTCGAGGCGGGTCCCTCGTGGGCACCGAGCGACTTCCTTGGATCCGACGATGCGGCCGCGGGCGCCCGGCTCCTCACGGCGGCGAAGGGTGCGGCAATGGAAGCCCTCCCCACAGCCACCGTGACGCCCGGATACCTGCGGCCGGACTACGAGGCGGTGGCCGGGCTCATGCAGGAGCGGTTCGGGATGGCCGGGCAGCCGCCGGTCCGCGTGCTCGTACTGAACGGGACCGGCGCCCCCGGCGTTGGTGAGTCGGTCGCCGAGCGGCTCATCCCCCAGGGGTACCGGGTGGTGGTCTCGGAGAACGCGTCCAGCTTCGACCACCGGGAGACGCTGGTCGTGGCGGCATCGGAGGAGTCCCGAGAGATGGCCGAGCAGGTTCGAAGGCTCTTGGGAGTGGGAACGTTGTCCGTGTCCGCGGTACCCTCGGGGCTGGGAGAGGTCACGATCCTGGTAGGAGAGGACTACACGAACGGATGACGGTTGAAGAAGGCAGTGCCCGGTAACGCCGCCGGGATCCCGGAGAGCAAGGAGGTGGCGGTGGCGGCGGCACGGGCCGCGGCCGCCAAGCAGGGCGCGGACATCGCGATCCTTGACGTCCACGACCTCATCGTCATCACCGACTTCTTCGTGATAACCAGCGGGTCCAGCGACCGGCAGGTCAAGACCATCGTCGACGAGGTGGAGAAGGCGGTTCGGGAACGTGGCGTCCGCCCGGTTCGCCGGGAGGGCGAGACGGAGAACCGGTGGGTGCTCCTCGACTATGTGGACGTGGTGGTCCATGTCTTCGCCGACGAGGAGCGCGAGTACTACGACCTGGAACGGCTGTGGCGGGACGCTCCCCGGATCACGTGGCAGGACTCGGACGCGGCCTCGTCAGGCTGAGTACACTTCCTCATTGCCTGGGCCCATAGCTCAGCTGGTAGAGCACATGGCTGGCAGCCATGAGGTCAGGGGTTCGAATCCCCTTGGGTCCACTCCTCTAGTCGGTAGGGTTCCATCGTGAACCGTCCATCCCTCGAGGCTGTTGTCCTCTACCTCGACGATGATGGGATCCGGCACCTCTCCCCGCATGGACGTCAAACCGTCCGAGTGCCATGGGACCCAGAACTGGACCCGCACGAAGTCATCGTCGACGCCGTTGCCGAGTTCGGGCTCCTCCCGATCATGGTGCACTCCACGTCGTGGAGGGTCGTGCGCCCGCAGATCCTGCTCACGTTCCTGGTAGCTGTCGAGCCTCCCGTGCATGTGCCCGATACCTTCGAGGTCGAGCTCGTTACACGGGCCGAGCTGGCGCGGGCGCGCGCGACCGGCCCAGCGCCCCAGGTGCATCTGCCGCAGGTCGTGGAACACGGCCTTCGGCACCTCGCCTGGCTGGTGCGGGAGGACGAGGCGATCCACGAAGCACTCGCCGACTGGACAAGGGCTCTGAGCGGATACGAGCCGGAGCCGTTCCGCGCGTTCGGTCGGGAACCGGGGTCCTAGCGCGAGCCCCCAACCCGGCTTGGCGTTGACGGTCGCTCGTCGGGCGGGAGATGGCCATCCCGACGCCGTCAGTTGGAGAAGAAGACTAGCTTGCACGCCGGAGCCCGCATCGCAAGGATGGCGTCGTGAGCCGCCCCGAGACCCACTCGATGATTCCCGAGCCGGTCGTGGTCATCGACAGGTCAAAGATCCTCGAAGGAAAGCTCCCTGAGGTCGAGACAGTTATCAAGGAAATGGCCGCGTTCGTCGAGTCGAATGAGCCCCGACCGATCTCCTACAACGTGTATCTCAACCAGGACCGCACACGGATGACCGTGGTGCAGGTTCACCCGGACTCCGCGTCGATGGAGCACCATATGAAGGTGGCCGCTCTGACCTTCGCCAAGTTCGAGGGGCTCATCAGGCTGGC
>VAYX01000099.1 GCA_005885325.1 Actinomycetota bacterium
GTCGGGGTTCCGCTTCTGGGGCATCATGCTCGACCCCGTGGCGTAGGCGTCGTCGATCGACGCCCACCCGAGCGACTCGTCGGTCCACCGGAGGAGATCGGCGGCCAGCCGAGACTGGTGCGTTCCGAGGATGGCCGCGTGGGCCACGAACTCCTGAACGAAGTCCCGGTCGGACACCGCATCGATCGAATTGGCGAAGGCCCGGTCCAGGCCCAGGCGGGCGGCCGTCGTCTCCGGATCCAATCCGAGCGTCGAGGTGGCGAGGGCCCCGGCTCCCAGCGCGGACACGCTCGCCCTGGCCGCCCACTGGTCGAGCCGCTCGAGGTCGCGCAGCAGCGCCCAGGCGTGCGCCAGGAGATGGTGGCCGAGCGTGACGGGCTGCGCCGCCCGGCCGTGGGTGGTCCCCGGCATCACCGCGCCGGCATGGTCGCGCGCGCTCCCGACGAGCGCGCGGATCAGACGGACGGTGCCCGCGTCGATCCGTCGTCCCGCCGCGAGCAGCCAGAGCCGAAGGTCCGTGACGACCAGGTCGTTGCGGCTCCGGCCGGCGTGCAGCTTGGCGCCGACGTCACCCAGGCGCTCCGTCACTCCTCGTTCGACGGCCGAATGCACGTCCTCGTCGGCAGGGTGGAACGCGAAGCGACCGGCGGCGATCTCCTCTCCCACCTCGCGAAGGGCTTTCCCCAGGGCCGCCGCCTCGCCTGGGCCCAGCAACCCGGCGTCCTCGAGCGCGCGTGCGTGCGCGACGGAGGATTCGACGTCCTGCGGCGCAAGGCGAACATCGATGGACAGACTGCGCGAAAGCGCGACCGCCTCCGAGGCCGGCGCCGTGTCGAACCGCCCACCCCACAGTGGCTCGTCGGTCTCCGAGCCGGGTGGATCCGGCTGGCTCATCGGCGACCCTGCCGGGCCGACCACACCTTCAGCGGCATGCCCCACAACCGGATGAAGCCCTCGGCGTGGCGATGGTCGAAGGCGTCCTCCGGTCCGTACGTCGCCAGGCCGACGTCGTAGAGCGAGGCGTCGGAGCGCCGGCCGACCACGGTGCACTCCCCCGGCGAGAACTGAAGCCGGACCTCGCCGCTCACGTGCTCCTGGGTCGAGTCGACGAACGCGTCGAGGGCGGTGCGAAGCGGCGAGAACCACAACCCGTCGTAGACGAGCTCTGCCCACCGTTGTTCGATCGCTGGCTTCGCGTGGGCCACCTCGCGTTCGAGGGTCAGATCCTCGAGCGCGCGATGCGCCGCGATGAGGGCGAGCGCGCCGGGCACCTCGTAGAGCTCGCGCGACTTGATCCCGACCCTGCGGTTCTCGATCATGTCCACCCGCCCGAAGCCGTATCGGCCGCCGAGCGCGTCCACCGCACGAACCAGGTCCGGAAGCGCCGTGAGATCGCCGTCGAGCATGACGGGAACGCCGCGCTCGAACCCGACCGCGATCTCGGTGGGCTCGGACGGCCGGTCCGAGGTAGCTGCGGTCCGGGCGAACGCGTCCTCGGGTGGCGCCACCCACGGGTCCTCGAGCGGCCCGAACTCGGCGGTGCGCCCCCACAGGTTCTCGTCGATCGAGTACGCCGTCGCCACCTGGGCGATGGGGATGCCCCACTCGGCGGCCAGGCCGAGGGCCTTTTCCCGGGGGATGCCGGCGTCGCGGATCGGCGCGAGCACCTGGAGGTCGGGGGCGAGGACGCCGAACGAGACCTCGAACCGGACCTGGTCGTTGCCCTTGCCGGTGCAGCCGTGGGCCACGGCATCGGCACCGACCTCTCGGGCCACCTTCACCACCTCGTCGGCGATGAGCGGCCTGGCAAGGGACGATACGAGCGGATACTTCCCTTCGTACAGGGCATTCGCCTTGACCGCCCGGGCCAGGAACTCACCGGCGAATCGATCGACGGCCGGGACCACCCGGACCTCGGCCGCGCCCGCCAGCTCGCCGCGCTCCCGGATGGCGTGGAAGTCCTCCTGTTGCCCCACGTCAACGGCGACGGCGACCACGTCGTAGCCCTGCTCGACCAGCCACCGGATCGTGACCGACGTGTCCAGGCCGCCCGAATACGCCAGCACCGCTCGGTTCATCGCTCGTCCTCCATCGTGTTCGTGACGCTCGGTCATCGCTCTTCCATGGCCTTGCGCAGTGCCCGTTCCACCGAGCGGGGCGAGGTCCCGTCCGCGGGAACGACCAGGATCGTGTTGTCGCCGGCCACCGTCCCGGCCACCCCGGCCACGGGGGCGGTGTCGATGGCCTCGGCCAGCGCGCTCGCCGCGCCGGGCGGGGTCCGCACGAGCAGAAGGCGGTTCGCCGCGACGAAGGAGAGGGCGAACTCCTGGAGGGCGTGGCGAAGCAAGGTGGCCGGCGCGCTCGAGAGGCCTGGCCCCGGAACGACGTAGCGCACGCCCTCCGGATCGTGCACGCGGGCCAGCCCGAGCTCCTCGATGTCGCGGGAGATCGTGGACTGCGTGGCCGGCAGGCCCATGCGGCGCAGGCGGGTCCGGATCTCCTCCTGCGAGCCCAGCCGCTCCCGCCCGAGGAGCGACAGGATGGCCTGTTGCCGCCGAACCTTGGTGGCGCCGCCGTTGCGGTTCACGGCGTCCCCTCCTCCCCCGGGGCGTCGACCGCGATCATCGTGCCGATCCCCTCCGGCGTGAACAGTTCCAAGACCAGCGCGTGCTCCACCCGCCCATCGAGGAAGTGCACGCGTGGCACGCCGGCCTTGAGTGCGCGCACGGCGCTCTCCAGCTTCGGGATCATCCCGCCGTCCACGGCGTCCGGGTGGGCCAACAGATCGAGGGCCTCCTGCACGCCGAGCTCCGAGAGCAGGTCGCCGTCCGGCCCGATCAGCCCGGGCACGTCGTTCATGTACACGAGCTTCTCCGCGGACAGGCCCACCGCGAGCTCCGCGGCGACGACGTCGGCATTGACGTTGTACGCCTGTCCATCGTCCCCGATCGCGATCGAGGCGATCACCGGGACGAACCGCTGGTCCATCAGCGCCCGGACGACGGCGCCGTTCACCTGGACCACCTCGCCGACGAACCCGAGGTCCGGCGGCTCCCGGCGGCGTGCCATCACCAGGCCCCCATCCACGCCCGAGAGCCCGACGGCCTGCACCCCGCAACCGAGGAGGGTCCCGACGACGTCGGTGTTCACCTTTCCGGCGAGGACCATCTTGGCCACGTCGAGCGTCGGTCCGTCGGTGATCCTGAGCCCTCCCACGAACGTCGTGGGAAGGCCGAGGCGGGCCGAGACCTCCGTCACCTGTGGCCCCCCGCCGTGAACGATCAGGGGATGGATGCCGACGTGCTGGAGCAATGCCAGGTCGTTCCCGAACGACCTCGACAGGGGGGCGCGCTCCATCGCCGCGCCGCCGTACTTGACCACGATGGTCTTGCCCCAATGCTCCTGCATGAACGGGAGGGCCTCGAGCAGCGTGCGGGCCTTGGACACGGTCCGTTCCCGGATCTTCGGCGGCAGGTCGACGCTCACGTCGAGTACTCCGCGTTGATCTTCACGTAGTCGTACGACAGGTCGACGCCGAGGACTTGGGTGTGGCCGGGACCGTTGCCCACCGAGACCCCGATCACGACCTCCCGCTCCTTCACGGCCGCCCGGGCCTCTTCCACGCCGGCCTCGCGGTACGCCGCCGGGATCTCCCCGCCCGCGATCACCTGGACGTCGCCGATGAACGCGTCGACCAGCTGGGGCAGGAACGAGGCCCCGGAGGACCCCACCGCCTGGAGGATCCGCCCGGGATTGGGGTCCCCCCCGAACACGGCCGTCTTCACGAGCAACGAGTCCGCAACCGCCTTCGCCACCATGCGGGCTTCCGACACCGACTCGGCCCCGGACACCTCCACCAGGACGACGTGGCCGGCTCCCTCGGCATCCGCGGCCAGCTGGAGCAGGAGGGACGTGCCCACCTCGTCCAACGCCGCCGATACGTCCTCCCACGGGGACGTCCCCGGCACGACGAGGTCGCCGTCCGCGGCACCGCTCGCGAAGAGCAGGACCGTGTCGTTGGTGCTGGTGCACCCGTCGACGGTGAGCGACTCGAACTTCGGCTCCAGGACGTCGGCCGCGAGCTTTCGAAGCTCGGCCGAGGGGACGGGAGCGTCGGTCGTGACGAACGCGAGCATGGTGGCCAGGTGGAGATCGGGCGCGATCATGCCCACGCCTTTCGCGCATCCCCCCACCCGGTACGGGCCACGCTCGGCTCGGGCCTGCTTGGGCTTCGTGTCGGTGGTCATGATGGCTTCGGCGAAGCTCTCGCCGCCCTCCGGCGAGAGCGAGCCGGCCAGGCCGGGGAGCGCCGCGAGCAGCTGGTCCATGTGGAGTGGTTCGCCGATGACGCCGGTCGAGCAGGCCAGCATCGCATCGGGCTCGAGGCCGAGCAGCTCGGCGGCGGCGGCGGTGGAGCGTTCGGCGTCGTTGTCGCCCGACAGCCCGGTCCCCGCGTTCGCCTGGCCGCTGTTGACGAGCACCGCCCGGGCCCCGCCCCGGGCCACGCGGTGCCGGGACAGGCGGACCGGCGCGGCGGCGAAGGCGTTCGTGGTGAACAGGCCGGCCGCCGAGCGGCCCTCGTCGGCGACCAACAGGCCGAGGTCCGGCCGGCCGGAGGGCTTCATCCCGGCCGTCACCCCCGCCGCCCGGAACCCCCGGGCGAACGTCACGCTCATGGGTACATCGCCGTGGCCGTGAGCCCGGTGGTCTGCTCGAACCCGGCCATGAGGTTCATGTTCTGCACGGCCTGGCCGGCGGCCCCCTTCACAAGGTTGTCGAGCGCGCCGGCCACGATGGCCGTCCCGGTTCTGCGATCCGCCACCGCCTGGAGCTCGACCAGGTTCGACCCTCGGGTCCGCTTGGTGTCGACCATCTCCCCCGGAGGAAGGACCCGCACGAACGGCGCGCTCTCGTACGCGGACGCGAGGCAGCCGGTCAGCGACTCCGTGGTCGACCCGGACGCCAGAGGTGCGTAGCAGGTCACCAGCACGCCACGAACGGAGGGGACGAGGTGGGGGACGAACGAGATGGCGACAGGGATGCCGGAGGCGAGCTCGAGGACTCGCTCCATCTCGGGCGTGTGCTGGTGCATGGGGAAGCGGTAGGGGCGAACGCTCTCCTCGGTCGTCGCATACGAGGTGGCCTCGGCGAGCGCTCTCCCCGCGCCGGACAGCCCGGTCTTGCCGTCCACGACGACCGGCCCGGGCCCGATCAGTCCGGCCGCAAGGAGCGGAGCGAGGCCGAGGACGACCGGCGTCGGGTAGCAGCCCGGGTTGGCCACGAGCGATGCCACGGCGATTTGGTCGGCGAAGACCTCGGGTAGTCCGTAGACCGCCTTCTCCAGCCAGGCCGGCGCCGGATGCTCGAACCCGTACCACGCTGGATACGCCGCCGCCGAGAGCCGGAAGTCGCCGGCCAGGTCCACCACGCGGAGTCCGGCGTCCAGCAGCGCCGGGGCGAAGGCCGCGCTGGCGCCGTGCGGGAGGGAGAGGAACGCGAAGGATGCTTCGTCGGCGGCCGAGGCGGCTTCGAGCGAGGCCAGCACCCGTCCCCCGACGGGAGAGGTGGCCAGGTGAGGATGGATCTCCGCCAGCGCGCGGCCGGCCGACTCGTTCGCCGCCAGATGCGCGATCTCCACGTTCGGATGCGCCAGGAGCAGGCGCACCAGCTCGCCCCCGGCATAGCCGGACGCACCGAGGACGGCGACCCGCAGATGGGCCCTCTCACCCAGCATGCTGCATATTCATGCATAGGTTGCATGAACATGTCAATGGGGCCGCGCCCCGGTGCTTCTCCCGCCGCCACTGCCTTACGAAAAGGACTGGGAGGACATACCATCCTGCACGCTCTTCACTGGGCAGAGCCTTGGGCTGGTCGGGAATGGAGGTCGCATGCGAAGGCTGATGGTCGTGATCACCGTGGTGGGGCTGGTGGGTGGAGCGGCGTGGGCCGTCGGGGCTCAGACCACCGGCGGCGTGACCCCGGTGAAGTGTATGGACTCCCTGTGGCAGACCACCGCCCAGTCGACGTCCTCGACGCAGTGGGCGAACGTCCCTGGATTCGGCGACCACCCCGTCGCGATCTATCCCATCGCGATCAACGTCAGCGCCGTCGTTTCAGGAGCCGCCGCGGAGTTCCGCATCCTGAGCACCAACGTGGGCGGGCAGACCTTCGTCAGCAAGCCCGGTCCGACGCTGTTCGTCCCCGGCGGGGGCGGCGCCGACGCATTCGCGTATCAATGGATCGAACGGAACCAGGCGGCGGCCACCCACAGCATCTTCCTCAGGCTGCAATGGCGAAGTCCGAGCGGCGCTGCCGTTCAGCTGCAGCGGGGCGACATGTCGGTGCTATACACCACGGACGTGTGCCAGGGGTCCGCGTAGCGCGCCACCGAGCCTAGCAGCGGGATCGCGCTCGGCTCCCGAGGGCGGAGCCTTACGAGTTGCGCTTGCGGGCCGAGGCCCTGCCGCCCTTGCGCCCCGCGGCCTTCTTCTGCGCGGTCGTCCCGCCCTGGGAAGAGGAAGACCTGCCGCCCGATCCGGACTTCTTCCCGCCTCTGCTGGAGGCGCCGGGCGAGTTCGCGATCCGCGCCGCCCGCTCCTTCGACATCCCCTTCCGCTTCAGC
>VAYX01000100.1 GCA_005885325.1 Actinomycetota bacterium
TCGGTGCCGATGCCGGCGAACCACGCCGCCCCGTTGACCAGGATGTGCGGCACGTTGCACAGGGTCTCGACGTTGTTGATCGCGGTGGGGCTGGCGTACAGGCCCTCCACGGCCGGGAACGGCGGGCGCAGCCGGGGCTGGCCCCGGTAGCCCTCGAGCGAGGACAGGAGGGCGGTCTCCTCGCCGCAGATGTAGGCCCCGGCTCCCTTGTGCAGCATCACGTCGAGCCGGTAGCCGCTCTTCAGGACGTCCTTGCCCAGGAACCCGCTGTCGTAGGCCTCCGCGATGGCCCGCTCCAGCACCCGGCCCGGGAACAGGAACTCGCCGCGGTTGTAGATGAATGCGGTGTGGCACTGCACGGCGTAGGACGCGATGATCTCGCCCTCGAGGAACTGGTGGGGGTCGCGCTCCACCAGCTCGCGATTGTTGTACGTCCCGGGCTCGGACTCGTCGAAGTTGGCCACGAGATAGGTCGGCTTGCCCGTGTCCTGGGGGACGAACGACCACTTCACGCCTGTGGGGAAGCCGGCGCCACCCCGGCCCCGCAGGCCCGACGCCTTCACCTCGTCGATGACCTCCTGGGGCGTCATCGTCAGGGCCTTCCGCAACCCCTTGTATCCCCCGGTCTGCACGTACCTGGTGATCCAGACCGTGTCCGGCTCGGCCCACCACGCCGTGAGGATCCGAAGGTCCTCGCTCATCGACCGGCGTCCGGCTCCAGGCCGGCCAGGATCCGCGAGGCCCTCGTGAACTCCCCTGGGAAGGTCCCCCTGGACGGCGGCGGCGGCTCGTCCCGGCGCAGGGCGTCGATCAGCGAGACGATCCCTTCGGGTGTCGTCCGGTCGTAGTTCGCGAAGTTGACCTGCACGACCGGCGCGGCGTCGCAGGCCCCCAGGCACTCCTCCTCGTGCAAGGTGAACGTGCCGTCCTCGGTCATGTCCTCGGACCCGGGGCCCAGCACCTCCCGGGCCTTCGCGTACACGTCCGTGGCCCCCCGCAGCGCGCAGGCGAGGTTCGTGCACACCGAGACGACGTATCGCCCCGTCGGACGGAGGCGCAGCATGGTGTAGAAGCTCGCGATCTCCTCCACCTCCGCCGTCTTCAGACCCAGGAGGTCGGCAACCTCCTTCAGCCCCTCCCGGGTGACGCGGCCCTCGGCCGACTGCACCAGATAGAGGAGCGGCATGATGGCCGAGCGCTCTCGGCCTTCGGGGTACCTGGCCAGGATCCGTTCGGCGTCCGTCCGGAGCTCCGGCGAGAGCACCGGCATCAGCGGTCCACCCCGCCCATGACCGGGTCGAGGCTGGCGATGGCGGCGATGACGTCGGCCACCAGGCCGCCCTCCACCATCAACGGCACGGCCTGGAGGTTGACGAACGACGGGTCCCGTATCCGCACGCGATACGGCTTGTGGTCTCCGTCAGAGACGACCGAGTAGCCCAGCTCCCCCCGGGGCGATTCCACCGGCACGTGCACCTCGCCCGGAGGGACGGCGACGCCCTCCGTGACCATCTTGAAGTGATGGATCAGGGCCTCCATCGACTCTTCCATGATGTGTTTCACGTAGGCCTCGGAGTTCCCGATGCCGTCCGGACCGACCTCGAGCTGCGCCGGCCACCGGACCTTGGGATCCTCGACCATCACCGGGCCCGGCTCCTCCAGGCGATCGAGGCATTGCCTGATGATGTGCAGCGACTGCTTCATCTCCTCGATCCGGACCTCGAACCGGGCGAAACAGTCGGCGCCATCCCGGGTGACCACCTCGAAGTCGTAGGTCTCGTAGCCGGAATAGGGTTCGTCCCGGCGGACGTCGCGGGCCACGCCGGCGGACCGGAGCACCGGTCCGGTGACGCCCAGGGCCAGGGCGTCGGCGGCCGAGAGGACGCCGACGCCTCGGTTGCGCTCGATCCAGATGGGATTCTCGGCCAGCAGGTCCTCGTACTCGCCGATCCGTCCGGGCATCACGTCGAGGAAGTCCCGGGCCTTCCGCTCCCCGTCCGATGGGATGTCCATGAGCACGCCCCCGATCCGGAAGTACGCATGGTTCATCCGAAGGCCGGTGGCGATCTCGAAGATGTCGAGGAGCATCTCCCGCTCGCGGAATCCGTACAGCATCACGGAGACCGCCCCGAGCTCGAGCCCGCTGGTAGCCAGCCACACCAGATGCGACGCGATCCGGTTCATCTCGCAGAACAGCACCCGGATGATCTGGGCCCGGGGCGGCGCTTCGATGCCGAGCAGCCGCTCCACCGCGAGGCAGTACCCGAGCTCGTTGAAGAACGGGGAGAGGTAGTCGGCCCGGGTCACGTAGGTCACGCCCTGCTGCCACGTGCGGTACTCGCAGTTCTTCTCGATACCCGTGTGCAGGTAGCCGACGATCGGGCGGCAGGAGACCACGGTCTCACCGTCCAACTCGAGCAGGAGCCGGAGCACCCCGTGGGTCGAGGGGTGTTGGGGCCCCATGTTCACGATCATGGTCTCCTCCCGGAACCCTCCTGGGGGTGCGGGCACCGCGGGATCGACCGAGGGGCGAGGGACCGCGGCGCTCACGTCGTCCTCCGGTCCACGGGCGGGATGAACGCGCCCCGGTACCGCGTGTTGACGCCGCCGAGATCCTCGGTCTTTCGGAGCGGGTATCCGTCCCACCCGTCGGGCAGGAGGATCCGTCGCAGGTCCGGATGGCCGTCGAACACGATCCCGTAGAAGTCGTAGACCTCGCGCTCGTGCCAGTTCGCCGTGGGATACATGGCCACGACCGATCGCACGTGCGGGTCGTCCTCCGGCAGCCCCACCTTCAGGCGGACGCGGTGCGTGTGGGCCATCGAGTACAGGTCGTAGGCCAGCCAGTAGCGAGGGGTTCGGTCGGGCCAGTCCGTCGCGGTCACGCCCGAGAGCGAATCGAGCGACAGGTCGGGCTCGTCGCGAAGGTACGCGAGCGCGTCCAGGAGCTCGGAGCGATCGACCACGACCGTGGCCTCCCCCCGTGCCACCACGACGTCCGGGTACCGGGCGCGGACGAGGTCGGCGAGCTCCTCGGCCCTCACCCGGCCCTCACTTGAAGTGGCCCTCCGTCCGCACCTTCTCGTGGAGCCGGAGGATGCCGTACATCAGCATCTCGGGCTTCGGCGGGCATCCCGGGACGTAGATGTCGACCGGGACGATCGTGTCGACGCCCTGCACCACTGCGTAGTTGGTGAACATGCCGCCGGCGGAGGCGCACACGCCCATCGAGATCACCCACTTCGGCTCGGGCATCTGGTCGTAGACCGTCCGGAGCACCGGCCCCATCTTCTGCGACACCCGGCCGGCCACGATCATGAGGTCGGCCTGCCGGGGGGATGCCCGGAACAGCTCCATGCCCCACCGCGACAGGTCGTAGTCGCCGGCACCGGCCGCCATCATCTCGATGGCACAGCAGGCCAGGCCGAACGTCACCGGCCACATCGATTGCTTGCGGGCCCACCGGACGGCCTTGTCCATGGTGGTCAGCAGGATTCCCCGGCGGACCTCGTCCTCGTCGTCCTCCTGGCCGGCCTGGCCCCGGCCCGTGTGGAGGCCCTCGAGCCGCTCAACCGGCACGGACCACCTCCCGGGCCTCGGGCTCGAGGGCGGTGGGTGGGGCCGCGGCGGCACGCCGCGGCGCCGGCTCCCGCCAGTCGAGGCCGCCGCTCTTCCACACGTAGACGTAGGCCACGAACACGAGCGCGATGAAGACGGCCATCTCGGCCAGGCCGAACAGGCCGAGCTGACGGAAGCCCACGGCCCAGGGGAACAGGAAGATGGTCTCGATGTCGAAGATGATGAACAGCATGGCCACGACGTAGAACTTCACGGGGAACCGTTCACCGGCCGGCAGTCGCGCCGGCTCGATCCCGCACTCGTAGGGAGCCAGCTTGGCCCGCGTCGGCCGGTTCGGCCGAAGGAGCGCGGAGACGCCCAGCGACGCCACGCCGAACAGGACCGCCAGCGTCGCCAGGACCGCGATCGGCAGGTACTCGGAGAGCATCCTGCGTCCCCTCCCCTACGACGCCCGCGCGAGGCGCACCATCGCGTCCATCAACCTGTCCTGGGCATCGCCGTCCCGGCCGTCGGTGAGGTTGCCCATGAAGCGCAGGGCGAAGCGCATCAGCCACCCCTGGGGAAGCCCGTAGTCGGTGAACGCCCCCATCACGCGGGGGTTCCCGATGAGTCGGACGAAGTTCCGCCCCACGTGGAAGTACCGTCCGTACCGTTCCCGGAGCACCGTCGGATACATGTGGGCGATGCCGGGACGGTTCGAGACCAGCGCGTCGTGGATCAGCTCGGCGGCGATCTCCCCGGACTCGATGGCATAGGCGATGCCCTCGCCGTTGAACGGGTTCACCGCACCCGCGGCGTCGCCCACCACCAGCATGCCCGGAACGGCCTGGGGGGCCCGGTTCAGGCCCATGGGGATGGGGCCCGAGAGGACGCGTCCCTCGGCGGTCTCCTCCCGGACGTTCCAGTCCTCCGGGAGCATCCGGGCGAAGGAATCGAACACCCGTTGCGCCGAGACGTTCTGGAAGTTCCGGAACGTGTTCAGCAGGCCGGCCCCCAGGTTCACCCGGCCGTCGGACACGGGGAAGAGCCACCCGTAGCCGGGCATCAACGCGTCGCCGTCCCACAGGTCGAACCACACCTCGAGCCACGGCCCAGGCCGGCGGTCGATGCGGTAATAGCGGCGGGCGGCGACGCCGAGCGGCCGCGACGGATCCCGTCGGACCCCCGTCTGCGCAGCGAACCGGGAGGCGGCGCCGTCGGCCGCCACGACGAACCGGGCCCGGACCTCCACCGGCTCGGCCGCGGCGTCATCGACGCTTCGGATCGAGGCTCCGCCAACCCAGCCGTCGTCGAAAACGGGCGAGACGGCCTCGGTCCGCTCGAGCAACGTAGCCCCGGCCTTCTCCGCCCGGCGCGCCAAGAGCTCGTCGAAATCCAGCCGCGTTCGGACCAGCCCGTAGTCCGGATAAGCCGAGAGGCGAGGCCAGGGGAGCTCCATCGTGACCTTGCGGGACCGGATGCGAAGGCCGTCGACGCGCTCGAAGCCCGGGTCGTCCGTATCGATCCCCATCCGGTCGATGGCCCTCACCCCGCGGGGGGTCAGGCCGTCGCCGCACACCTTCTCCCGAGGGAACGCGGAGCGCTCGGCAAGGAGAACGTCGATGCCGTGGCGGGCCAGGTGGTAGGCGGTGGCGGAGCCCCCCGGGCCGGCCCCCACCACCAGCACGTCGACCTCTCGCCTGTCGCCCGCCGGGACGGTCACGCCGCTTCCCCCAGACCGCTTGTGAATCTCTTCACAAAGCCTAGCACCCTTGTGAAGACGTTCACGAGAGCCTAGACCCGGTCGCCAGAGGGGGCAACGGGGGTCACGCCCGCGCGTGATCCCAGGTCAGGACGCGCCCCGGCGGGACCCGGAGGAACCCCATCACCTGGATCTCCTCGGTGAACCGGGCGAACCCGTCGCCGGCCAGGAGCGAGCGGTACTTCTCGTGCCATGCCGAGATGGGCTTGCGCATCATCGGATGATCGGGGGCGAGCGGCTCGGCACGGCCGTGCACGACGATCCCCGCCACCTCCACCCAGCTCCTCCCCACGTCGATGGCGATGGAGACCCGGGGGTCGGAAGTCGCGTTGGCCCACGTGCGGCCGGGGCGCCGGACCGAGAGGTAGAGCGCATCCTCCGGCCAGACGAACCACAGCGGCACGACGTGCGGCGCGCCGTCGGGAGACACCGTGGCCACGCTGGCGACGGGCAGAGGGGCGAACAGCTTGCGCGCCGCGGAGAGCTCCATCAGCCCGCGGGAAGGGTGAGGGCCCCGGCGAGCGAACCCAGCGCCTCCGCGGCCTCCTCGGGGATCGCCAGATCGGCCAACGCCGAGCGAGCCTCGTCGATCAGCTGGTTGACCTTGGCTCCGAAGGAGCCGGCAAGCCCAGCCTCCCCTTGGTCGAAGAGGTCGTCGCGGAGCTGGAACGCCAGCCCCAGGGGTCGGGCGAACCGGGACAGGGCATCGAGAAGCTCGGGCAAGGCCCCCGCGAGCAGCGCGCCGATGTGCAGGGGTCCTTCGACCGTATAGGCCCCGGTCTTCAGCGACGCGACCCGATCGGCCGAGGCGGTCGGCGCCGGGGCTCGGATGTCGAGGAACTGGCCGGCCGCGACCTCCTCGCGCATCACCGCATAGCGCCTGAGCGCGGGGAGGAGCCGTTCGGGCGGGAACCCCGATCCGATGAACGCCTCATCGGCGAGCACCGCGGCCAGGTCGCCGACGAGGACGGCCACCGAGCGGCCGAACCGCAGCGCGCCCGGTTCGCCGGCGCGAGCGCCGGCGAACCGGGCGTACGTCGAGGCCTGGCCTCGCCGTGTCTCGCTCTCGTCCATGACGTCGTCGTGGATCAGGGCGAACGTGTGGAACAGCTCGAGGGCCGCCGCGGCCCGGACGATCGGCTCGCCGTCGTCCCCCCCGGCCGCCCGGTATCCCCAGTAGCAGAAGGCGGGACGGATGCGCTTTCCTCCCGCCTCGACCACCCGCCGGAGCTCGTCCACCATCTCCGCCGCCTCGGGCGCCATCCTGGCCATCGACTCCCGTCGC
>VAYX01000031.1 GCA_005885325.1 Actinomycetota bacterium
CTCTGGGCGATGGCCGAGAAGACATCGTCACCGTTCGCCCGGACCACGCGCTTCACGTTCTCGGCGGACTGGACCTCCACGTCCGCCCGCATGTCCTCCGGCACGCCCGTGACGTCGATCGCGTTCACGTCCATGTGGCCGGCCAGCCAGGGCACGAGCTCCCTGGTGAAGCCAGTGAGGACGTTGATGACACCGCCCGGCACGTCCGAGGTGGCGACCACCTCGGTGAGCGTGACGGCCGGGAACGGCGCCTTCTCACTCGCGAGGACCACCGCGGCGTTGCCGGAGACGATGGCCGGCGCAAGACGCGAGACGAGCCCCAGGAGGGCCTGGTCCTCCGGCGCCACGATCCCGACCACCCCGGTGGGCTCGGGGATCGTGAAGTTGAAGTACGGCCCGGCCACCGGGTTCGTCGCCCCGAGCACCTGGTGGACCTTGTCGGCCCATCCCGCGTACCACACCCATCGGTCGATCGCGGCGCTCGTTCCGCGGGCGGGGTCGGCGGCGCCGGCGTCGGCCAGCTCCCGCTCGAACTGCCCGCGGCGGCCCTCCATCAGCTCGGCCACCCGATACAGGATCTGGCCCCGGTTGGAGGCCGTCCTCGCCCCCCACTCGGCCGGGGCGGTGCGGGCGGCGCGGACCGCGTCGCGGAGGTCCTTTCGCGACGCTCGCGCAGCCCACGCCAGCAGCCGCCCGTCCTGCGCGTGCACCTCGTAGCTGCGACCGGATTCGCTGCGGGCGAACTCGCCGCCGATGAACAGCTTCGCGGTACGGCGAACGGGCACGCGCTCCTCGCTCACTCACCGCCTCCATCGAAGTCCAGGTACGGCTCCAGGCCGTGGATCCCGCCCTCCCGGCCGAACCCGCTCTCCTTGTACCCGCCGAACGGCGAGGACGGATCGAACCGGTTGAACGTGTTCGCCCACACCACGCCGGCCTCCATCCGCTCGGCCATCCACAGGATCCGCGAGCCCTTGTCGGTCCAGATCCCGGCGGACAGGCCGTACGGGGTGTTGTTGGCCTTCTCCACGGCCTCGGCCGGCGTTCGAAACGTGAGGATGGACAGGACCGGCCCGAAGATCTCCTCCCGGGCGATGCGGTGGGACTGCGACACGTTCGTGAACAGCGTTGGGCGGAACCAGAAGCCGCGCTCGGGCAGGTTGCACTCCGGTTGGTACATCTCGGCGCCCTCCTGGACGCCCGACGCCACGAGCTCCTCGATCTTCTGGAGCTGCTGCCGGGAGTTGATCGCGCCGACGTCGGTGTTCTTGTCTAGCGGGTCGCCCACCCGGAGCGTCTGGAGCCGGTCCTTCAGCTTGTCCAGGAGCGGCTCGAACACCGGCTCCTGCACGAGGAGTCGGGACCCGGCGCAGCACACATGGCCCTGGTTGAAGAAGATCCCGTTGATCACGCCCTCCACGGCCTGGTCGAGCGTCGCGTCGTCGAACACGATGTTCGCGGCCTTGCCCCCCAGCTCGAGCGTGAGCCGCTTGCCCGTCCCGGCCAGGGCGCGCCGGATGACCTTGCCCACCTCGGTGGAGCCGGTGAACGCCACCTTGTTCACGTCGGGATGGGTGACCACGAGCGAGCCGGTCTCCCCGGCGCCGGTCACGATGTTCACCACCCCCGGCGGCAGCTCGACGTCCTGCATCACCTGCTTCAGCACGACGGTGTTGCCGGTGGCGAGCGCCGGCGCGATCTTCCACGCCGCCATGAGGATGGGGAAGTTCCACGGGATCACCTGTCCGGCCACGCCGAGCGGGTGAGGGCGGCGGTTGGGGAAGGCGTACTCGAGCTTGTCCGCCCATCCGGCGTAATAGAAGAAGTGGGCCGCGGCGAGCGGCAGGTCCACGTCGCGCGACTCCTTGATGGGCTTGCCGCCGTCCATCGACTCCAGCACTGCGAACTCGCGCGCGCGCTCCTGGAGCGCGCGCGCGATCCGGAAGATGAACTTGGCCCGCTCGGCGCCGGGGAGCTCCCGCCAGTACTTCTCGTGGGCGTCGCGGGCCGCCTTCACGGCGAGGTCGACGTCCTCCGGGCCGGCCTCGGCCACCTCGGCCAACGTCTCCTCGGTGGCCGGGTTGATGGTCTGGAAGTACTTCCCCGATTTCGGCTCGACGAAGTCCCCGCCGATGAACAGGCCGTACCGGTCCTCGAGCCGGACGATGTCGGTCGACTCGGGGGCGGTGGCGTACTCCCAGACCGGCTCTCGCCGCTCCGGCGCCTCCCGCTCCCGCTTCTCGATCTTGGCCATCGTCAGTCGATCGTGTAGTAGTCGGGGCTCTGGTACCTGCCGGTCCGCTCCTTGTCGATCTGCATCAGCACGTCGTTCAGGAGCGTCGACGCGCCGATGCGGAACAGGTCTGGCGTCATCCACTCCGAACCGAGCGTCTCGTACACCAGCACGAGGTACTGGATGGCCTGCTTGGACTGTCGGATCCCGCCGGCCACCTTGACGCCGACCCGGCGGCCGGTCTCGTGGAAGAACTCCCGGGCCGCCTCCATCATGCACAGGGCCGCGGGGAGGGTGGCTGCCGGCTGGATCTTCCCCGTCGAGGTCTTGATGAAATCGGCTCCCGCCGCCATGGCCAGGACCGAGGCCTGCCGGATCCGGTCGTAGGATCCGAGCTCCCCGGTCTCCAGGATCACCTTCAGATGCGTCTCGCCGGCGGCCTCGCGTGCCGCCACCAGCTCCTCGAAAGCCAGGGCGTACTGCCCACCGAGGAACAGCGAGCGGTTCAGGACGATGTCGATCTCGTCGGCGCCGAGCTCGACGACCTCGCGGACCTCCCGCAGCCGGGCATCGAGCGGCCCGAGGCCGCTGGGGAACCCGCCGGCGACGGATGCCACCTTCACGCCGGTGTTCTTCAGCTGGCCCGCGGCGACGGGAACCAGGTGCGGGTAGATGCAGACGGCGGCCACCGATGGGATGGACGGTTCCACCGGGTTCGGCCGAACGGCCTTCGCGCACATCGCCACGATCTTGCCGGTCGTGTCGGAGCCCTCGAGGGTGGTGAGGTCCATGGACCGGATGGCCAGGTCCAGGGCCCACAGCTTGGAGTCACGCTTGATCGAACGCTTGGCCAGCGATGCGGCCCGTTCCTCCAGCCCCACGGCATCCACCGCCGAGGCCCGGGCCACCAGTCGTGCCGCTTCCTTCGCGGTGAACCGGACGATGGTTGGGTGGCGCCGTTCGATCTCGGCGGCCTGCGACATCCGCGGAGCCTCCTCAGCAGGGAAAGCCATGGTAGCCGAATCCCCGAAACCGCCGGCTAGCGGTGCGGGTCCGGGCCGAACGAGTCCGGGCCGAAGGCGTCGGGGATGAGGTCTTCCAGCGCCCAGGCGACCCGCTCACCGCTCGTGGTCTGGGACACGACCAGCGAATCCGGTCCGAACTCCCAGAGGACTTGGCGGCACCCACCGCACGGGGGTGTCGGGCGCGCCGCATCGGTCACCACCGCGATGCAATCGATCCTTCGTTCCCCGGCCGCCACGGCCGCCCCCACGGCGTTTCGCTCCGCGCACATGCCGAGTGGGTACGACGCGTTCTCCATGTTCACGCCGGTGAACACGCGATCCCCGGCCAGGACCGCCGCCCCCACGTGGAACTCGCTGTACGGCGCGTAGGCATTGGTGCGCACCTCCGCGGCCGCCGCCACCAGCTCGTCGATCTGTTCGTTCGGCGGCTTACCCAGCGGTCGCTCCAGCGGGGCTCGGCTGTTCTGCCTCCTGGGGCTTGCGCGTGATCAGCACCTTGGCGATCCGCCGCCCGTTCACCTTCTCCGCCTTGAACACGAGGTTCTGGTACGTGACCTCCTCGCCCTGCTCCGGTATGGAGCCGAGCAGCCCGAGCATCAGGCCGCCGACCGTGTCCCATTCCTCGTCGGGGAGCTCCGAGTCGAGGAGCTCGTTCACCTCGCCGATCCCCAGCCTTCCGTCCACGCGGTACACGCCGTTCCCCAGATCGACGACGGGAGGCTCCTCCCGGTCGTACTCGTCGGTGATCTCCCCGACGAGCTCCTCCAACAGGTCCTCCAACGTGACCAGGCCGGAGACCGAGCCGTACTCGTCGGTGACCAGCGCGATGTGGAACTTCTCCTGCTGCATCTCCCGCAGCAGGTCGGCCACCTTCTTGGACTCCGGCACGAAGTGGGCGGGCCGAACGATGTCGGTGAGCGGCATCTCGGCCTTGCCCTGGTACAGGGCCTTCAGCACGTCCTTGGCGAATACGAACCCGACGACGTTGTCCAGGTCCTCCTGGAACACGGGGATCCGGGAGAACCCGTGCCGGAGCACGAGCGCCTGGACGTCGCGGAGGGTCTTGTCGGCCTCGATGGCCACGATGTCGGGCCGCGGCACCATGACCTCACGGACGATCGTGTCACCGAACTCGAAGATCGAGTGGATGAGCTCCTTCTCCTCCTCCTCGATCTGCTCCTCGTCCGAGGCAACCTCGGCGAGCGCTCGGATCTCGTTCTCCGTGATGAACGGACCCTGGGGCAGGCCCTTGCCGGGCATGATGACGTTGGCCAGCTTCACCAGCCCGGACGCGAGTGGCCCCACCAGCCTGCCCAGCGCGACGATCAGCGGCGCGAGCACCAGCGCCACGCGGTCCGTCTGCTGGATGGCGAACGTCTTGGGCGTCACCTCGGCGAACACGAACAGCAGGATGGTCATCGCGATCGTCGCGACGATCTCGCCTGCCCCGTGGAAGTGGCGCACCGCGAAGGACGTGGCGATGGTGGTGCCGCCGATGGTGGCGAGGAGTGTGAGGAGCAGCACCACGTTCAGGTACGACGCCGGGTTGTCGGCGATCTTCGCCAGCGAGCCGGAGCCGCGTCGCTTCTCCTCGGCGAACCGGTACGCACGGACCCGGTTCACCCGCGTGATCGACACCTCGGAGGCCCCGAGCACGCCCACGGCCGCGATGAGCAACGCGATCACGAACAGCTGGAACCAGTCGCCACCGGTCACGAAACCCGCACCCCCGCGTACCGCTCCTGCTTGGCCCACATCTCGGCCCGGTCGGCCTCGTCCTCGTGGTCGTGCCCTAGGAGGTGCAGGATCCCGTGGACCAGGAGGAGGCGGAGCTCCGATGACGGATCGTCGGGACGGTTGGCGGCGGCCACCGCAGGCGCGATCACCACGTCGCCCAGCACCCGCACCCCGTCCTCTCCGGTCTCATCGAGGGGAAAGGACAACACGTCGGTGGGGCCCTCTTCGGCGAGGTAGGTCCGGTGGAGGTCGGCCATCTCCTCCACCGTCACGAACGAGACCGAGAGCTCCGACCGGGCTTCGCCCTCGGCCTCCAGCGTGGTTCGAGCCAGGTCCACCAGGCTATGGTGGTCCAGGGGCTCGCCCTGCCGGTCGGAGACGAGGATCCTCGGAGGTTGGTCGTCAGTCATCGGCGCCGGCCGCCCGCTTCTCCCCGAACAAGCGGTAGGCCTCCACGATGTCCTGCACGATCTTGTGACGGACGACGTCGCGCGCCCCGAGGTGGCAGAACTCGATCCCCTCGATGCCGGAGAGGATGTCCTGCACGATCACCAGGCCGGATCCATGTCCGTTCGGCAGGTCGATCTGTGTCACGTCGCCGTTCACCACGGCCTTGGAGCCGAACCCCAGGCGCGTCAGGAACATCTTCATCTGCTCCGGCGTGGTGTTCTGGGCCTCGTCCAGGATGATGAACGAGTCATTAACCGTTCTTCCCCGCATGAATGCGAGCGGCGCCACCTCCACCGTCCCCCGCTCCATCAGCCGGGGCAGGGACTCCGCACCGGTCATCTCGAACAGCGCGTCGTACAGCGGCTTCATGTACGGATCGATCTTCTCGTACAGCGTGCCGGGGAGGAACCCGAGTCGCTCTCCGGCCTCCACGGCCGGGCGGGTGAGGATGATGCGCGACACCATCTTGTCCTGGAGGGCCCGGACCGCGGTGGCCACCGCGAGGTAGGTCTTGCCGGTCCCCGCCGGGCCGATCGCGAACGTGAGCGTGGCCCGGCGCATCGCGTCGACGTATTGCTTCTGCCCCAGGGTCTTCGGCGAGATGCCCCGGCCCCGCCCGGTGAGGAGCACGTCGCCGAGCACGTCGGTGGGCTTGGCCTCGTTCCCTTTGATGAGCTCGATGGATCGGCCGACCGACGACGCGGTCAGGTCGTGTCCTCGCTGGAGCAGCGAGAGGAGCTCCTCGAAGAGGACGCCGACTCGTTCGGCCTCCTCCTCCGGCCCGGTGATGGTGATCTCGTTCCCTCGGACCACGATCACGGAGTCGAAGGCGGCCTCGATGAGCTTGAGCAGCTCGTCACGCTGCCCGAGGAGGGCGACCATGGACTGGTCGCCGGGGACCAGGATCTTCACTTGGGTGGTGGCTCTCGCCAAAGTGCGGTCTTCGGAGGGTGGACCCCCCGTTCCTCCCTGTTGGCCGGTTGGTGGACCGTTGCAAAAGGGGTCGTCACCTGACGACCCCAGCTGAACCACGATTGTACCGTGAGGCACCGAGGGCGGCGACTAGCCGGGCGGCCACGCCATCCGCCTCCCTCCCAGCAGGTGGAAGTGGAGGTGGTGCACAGACTGTCCCGCGTCGGCCCCCGTGTTGGCCACCAGACGCCATCCGGTGCGGTCCACGCCGTCGGCTCGGGCGAGCTGCACCGCCGCCTGGATCATCTCGACGAGCAGGGATTCGTGGCCCTCGCCGATCTCCTCCAGCGACCGCAGGTGCTCCTTCGGCACGAGGAGGATGTGCGTGGGTGCCTGTGGATTGATGTCCCGAAAGGCCACCACGTGCTCGGTCTGGCGAAGAATCTGGGCCGGGACCTCCCCTGCGACGATGCGGCAGAACGGGCAGTCGGCGTCCATGGACCGACTCTACCCAGCCCGGCTAGGTGGGGCGGCGGAGGTGGGCCCGCACGGCGGGCCCACCGCCGGCCGCCTCCCCTCGCATCTCGGCCAGCTCCTCGAGCAGCCTCCGCTGCTCCTTCCCCAGGTCTCTCGGGGTCCCCACGTGGACCGTGAGATACAGGTCCCCACGGCCCCGCCGTCCAAGGTTCGGGATGCCCTTGCCCCGAAGGCGGATCACGGTCCCCGACTCCGTCCCTGGGCCGAGCTTCACCCGGTCCTCACCGTCCAGGGTCTCGACCTCGAGCTCGGCCCCCAGCGCGGCCTGTACCATCGGCACCTCCACGACCGCGAACAGGTCCTGGCCCCGGCGCTCGAACACCGGGCTCTCCTTGACCGCGATCGACAGGAACAGGTCCCCGGGCGGACCAGCCGCCCGGCCGGCGTGTCCCAGGCCCGGGACCCGAAGCTCCACGCCGTGCGCCACGCCCGCCGGAACGTCGACCGGGATGGTGCGTTCGGCTGCCACCCGCCCCTCACCCCGGCACCGCTCGCACTTCGCCTGGATCTCCTGACCCGTCCCCTCGCACGTGGTGCAACCGCGGGCGGTCATCACCGTGCCGAAGATGCTGCGCCGGACCTCCTGGACCTGTCCGGTGCCGCCGCATGTTCGGCACCTGGTGGGGGAGGTCCCGGGCTCCGCCCCGGAGCCCCCGCAGCGGTCGCAGGCTCGAAGGGCGTCCACCGTGACGTCCCGGCGGATCCCGAACGCGGCCTCCTCGAACGTGAGCAGGACGCCGGCCCGGAGGTCCTCCCCCCTTCGGGTTCGGCTCCTCGGGGTTGGCTCGCGGCGCCGCCCGAACGTCCCGGTGCCGAAGAACGCTTCGAAGATCTCGCTGATGTCGCCGAAGGGGAAGGCCTCGGGCCCACCCCCTCCGTACAGGTCGTACCGCTGTCGCTTGTCCGGGTCCGAAAGGATCTCGTAGGCCGCCGTGACCTCCTTGAACCGCTCCTCGGTCGCGGGATCGCCGCTCGAATCGGGATGGAGCTCGCGAGCCAGGCGGCGGTACGCCTTCCTGATCTCATCCTGCGTGGCCGTCCGCGGGAGGCCGAGGATCTCGTACAGGTCGCGGATGCCTGCCATGGCTACGCGCCGAGCTCGGTGGCGAGCTCCGACAGCCGCTTGGCCACGGCCCGGACGGACGCCACCACCGTCAGGTAGTCCATGGCGGTAGGCCCGACGACCCCGATGGTGCCGACCGGCGTGTCCCCCACCCGGAACGGCGCGGCCACGATGGCCGCCTCCCACTCGCCCGTGGTCGGATGCTCCGCGCCGATCGTGACCGAGACGTCGCCGCCCGAGCCCACCTGGCGAAGCAGCCGATGGAGATCCGACTCGTGCTCGAGCGCCTCGATCAGCCGGTGGACGGTCTCTCGTCGCCAGTGGGCCACCTCGTCGGCGAGGTTCGCCACGCCGCCCACCAGCACGTGGTCCCCGCCCTTGCCCCGTTGCATGTCCCGGAGGGTTTCTGCCACCGCCATCAACAGGTCCCGCTCGGCCGGACCGGACTCTCCGGCCAGGCGAAGCGCGCGCGCTTGGGCCTCGGCCATGGTCCGCCCCCCGAAGGAGTCGCCGATCCGCCGCTCGAGCGCCTCGAGGGCCTGCCCGTCGAGGTCCCGGGGCCGATCCACGAGGGCCTTCTCCACCCGGCCGTGCTGGCCGATGACGAGCACCATGATCGAGGGGCCGAGGTCGACGATCTCGGCTCGGACCAGCTGTTCCTCGGACATGCTGGGCGGCACGGCGAGACCGGCGTACTGGGTCAGGCGTGACAGGAGTTGGGTGGTCCCCTTGAGCACCTCCTCCAGGTCCAGCATGGTCTCGGCGAAGAACCCGGTGATGGCCCGGCGTTGCACGTCGCGCAGTCGGCCCCCCGCCGGCAGCGTGTTCACGTAGCCGCGGTACCCGAGGTCGGTGGGGATCCGGCCGGCCGAGGTGTGGGGGTGGGTCAGGTACCCCATCTCCTCCAGGGCGGCCATCTCGTTTCGGATGGTCGCCGAGGAGACGCCGAGCCCGGCTCCCTCCGCGATCGTCTCGCTCCCCACGGGCTCCCCGCTGCGCACGTACTCCTCGACCACCGCGCGGAGCACGGCGATCTTCCTCGCGCCGAGGTCGGAGGGTTCGCCCATCGTCCGTACATTCTTAGCAGTCGAAAGGGGAGAGTGCTAGCTTCGCCGTCCCGGACCTGTCAACCTCGCGATCGCCTCGTGCGTCTACCCCTGTGAGAGGAGTGACGTGAGCTGATCGACGAGATCGCCATCCGGGAGTTCCTCCACACGGCCTACCCCAGGCTGGTCGGGGGCCTCTCGCTGGTTGCCGGGAGCCGGGCCGCCGCCGAGGACGCGGTGCAGGAGGCGGTGGCCAGGGCCTGGGAGCGGTCCGAGCGGGGCGCCGACATCGCATCGCTGCCGGCGTGGGTCACCACGGTGTCGCTGAACCTGGCCCGGAGCCGACGGCGGCGGATGGCCGCCGAGCGCAGGGCGCGGGCCCGGCTGGGGACCGGAGAGCACTCGCCGAGCCACAGCCCCGAGGACCGCATGGATGTCACCCGAGCGCTCGGAGCGCTCCCGCGGCGCCAGCGTGAGGCCACGGTGCTCCGCTACTACCTGGGGATGGACGTGAAGGAGGTCGCCGACGTGCTGGGAATGAGCGAGGGATCGGCGAAGACCACGCTGTTCCGAGCCCGCCGAGCGCTGTCACTGGCACTCGGCGAATCGGACCTCGAGGAGGCGAACGATCGTGGCGAGGCTTGACGACCGTCTGCGGCGGGATCTCGAGCGGGCCGCCCGTCCGGCGGATCCCGCCGGCGTGTACGAGGAGCTCATCCGGCGCCGCGAACGCAGGCGGATCGCGCGGAAGGTCCAGGCCGGTGCGCTCGCGTTCGTGGTGATCGCCGGGACGGCGGCAGGGGTGTACGCGCTCTCACGGGTGTTCGAAGGCTCCGAAGGGACCCTACCCGCCGTCTCCCCCTGGCCGATCGTCCCACGAGAGAACGGCCGCATCGCCATCACGACCGGCGATGCGATACGAACCGTCGATCCGTCCGGTTCGGATGCGATCGAGATCCCGCTTCCGGGGCCCGGCCTCGCGTGGCACGTTGCCTGGTCACCGGATGGGAGGCGGCTCGCGGTGGTCGTGTTCGGCGACCAGGAGCGGACCCTCTACGTGATGGCGGCCGACGGCTCCAACCCCACGAGGATCGCTAGTGCGGAGAATGTCTCCGCCCCCTCCTGGTGGCCCGACGGGACGCGGATCGCATATGTGGCGGAATCGGGTGGGAGATCGAGCATCCACGTCGCCAATTCCGACGGGTCCGACAACCTGGTGCTCCACAGTATCGACGCACCGGGGACGCGTGCGATCTTCTCCGCGAAGGTCTCACCCGATGGGACGCTGATCGTCTTCGACCAGGGAACCGAAGAGGGGTTCGACATCTTCGCCGTGGCGGCCGACGGCGCGGACGTCCGGCAGCTCACGCACACGGGCCAGGACTACAACCCCTCGTGGTCGCCCGACGGCGCGGCGATCTCCTTCACCCGTCAGGAAGGGGCGATGGAATCGGACATCTTCACGATGGCGGCGGACGGAACACACGTCCGCCGCTTGACCAAAGACGGGAAGGGCAGAACGAACCTGGACCCCATCTGGTCGCCCGACGGGACCTTGATCGCCTATATCGCGGGACGGACCGGTGGCCCGGGGCCGCTGGTCGTGATGGACGCCGACGGCACGAATCCAGTCACGATCACCTCGGCGGATGTTCTCGGGGCTTCCTGGCAGCCTCTCCTCCCGTCGCCCACGCCGAGTCCTACACCGTCGGCGAGCTCCGACATCGGTCTGGCGTTCCCCGTGTGCAACGTGACGTCGGTCCAGGGCACGTTCGGTGACGGACTCGGGACCTGGACGGCCTTCGTCGCCACCAAGCGCGGCGACGGTCCCTGCCCGAACGCGAGCGAGGCGGACAATGTCGTCGCCATCGACGTCACCGGGGATGGACAGGCCGATGCGGCGTACGGACCGTTCGGGTGCCAAGGGGCATGCTCGGCCTTCGCCGCTCCTGACATCGACGGCGACGGGACCGACGAGCTCCTCGTGCAGGACGTCGCGTTCAGCATCGCCGGCCTGCGGCTGTTCGAGGTGTACGGGAGCGGCGGGCCGGAAGCCGGCAGGGCCATCCTGTCCCCCGTGACCGTGGCGCCGCCTGGTGACCCCGCGGGGGGGTTCGAGCCGGGGAAGGAACTCCGGCTGTGGCTCGGCGGTGATGGGTTCCAGCTCGACGCGCTGCGATGTGACGCGGGGCCTGACGGACAGGTGTTCGTGGCGACCTCGGCCGAGTCCAAGCCCCATGATTCCTCCCACGCCGTCTGGTACGCGCACGAGACGACCTTCAAGCTGCGACACGACGGGAGGCTGGACGTACTGGGGACGCGGGACTTCCAGGAACCGGCGACCTCCGCGTTGCCGTCGTTCGCCACCCGGGGAGGGCTCTGCGGCGCAGGGCTCCCCGACCAGTACGGCAGCAGCTAGCCCGCGAGGGCCAGGACCAGCTCGTTCAGCAGCAGCATGCCTCGCTCGGTCGGCACGAGGTGGCCGTCGCGGCGGCGGAGCAGTCCCTGTTGCAGGAAGCCGGACGCGACGTCGCGGTCGACCGAGGCCACGGGAACGCCCTCGAGGATCCGGAGCTTCAAGAAGACGTCCTCCAGGCGCTCGTCCTCCGGCGTGAGGCGCTCCTCGCCGCCGACCGGGCGCTGGCCGTGCTCCACCACGTCCAGGTACTCGGCCGGGGGGCGGACGTTCCACCATCGGCGCCCATCGCGGTACGAGTGCGCCCCGGCCCCCAGCCCGAGATACGGCTGCTTCCGCCAGTAGCCCAGGTTGTGCCGGCATTCGAACCCGGGAAATGCCCAGTTCGACACCTCGTAGTGGCCGTAGCCGGCCTCGCCGAGCAGCTCGCACGCGAGGTCGAACATGTCGGCCTGAAGGTCCGGCTCCGGTCCCGGGACCAGCCCCGCCTGGACCTTGCGGCCGAGCGGCGTGGCCGGCTCGATCGTGAGCGCGTACGCGGATACGTGCTCGGGACGGAGCGCGATGGTCTCCTCGAGGGTCCGCCGCCACGACGCGAGCGTCTCGCCGTTCGCCCCGTAGATCAGGTCGAGATTCACGTCGGTGTGGCCCGCCGCCCGGGCGGCAGCGAACGCGCGGTGCACGGACGCGGGCCCGTGCACCCGCTCCAGCGCGTCGAGCACGCGCTGGTCGAACGACTGCGCGCCCATCGACAGGCGCGTGTAGCCGGCCTCGCGCAACGCGGCCAGCTTCTCCTCATCGACCGTGTCCGGGTTGGCCTCGATCGTGACCTCGGCCCCGGGCTCGAGGTCGAACCGCTCCCTGAGCCGAGCCAACAGGCGCGCCAGCTCGTCGGCGTCGAGCGTCGTCGGCGTGCCGCCACCGAGGAAGACCGATCCGAAGCGTTCGCCTCGCCATGCGTCCGCCCACAGTCCGGCCTCGGCCTCCAGCGCGTCGACGTACCGCGAGGCGAGGTGACCGAGTCCGGCGTACGCGTTGAAGTCGCAGTAGCCGCAGCGCGTGAGGCAGAACGGGACGTGCACGTACAGGCCGGCGGTCATGGCTTTCCTCCCGTCCGCTGGCCGGCCTTCTGCCCGGCCCGCTGATCCACGCGAAGCGCGGCGATGAAGGCCTCCTGCGGCACGTCAACGCGCCCCACCCGGCGCAACCGAGCTTTCCCCTTCTTCTGCTGTTCCAGGAGCTTGCGCTTGCGCGTGATGTCGCCTCCGTAGCACTTGGCCAGGACGTCCTTACGCTTGGCCTTGATGGTCTCTCTCGCCACGACGCGAGACCCGATCGCGGCCTGGATCGCCACATCGAACAGCTGCCGGGGGATCAGCTCGCGCAGTCGTTCCACCAGCTGCCGGCCGTACTGCGCCGCCTTGTCCCGGTGCACGACCGAGCTGAACGCGTCCACCGGCTCCCCGTGCAGCAGGATGTCCACCCGGACGAGATCCGCCCGCTCGTAGCCCACCGGCTCATAGTCCAGCGACGCGTAGCCACGGGTCTTCGACTTCAGCTGGTCGAAGAAGTCGAAGATGATCTCGGCGAGCGGGAGCCTGTAGTGGACCTCGGCCCGCTCGGGCGACAGGTACGTGATGTCGATCAGCTCGCCTCGCCTGGACTGGCAGAGCTCCAGGACCGCTCCGAGGTACGTGGACGGGGTGACGATCGTAGCCAGCACGACCGGCTCCTCCACGTGGTCGTACGTCCCGGGCGCAGGCATCTCGCTCGGGTTGTGGACCACGATGACCTCGTTCCCCCGGATCACGTGGAACTCCACGTTCGGCGCGGTGGCGATGAGCTCCAGGCCGAACTCCCGCTCGAGCCGCTCCTTCACGATGTCCATGTGCAGCAACCCAAGGAACCCGCACCGGAACCCGAACCCCAGCGCCTTGGATGTCTCAGGCTCGTACTGCAAGGCCGCGTCGTTCAGCTTCAGCTTGTCCAGGGCATCGCGGAGGGCCGTGTAGTCGCCGCCCTCGGCCGGGTACAGCCCGCTCCACACCATCGGCTTGGGCTCGCGATAGCCGGGGAGCGGCTCCCGGGCCCGGTGCTTGCCCGCGATCGTCACGGTGTCGCCTACCTTGGCCAGGTGGACGTCCTTCATCCCGGTGACGAGGTAGCCGACCTCCCCCGGCCCGAGCTCGGGCACGGGCGTGGCTTCGGGGGCGAACACCCCGCACTCCTCCGCCTCCGAATCGGCGTTCGCCGCCATCAGATGGATCTTGGCCCGAGACGGCAACACCCCGTCCTTCACCCGGACGTAGGCCACCACGCCGCGGTAGGCGTCGAACGTGGAATCGAACACCAGGGCGCGCAGCGGATCCTCTCGCCGTCCCTGCGGCGCCGGCACGAGCTCGATCACCTTCTGCAACAGCGCGGGGACATCCTGGCCGGTCTTCGCAGAGATCCGAAGGACGTCCTTCGGATCCCATCCCACGAGCTCTCCGACCTCGCGCGCCGTCTCCTCCGGATCGGCCTGCGGCAGGTCGATCTTGTTCAGCGCGGGGATGATCGCCAGGCCGGCGTCGCGGGCGAGGTGGAAGTTCGCGAGGGTCTGGGCCTCGATCCCCTGGGCCGCATCGACGAGCAGCACGGCGCCCTCGCACGCGGCGAGGGAGCGCGAGACCTCGTAGGTGAAGTCCACATGGCCCGGCGTATCGATGAGGTTCAGCACGTACGTGTCGTCGAGCTGGTACGTGAGCCGCACGGCCTGCGCCTTGATGGTGATGCCCCGCTCCCGCTCCAGGTCCATCCGGTCCAGGTACTGGTCCCGCATGTCCCGTGCCGCCACCGCGTGGGTGAGCTCGAGGATCCGGTCGGCCAGCGTGGACTTGCCGTGGTCGATGTGGGCCACGATGCAGAAGTTCCGAAGGCGGTTGGTCTCGGTCACGGCGGGTCTATTCTCCCGGGTCGCCGGCCGGCCGCCTCGGAGCGGGTCCTGACGGGCCGGTCGGCCACCATCCCGCTGGTAGACTCGCTCGCCGTGGCCAACATCAAGTCCCAGATCAAGCGGAACCGTCAGAACGAGCGCCGCCGCGAGCGGAACAAGGCCGTGCGCACCGAGCTGAAGACCGCGGCCAAGAAGGCCCGGACGGCGGTATCGGAGGGTGGCGGCGAGGCCGCGACGGAGCTCCTGCGTTCGGCGAGCCGGGCGATCGACAAGGCGGCGTCCAGTGGCATCGTGCACAAGCGGGCCGCCGCTCGGCGGAAGTCCCGGCTGGCCAAGGCCGCCGGCGCGACGGGCTCCGAGGGCTAGGTCCGCTCGGCGAGCGCCCGCTCGCCCGTGATGGCCAACACCAGGGCGGGCAGCACGACATCGCCGGTGGCGCCCGACTTCAATGCCCGGTCGGCCTCGACCACTCGATCGTGGATGTCGACCAGCTCCTCCATCGAGAACCGCCGGGCGCTCTCCCGGTACCGGCGAGCCTGCCACTCGAACCGGAGGCCGGCTGCGCGCGCCAGATCGCCCGGCGGCATCCGGTCGGGCAGCGATCGCACCCGGACCAGGTCCCGCAGGCGGGACGCGATGCCGCCCAGGATGGGAAGCGCATCCGCGCCCGACTGGAGCAGGGTGGCGAGCGACCGCATGGCCCCCGGAAGGTCCCGGGCGAAGGCTCGGTCGCAGAGGTCCCACACGTGCTGGTCCCCAAGGCCCCGGAACTGCTCGGCAACGAGCTGCCTGGTGACCCGGGTTCCGGCGAACGCCGAACCGAGCTGGTCGAGCGCCTGGTCCAGGGTGGCGGGGTCCTCGCCCAACCGCTCCACGAGCGCGCTCGACGCATCCGGGGCGAGCTCGAGCGCCTTCGCCTTGGCCCTTCTGCCCACCCACGCCGGGAGGTCCTTGCGAGCCACCTTGACCTCGCGGACCTCGCCGATCGGCTGGACCAGCTTCACCAGCCCCGCCGGTACCCGGCCCCGCTCCCCCACGGTTGCCGAGAGGACGAGCGTCGCGTCCGGCGACGGGGCGGCGAGGTAGGCGGCCAACTCTCGCGACGCGTCCTCGGGGAGATGCCGGGCATCGGTGACCAGCAAGGCCCGCGGCTCGCCGAACAGCGACGGGGTGGACAGGTCGGCCGTCTCGCCGCCCTGCCAGTCACCCGCCTCGATCTCGCGAGGCTGGACCCCCTGGCCGAAGATCTCCAGGGCGGCCAGCCGAAGGAGGAACGGATCCTCCCCCCACACGAGGTGGACGGGTGCCCCGGCCGGGGTCATCGGGTCTGTTCGGGGACGAGCGTCACGCCGCGGATTCTACGAGCAGCCCTCCGGGGTCGAAGGTCACCGTGATGTCGCCGGCCAGATCCGTTCGGAGCACCCGGGCCCCGGTAGCGCGCAGCTCCTCGAGCGTCGCGGGCACCGGGTGTCCGTAGTCGTTCGGGCCCACGCTGACCACCGCGAGCTCGGGATCCACCGCCTCGAAGAAGGCGGGAAGCGATGTCGCCGCCCCGTGGTGTGGGACCTTCAGCAGCTCGGCCCGAAGGTCAGCCTCGGCGTCGAGCATCTCCTGCTGGGCGGGTTCCTCCGGTTCGGTGGCGAACAGGATCCGATCCTCTCCGTGCTCGATCATGATCACGAGCGCGTCGTTGTTCGGGTCCGACTCCGTGCCGGTGAAGCATCTCGAGGGCGAGAGCACGTCGAGATGGACGTCGCCGACGGTGAGCGCGTCTCCCGTCCGGGGATGGCGAACGGGGATGCCCTCCTCGCGAGCGGCGAGCAGCAGGTTGGCGTAGATCGGCGAGGGATCCGGGCACCCCGGCTCGAGGAGGAGGCCGACCGGGAACCTGGCGAACACGGCCGGGAACCCCACGATGTGATCGGCATGGGGATGGGAAGCGATCGCCACGTCGAGCCGCTTCACCCCGAGCGCCGACAGCTTGGTCGCCACCTGCTCGGGATCGGGGCCACCGTCGATCAGGATGCTCGCGCCAGCGGGGGTGGTCACGAGTGCGGCGTCGCCCTCGCCGACGGATAAGAAATGGATGACGAGGTGCGACGGTGGCCCGGCCGAGAGGGCGGTGACCCAGACGAACAACGGGACGAGCGCGCCGCCGGCCATGACGGCGGCGCGCGGGAGCCGGCGGCCGGACCGCAGCCACCACGCCGAGGCGCACACGAGCAGCCCCCCGACGACGAGTGGCACGAGGCCGCCGCTCGACGTGATCCATGCCACCGGCGCGGTGGCCAGCCGATCGGCGACGAGCTCCAGGTAGCGCATGGGTATGAGGGCAGCCATCGCGAGCGCCCGCCCGATCGGCATGAGGACCACGCCCGTCGCGCCCGCGGCAAGCCCGAAAAGGAGTGCCGGAGAGACCGCGGGGAACGCGAGCAGGTTCGCGGCGATGGTGACCCCCGGAACCTCGTGGAAGTGGAACAGCAGGATCGGCGTCACGCCCATCTGCGCCGCGAGCGAGGTCCCGGCGGCGATCGCGACCGGACGGGGAAGGAACCGCAGCCGGCCCGCGAGCGGCGTGGCCAGCGCGACCATCCCCGCGGTCGCGGCCACCGAGAGCTGGAAGCCGATGGACCACACGAGTGCTGGATCGACCACCAGCAGGATCAGCACCGCGCCGGCCAGGATCGACGCGGCGCTCCGGGGCCGCCCCAGCAGGACGCCGAAGAGCGTGAGCCCGGCCATCACGCCGGCGCGCATCACCGACGGCTCTCCACCGGTGAGGACGACGAAGAACAGCACGGTGCCGCCTGCGAGGAGGAACCGGGGGACACGCGATAGCCGCAACGCCATGGCCAGGCCGAGCACCGGCCCGAGGACCATGGCCACGTTCTCTCCGGACACCACCAGGAGGTGACCCAATCCGGTCGCCTGGAAGTCCCGGGCCAGGGCCGGATCGAGTCGTGAATCGTCCCCCAAGGCCAGGCCCATCAGCAGGCCGGCCTCGCGTGGAGGGAACAGCCTGCCGATGGACCGACCGACGAACGAGCGGAACGACTGGGCGGCCCGCACGAACGGGTTGGACGATGGGCCCAAGCGGCGGAAGGTTGTCACCCGGATCTCCGCGGCGATGGCCTGTCGGGCCAGGGCATCGGCGAACTCGGGGTCCTCCGGAACCAGGATCCGGCCTTCGAGCAGGACCCGGTCGCCTCGCACGGCGGGCGGCGGGCGGTCCGGCCCCAGGACCCACAGCGATTCGTGCACCGCGGCGGCCGTGCCCTCCCACTCGACCCGACCCGCGTCGATCACCGCCGACCACCCGGAGATCTGCGCCGACGGATCGGTTCGGAGCACGCCTTGCACGAAGACCCGCTCCGAGGCCAGGCGGGCGAGGAGGGAACCGGCCACCTTGTGTGCGTGTGCGCCTCCCCACCCCACGGCCAGGAGGAACACGCCGAGCGCCGCGAGGAGGGGGGCGGCGGCGGGCGGGCCCCGGCCCGTCCGCCGCCGCCCCACCGTCACCGCCGCCACGGCCCTCAGCTCCCGATCGGGCCTGACCAGGCCGGCCTGACCCAATGGATCGGGAGCCTCCCGGTCGCCCGGGGCCAGCACTAGGGACGACCCGAGCGCGATCGCTCCGGCCAGCAGCCATGACCACACCGGCATTCGATCCCCGAGAGACGGGCGGACCAGGAGGCCGGCCCAGAACGCGGCGCCGGCGACCGGCAGGATCCAGGCGCTCACACGGTCACGAGGTCGCGGATGTTCTCCAGCGTGACCTCGCCGATCCCGCTCACGTCGAGCAGGTCGTCCACCGATCCGAACGGTCCGTTCGCCGTCCGGTAGTCCACGATCCGCTGGGCGATGACCTCGCCAACCCCGGGGAGGGCCTCGAGCTCAGTGGCGGATGCTGCGTTGATGTTCACCTTCGATGGCGTGGCGCCGCTGCCCACCGAGCCCACCGGGCCCGAGGCCTGTCTCCTCGGCACCAGGATCTGCGTGCCGTCCGCGAGCGGCGCGGCCAGGTTCAGCGCATCGAGCGCCGCGCCAGGCCTGGCCCCGCCCGCCGCCTCGATGGCGTCGATGACCCGATCGCCGTCGTGGAACTCGTAGACCCCCGGACGGCGAACCCAGCCCGCCACGTCGACCAGGATCGGAACCACGTCCGGCGAGCTGGTCGCCGAAGCGGCGGGCGCCGGCAACGCGGTCGCCGCCCGGACCTCGACCGGACGCGGGAGCGAGCGCGCGTACCACAGGCCGGCGCCGCCGACGGTGATGGCCACCAGCGCCACCAGTCCTCCGAGCTCGGCGCGGGACAACCCGGACAGTCGGTCGCGAAGCGTTGGCTCGACACCTCCATCTCCGGGCGCGTTCACCCGATCGTCGAGAGGGAGGGGCGGCCGAACCTAGCAGGATGCGGGAACGGCTGCTGTGAGCCAGGTCACACAGTGGTGGTGGCGGCGGGCCGATCGGCGGAGACCGGCTGCTCCCCCTCCGTCTGGGGGATCGTGAAGGTGAAGTCGGCCCCCCCGCCCGGTGCCTCGTCCACCCGGATGGTCCCGCCATGGGCCTCGACCAGACTGCGGGTGATGTACAGCCCGAGCCCGGCGCCGGGCTTCTGAGGCTTCTCGCCAAGCCGCTTGAACCGGTCGAACACCTCCGCCCGGCGTTCCTTTGGGATCCCCGGGCCTTCGTCGCGAACGCTCACGGAAATCGCGGAGGGACCCTCGGTCACCGTGACGAAGATCGGGCCGTCCGGCGGCGAGTACTTCCGGGCGTTGTCGATGAGGTTCGTGAGCACCCGGACCATCTGATCGGCGTCACACCGGATGGTCTGGACGCCGCCGAGATCGGCCTGGACACGGTCGGCGGTGCGCGAAACCTGGATGGCCTGTGATATGAGCCAGTCGGCCTCGATCGCCTGCACGTCGAGCCGCAGGGCGCCGTCCTCGATCCGGGCCACGGTGAGGAGGTCGTCGACCAGGCGAGCCAGCCGCTGGGCCTGGGTCTCCGCACCGGCCAGCAATTCCTCCCGAAGCGCGGGGTCCAGGCCGTCCCCGTGGGTCCGAAGCGTGCTGAGCACCCCGAGGATCGAGGCGAGCGGCGTCCGGAACTCGTGGGAAGCGACCGCCACGAACTCCGACTTGGCCAGGTCGACCTCGCGCAGCCTGGCCACGAGCGCCTGCTCCTCGGCGAGCGCGCGGGAGCGATCCTCGGCGATCTCGGCGAGGAGCTCCCGCTGCACCTGGTGGGTCCTGCGCTGCTGGGCCAGCACGCCGAGGGCGAACCCGGCGATGGCGAGCAGCGGCAGCCGGGACATGAGGACGGCCCGGGAGACCCCGCCGTTGATGCTGAGGACGATCACGTAGAGCACAGCCAGCCCCAGGGCCGAGAAGAGGGTCTCCATCAGGCTGAACCGCATGGCCACCGCGATGAGCGCGATCAGGTACAGGGTCCAGTACTCGCTGTCGGTGCCGCCGGTGGCCACGCACCACAGGGTGATGAGCGTGGCGTCGACGAGCAGGGTGGCGGCGCGGAACCTGTTCGCCGACATGGCCTCGTACGGGCGGGCGAGGAGCGACCAGAACGCACATACGGCCGCCAGGACGAGGACCGACAGGGCCAGGGGACGGACGGCCGGGCGGATCCCGGTCGAGCTGAGGTACACGACGGCTACGACGGCCACGACCGCCATGCGCACGAGCGCGATGGATCGCTCCGTCCGGCACTCCTCTGGGGACAGCGCCCCCCGTGAAGCGCCGGTCCCGGAGGTATCGGACCGGCTCATTCCCCCACCCGTCGAGAAAGGGCAGATACCCGAAACCGGGTACCCGAAAGGGATATCGGACCCTCGCCGGGATGGGTTGAGCCGAAGTGCCACCCCTGCGGCCGCTCCCGGGCGGTGTCAGCCTGAGGTGACGATGTTGACCAGGCGGGGAGGCCGGACGATCACCTGGCTGACCCGTCGCCCGTCGAGGAACCGCCGGGCGTTCTCCGAGGCCAGGGCGAGCTCTCGACAGGTCGCCTCGTCGGCCGAGGCGTCGACCCCCAGGCGGTCCCGGACCTTCCCGTCCACCTGGACCACCAGGGTCACCCGCTCCTGGCGGGCGAGCTCGGGGTCGAACGACGGCCACGAGGAGACGTGAACGCTCGTCTGGTTCCCGAGGGCCTCCCGCCACAGCTCATCGGCCAGGAACGGCGCGAGGGGCCCCAGCATCTGCGCCACGGCCGAGGCCGCGTCGCGAGCGCCCTCGCCCCCGTCAAGGGCCGAGCGGATCGCATTCGTCAGGACCTGGAGCTTGGAGATGGCGACGTTGAACCGGAACCGCTCGAGGTCCTCCGTCACGCCCTCGATCGTCCGGTGCATGAGCCGGGTCAGCTCCTCCGGCTGGGCAGCCTCCCGTTCGGCGGCCTCCCACACCGCGGTGTGGACCCGTCCGAGCCACGCGTTCATCGGGGGACGCCGGTCGAGCGGCGGCGCGATGAGCTGCCAGTCGATGTCGTCCTCGAACGGCCCGGCGAACAGCAAGGTCAGGCGCACGGCGTCGGACCCCCACCGCTCCACGAACGGCATGGGTCCGACCAGGTTCCCCTTCGACTTGCTCATCGAGGCTCCCCCGAAGATCACCTGCCCCTGGTTCATCATGCGAGGGAAGGGCTCGGTGAAGCCGACCATGCCCATGTCGTGGAGGACCTTGGTGAAGAACCGGGAGTAGAGCAGGTGGAGGATGGCGTGCTCGACCCCGCCCGTGTACTGGTCGACCGGCATCCATCTCGCCACATCGGCCGGGTCGAACGGTGCCGAGGTCTCATACGGCGAGCAGTACCGGAAGAAGTACCAGGACGAGTCCACGAACGTGTCCATCGTGTCGGTGTCGCGCCGCGCCGGCTTGCCGCACGTCGGGCAGGCCACGTTGACGAAGCCCGGATGCCGGGCGAGCGGTGACTCGCCCCCAAGGCGGAAGTCGACGTCATCCGGCAGGAGCACCGGAAGATCGCCCTCCGGCACGGCGACCTCGCCATGCTCGTCGCAGTGGATGATGGGGATCGGCGCGCCCCAGTACCGCTGTCGCGAGATCAGCCAGTCGCGCAAGCGGTACGTGACTGCGGCCCGTCCCTTGCCCTGTTCCTCCAGCCACCTCGTCACCGCCGCGATGCTCTCCGGCGAGCGGACCCCGTCGAAGGGTCCCGAATTCACCATGACCCCCTCATGGTCGTAGGCCTCGGTCATCGTCTCGGGGTCGCGCGCCTCGCCCTCCGGCTGGACGACGACGCGGACGGGGAGCCCGTGGGCCTTGGCGAACTCGAAGTCGCGCTGGTCGTGGGCGGGGACGCCCATCACCGCCCCCGTGCCGTACTCCATCAGGACGTACGGCGCGACGAAGCACGGCACTTTCTCCCCGTTCACCGGGTTGACGGCGTGTACCCCGAGGGGCACGCCCTCCCGGCTCTCAGCCTGCTCCCGGTTGGTGAGCGGCGTGGCCTGAAGTGCGTCGGCCATGGCCTTCACCTCTGCCGAGGTTCCACCGGCCTCAGCCAGCTTCGTCACCAGCGGATGCTCCACGGCGAACACGAAGAACGTGACCCCCCAGAGCGTGTCCGGCCGGGTGGTGAACACCTCGACCTTGTCTCCGGTCTCGGCGATCTCGAACTCCACCCCCGCGCCCTCCGAGCGCCCGATCCAGTTCCGCTGCATGGTGATGACGCGATCCGGCCAGTCCACCAACTCCTCCACGTCGTCCAGGAGGCGCTGGGCGTAGTCGGTGATCTTGAAGAACCACTGGGTCAGGTCCTTGCGGATCACCGCCGTGCCGCACCGCTCGCAGTGCCCGTTGATCACCTGCTCGTTGGCCAGGACGGTCTGGTCCTTGGGGCACCAGTTGGCCGGTGCCAGCTTGCGGTACGCCAGGCCTCGCTGGAAGAGCTTCACGAACAGCCACTGGGTCCATCGGTAGTACTCGGGATCGCACGTGTTGAACTGCCGGCTCCAGTCGAACGACATCCCCATCCGCCGGAGCGAGCTTCGCTGCTGCTCGATGTTGGCGTACGTCCATTCCTTCGGGTGGACGCCCCGCTTGATCGCGGCGTTCTCCGCGGGGAGGCCGAACGCATCCCACCCGATCGGGTGCAGGACGTTGTGGCCACGCATCCAGGCGAACCGAGCGACCGCATCGCCGCCGGAGAAGGCCTCCGCGTGGCCCATGTGCAGGTCCCCGGACGGGTACGGGAACATGTCGAGCGCGTAGAACTTGGGCCGGGAGCCATCCTCGTCGTCGGCCCGGTACAGGCCCTCTGCCTCCCAGGCCGCCACCCATCGGGGCTCGATCGTTGCGGGGTCGTACCTGCGCATCGTGCGCCCGATGGTACCTGAGCGGTGCCTGGATCCCCGAGAGCGGCTAG
>VAYX01000098.1 GCA_005885325.1 Actinomycetota bacterium
CCAAGACCAGAAGGTTAGATCGGATCTGGTCTGGTGGTCTTCGAATGAATGCAAACAGCGTCCAAAGTGGACGAAACTTTCGCTTACTCGTCCCTTCCAGTTCGGATACTTCGGCGCATACGTGCTGCGACAGCTCACAGCACGCGTTTCGGCCAACCGGGCAACCCTTCTCGTGCTAGCGACTAGTCGTGACAGGCACCGGAGCCCGAGTCGCGCACTGTCTCGTTCACGTCGATGAAGGACCACGTGTATGAGGACGCGTCCAGGGTGAGCCTCAATATCCCATACTCCCTCACGCCAACCGCCGCCGCGGGATCCAGTTTCCCAAGCGACCGGCCGCCCGTCCCCACCGTGAGGCGCACGAGCCCGTTCTCTGGAGCCCACCGTTCGTATACGTGCCTGCTCGCTGCGAGCGCCAAGTCCCCGCCCGCAGCCTCCATGTTCTGCCGAGGCCACTTCCGGTTCGTCGCATGGTAGACCACGACTTGGCATAGGTGTGTATCGGCGGCAAGGTCGGCCACCATCCAGCTCTTCTGGGCCGTGCAGTCGATCACGCCGCAGTTCGTATTCAGGGCCACCACGTGCCAGTCACCGAGGTCGAAGCTGTAATACCCTTTCGACGGGTCGCCCGCCGCCGCACCGAAGTAGCTGAAATAGCCCGTCGCGCCGGATGTCTGATATTCGTGGTTGCCGGGGATCGGATACGTCTTGGACTTGAAGGCTCCCCAGCTCACGTCGTAGTACTTCTGGAAGTTGGCCAATTCGCCGTTCTCGTATTGCTCGTCCCCTAGCGCGAAGACGACCATCGGGTCGAACGTCGTAACGAGGTCGGCCGTCTGCTGCTGGGGCGTGCCGAACGAAGGTCGTGCGATGTCACCTGCCGCCGCTACCGTTACCGACGAGGCTCCGGCGTTTCGGCTCAGGGGCACCGTCGCACCGACCAGGACCAAGACGATCAAGATCCGACGCAGGGCGTCTCCTTCAAAGGGAAGGAGTATTAGGGAGGAGAGGAAGCCAGTCAACCTGCAGATTGCGTAGGAGAGCTGTTCTGGGCAAAGCGTCGTACAGGAATGGTCCTGAGAGGTAGGTGGCGACAGCGCCAGCAGGCCTAGCTGAAGGGGCCGCGAGGAGCTGCCCGTATGGTCGTACAAGTCGGTTAGGCAGCATCGGCCTGGCCATGATCGCCTCGTGGATCGGGCCTGGTCTTGCTGTCGGCTACGGTGCTTCCTGACCCTCACGCGTCATCGATGTTGGGCAGAGCATGCCCAGCTCCGTGAGTCGATAGCGGTCCTCTAGAGTATCGATCCGCGCTGAAACGTTCGCTGGCTTCGTTGCCGAGGGGTTTGTGTTCGGGTTGAAAGGCATGATCGACACGGGTTCCCGAACGCGTTGGCGCGATGCCACGGTCCGGGTAGGTCGACGTTGGATGTGGCCAGTCGTCCTCGCCGTCGCGCCGTGGTTGTGGTTTGCGGTGCGGCTGTTCGGTCCCGAAGTGGACCTCGCAGCCGTCCTACTTCCTGCCGCCGCCGTCGTAGCCATCGCTGTGTGCGCGCTCATCGCGATCCTCGGCCGACGTCCGTGCTACGCGGTACCGATCGCGTCGCTTGCCATGTTCACCGCGGTCGCCATCGTGTTGCCTCGCACGCCGCACGCGACGGCGGACCCCATCGATCCTTTCGTATTCGTCTCAGCCAACGTCTTCATCCACAACCCCACGCCCGTGGCCGCCGCTCGCTCGCTCGCCGACCGGCATCCGGACGTCCTCGTGGCCGTCGAGGCCACGCAAGACGTCCAGAACTCGTTGGCCGCCTCACTGCACGGATACGCACACGCCGCTCGGGGGGAACTCGACATCTATTCGCGCTGGGCGCTTGACCGGCTACCGCGTTACTCGGACATTCCCAAGTCGGCCGCGTTCGCCGTCACCGTCGACCGGCCGGGCGCACCCTTCGTTCTGGTGGCCGTCCACTTGCCGAACCCACTCCACGAGATCTCGTTTCCCGATCACCTCGCGATGGCTGAGCGTCTACTGGGGGACGCACAACATGGGGATCAGCCCGTTGTGTTGGCGGGAGACTTCAATACCAGCGACCGGACGCACGCGTATGGGGCGTTGATGACGTCACTGCGGGACGCGATGCGCACTACCTGGGCGGGCTCGACGTATCGGAGTGGCATCTTCGGACTACTCGCTCTGCGCATCGATTACGTCCTCGAACCGACGACCTGGTGCTCGGCCGGGGCGACGACGTTTACTGTGCCAGGGTCGGACCATCGTGGACTGTCGGTGAGTCTCGGCACCTGTCCCGGTTGAGAATGCCTATCCATCCAGCCCGGAGAATGGCAAGCGCAAGGAGGACCAGCCGCCTCGGCCTCTGTGGAATCGCGGTGGCATGTCCCTGAGCGCACGGGAATTGGGCTTATGGTTGCCTCGGTGGCGAGCGAGGCTGGGAGCAACGAGGGCGGCGTCAAGCGCTCACACATCCGGGCGGGGACACGAGTGCTGTTCTCGTTCGGGGCGGGCGCGCTCGCCTTCGGCATCGTGGCTCTCCTGATGCCATGGCAGGTCGCCACGCTCATCGGGTGGAGCGCTTCGGCCGCCGTGTTCATCAGCTCGGTGTGGGTGAGCGTCGGACGCATGGACGGCGGGGCGACGGCCGAGTTCGCCATGCGCGAGGACGATTCGAGGGCCGCTGCGGACCTTATCCTGATCACCGCAAGCGCGGCGAGCCTTCTGGGTGTCGCCCTTACACTCCTCAAGGCCTCCGGCGAGAGCGGCAGTTCCAGAGTGTTCATCTCGGCCATCGGGACCCTGAGCGTCATTCTCTCATGGGGGGCCGTCCATACGGTCTTCATGTTGCGGTACGCCAGGCTCTACTTCGCAGGTGGTGGAGGGATCGACTTCAACGACGACGAGACCCCGAACTACATGGACTTCGCGTACATCGCCTTCACTATCGGGATGACCTATCAGGTTTCCGATACGGCCGTCACCGTGAAGGACATCCGCACGACGGCCCTCCGCCACGCGCTCCTCTCGTACGTGTTCGGCACCGGGGTGGTGGCCATGCTCATCAACGTGGTCGCCGGCCTCCTGAACCGCTAGCCGCGTTCGCGTCTCCTGGTCGCCCGGGCGGCGTAGGTCGTTCGGCCACCTTTCCCCGGTCTGAGGTTCAAGAAGCCCCCCATCTCGGCCGAAGGCTCAATCAGGGCTCGGCTTGCCGTGCCGACCGCCAAGCCCAGGGGTGGGCGTGCCCATGGAACTGTTCCGAAAGCTGACGAGCTCCCGCATGAGCCGGGTCGGATGGGGCCTGGCCATCGTGGCTCTGGCCGGCGTGATGGCCCTCTCGTTCGTGTTCGCCTACAGCTCGGTGGGGGACCAGCAGCGGGCTGCCCAGGCACGGGCGGTGGGCGACACCACGAAGAAGCCCCTCTCGGACCTCACCGCGACGCAGGTGTCGAAGCCGATCGTGGGCGAGGCCTACAAGGCGATCCTCAAGGACGTCAAGGACCACGTCATGAACGACGACCGGGTCCTGCGCGTCCGGATCTTCAATCTCAGCGGCACGCTGGTGTTCTCCACCGACGCCGACGACAAGATCGGCGTGGCCCAGATCGACAGCCCGCAGTTTCGGACCGGTTCGTTGGGCGGCGTCGCGAGCGTCATCGTCGAACCCCAGGCGGCACCAACCAGCGGGTTGGCCGGATCGAACGATCGCCTGTACGTGACCTTCGCCGCGCTCCGCCTCGAAAGCCAGCCCAAGGCCGCGGCGGTGGTCGAGGTGGACCACCGGTACTCGGCCATCAAGGCCGCCGCCTATCAACTCTGGCGGCCGGTCCAGCTCGTCATCGGTCTGTTGATCCTCGCCGCGCTCCTCATGCTGGTCCTTTCGTTCCAGGCCTGGCGTGCGGCGCAGCGATTCGAGGTGCCACCCGAAGTCGTGCCTCAACCCGCACCGGGGTTCGCCCAAAGCGGTTCCTCTCGGGTGCAGAAGGAGCTGGAGAAGCGGCTGGAGGCGGTGGAGGAGTCGCTCCGCACGGCGGAGCAGCGGGTTGCCGCCTCGGAACGGGAGAAGCGGCAGATCGCTGAGCGGCTGGTCGCTGCCCACGAGCAGCTGGAGCTGATGACGGCCGCGGCGAAGTCCCCGAAGCCGGTCAAGGGGGGCGACGAGGCGGTGGCACGTCGCGTGGCCACCCTCGAGGCCGAGCGGGACCGGATGGCCGCTGAGGTGTCGCGCCTGGAGACCGAGCTCGAGGAACGGAGGTCCGCGCCGGCGGGCAACGGCGACGGCGAGTCGTCCAAGGCCGACAAGAAGGCCCAGGCGCGGTTGGAGGAGCTCGAGGCGGCGTTGACGGACGCCAACGCCAAGGCCGCGTCGCTGGAATCGGCGGCTCGCCAGTTCGAGGAGGAACGCAAGACGGCCTCCGCGGAGCTGGACCGTGCGAGGGACGAGATCGCCAGCCAGAAGGCCCGCACCGTGGCCAGGTCCAGGGATGCGGGATCGCTCGCCGAGGCCGCTGCGCAGATGGCCAAGGCCGAGGAGCGGGCCAAGCATGCCGAGGAGCTCGTGATGAAAGCCGAAGCTCGAGCCAAGCAGGCGACGGAGGAACTGGCCAAGGCGGAGGAACGAGCCCAGAAGGCGGAGGACCGGACCCGCAAGGCGGAGGAACAGAGCGGGTATGCCGACGAGCGGCTCAAGCTGACGGAGGAACGGGCCCGACAGGCCGAGGATCTGACGCGCCAAGCCGAGGAGAAGGGCCGCCAAGCCGAGGACAAGGCCCGCCAGACAGACGAGAAGGTCGCGCAGGCGCTCGAGCGCGCGGGGCTGTTGGAGGAACAGGCCAGGGTCTTCGAGGAGCAGGCCCGGCATTCGGGGGAGCAGGCCAGGCAGGCCCAGGATCGGGCGAGTGAATTCGATCAACGGGCCACCAAGGCGACCGAGGAGCTCGTACAGACCAAGGCCAAGGCCGACGAGCAGCTCGCGCAGGAGAAGGCCAAGGCCGCCGAGCAGCTCGCCAAGGAGAAAGCCAAGGCGGATGAGCAGCTCGCGCAGGCGAACGTTCGCATGGAGAACCTCCAGACGGGGAGCCAGGAGGTTGAACGTCGGGCCGTTTCCGCCGAACAGCGGGTGGCCCAGCTCGAGACCGTGACCAAGCAGGCAGAGGAGCGCATGACGCAGCTCGAGGGGGGTCAGCGGCAGGCGGAACAGCGAGCCGCACAATCCGACGCCCGCCTCCGGGAGGTCGAAGCGGAGCGAACGAAGCTCTCCGTGGAGCTGGAGCGGATCACGGAAGCGCTCGCGGCCAAGGAGAAGGAGCTCACGGCCAAGGCGGAGCGCGAAGGACGAGCCGAGCAGGCGGAGGGGCGCCTCCGGGCGGTGGAGGAGGAGCGGGCCAGGCTGGCCGGAGAGCTCGACCGGGTACTGGCGGCAGGGTCACCGGCAGCCGAAGCGGGAGACGATGGTGGACGTGCGGCCCAGCTTGCCGCCAAGGTCGAGGAGTTGGAGGCCCAGCGGCGCCAGGACGCCTCGGAGCTCCAGCGGGCCGAGAAGGAGCGGGCCCGGCTGGCCGAAGAGCTCGAGCGGGCAATTGCAGGGGCGCAGGCGGCGCCGGCCGCCAAGGGAGGGATGACCTCCGAGCTCGCGGCGCGCGTGGAGGAGCTGGAAGCCCAGCGACGCCGAGACGTTTCGGACTTGCAACACTTCCAGGAGGCATTGGCCAACACCCAGCACGAGCTGGCGGCCGCTACCAAGCGGGCAAAGCAGGCGGAGTCGAGCGCACGCAAGTTACAGGCCGTCGAGGACACGCCGGACGGATCCGCGGAACGGGCGGGGGACGAGGACGCTCAGGCTTCGCGTCCGGAACGCCGATCCAGGTCGGCCAAGGCGGCCGAAGAGCTGTTCGCGCAGTCCGACGAGGACACGATCGCCACCCGACTGTCCCGGGCCAGGGGGAGGAAGGGAGCGGACGACACGGTGGAAGCCGAGGAGAAGGCGGAAGAACCCGCCGCCGCCGCGCCCTCTGGAGGGCTCTCACTCAGGGAGCGACTGGCCAGGGCGGCCGCGGCGCGTCACCGCGCCCCCGGCACCGGGGACGAGGCCCAGGAGCGCTAGACCGGCAACAGGTCGACGGCGTACGTCGACAGGAGCGCGCCTTCCACCTCGTTCGCCAGAGCGAATCGCCGCGACGGATAGCCGTACCGACGCGACAGCTGAACATGCTCTTCGCACAGCGGCACGAGCCGGCCGCCGCGGAGCCTCACGACCTCTTCCGCCGTCGATCGGCTGGCGCCCCACTGCCAGAAGCAGAGATAGCAGACGAGCATGAGGCGTTGCGGGTACGCGAACTGACCGCGATAGCCGAGCTCGTGCTCGACCACCCGGCCCCACAGGGCCACGGTGCCGACGACCGCGGGGTTCCTGGCCCGATGCAGCACACCCGGGTCCCTCGTGGCGTGGAGCCCGCACGTGCAGCTGGGCTCGGGCCCCCGGTGCCAACGCCGGCGGGTGCAACTCGCGTGGGCGGGCTCCAGGGGCGGCCAGGGCGGGGCGTTCCCCGCGATGGGGCGCATCCGAAGCTCGGTGCGGCGACGGTTGGAATGAAGTGTCCAGACCCGCCAGCCCATGATCGGTTCGGACAGTGTGTGGCCCTCGTGCCGGATGCCGGCCTCGAGGAGCGCCTGGCTCACGGCGAGGGCGCCGCGGGCTCGGCGGGGACGGGCTCGGCGGGGACGGGCTCGGCGGCCGGGGCGGGTTCAGCCTGGGGCACCGGCTCGGCCTCCGGCTCCGGCAGGACCTCCGGTACCGGGATCGAGACCGGCTCCACCTCGAAGACCCGCTTGGGCCGCCCGATGTTCATGCGTCCACGCTCCTTCGGGAAGCCGGAGATACCAGCATCCCCGCGCTCCAGCGTACCGCCGGTCGCCGTGAGCGGGAAGGCCCTCCCGCCTCAGTGATCAGGACCGCACGAGCTTGTAGATCCCGCCGGAGTCGCTGAAATACAGGACCCCGTTCGGCCCGACCTCCATCGACAGCACACCGGAAGGATGCGTGTACGCGATCCGTTGCCCGGTCACGCCGGTTCGCTTGGCGTTCAGCGTGACGGCCCTGATCGCACCGGTGTTGTACGCGCCGAAGAACAGCTTGCCGCTGTTCCGAGGGCCGAGGCGGGGCGATCGTCGGGGTGTACCACCGCTTCGGCCGGACCGGGTTCGGGCCGTCCTGGTTCGTGTTTGCCGGAGACGAACCGCTGCACGTCTCGTTCGGCCCCCACCCGTAGTTGGCGCCCTTGCGGATCAGGTTGAGCTCGTCGTTGCACGACGGGCCGTTCTCCGTCTCCCACAGCCGGTTCTTGCGAGGGTCGAACGCGAAGCCGAAGGAGTTGCGGATGCCGTAGGCGAAGATCCGGCTGTTGGCGAAGGGGTTGTCCGACGGAACGCCGCCCGACGGCGTCATCCGAAGGATCTTCCCCCGGTCGTTCTGGGAGGTGTCCTGGGCATTGGCGGGATTGTGCCCTTCGCCCACGATCGCGTACAGCATCCCGTCGGGGCCGAACAGGATCCTGCCGCCGTTGTGGTAGGGGCTGGAGGAAGCCGGTGTGCTCAAGATGACGGTCCGGTTGGTTCCCATCCCACCGGAATCGGTCAGCCGGAGGATCTGGTTTTCGAGGGCCCCGGATACCGAGCGGGTGGCGTAGACGTAGACGTAGGGATCGGTTGGGTACCCGGGGTCGAGCGCGATCCCCAGCATCCCCCGCTCGCCGTCCGCGTTCACGCCGGGCACCGTGTCGAACAGCGAGTCGGACCCGGTTCCCAGGTCGTGGATCCGGATCTCGCCGGTGGCTTTCTCCACGTACCAGATCCGGTTCCCCGGCCCGAAGGTGAACGCGGTCGGGACGTTCAGGCTCCCCACCACGAGCTTTGCCCGGATGGCCGGTGCTCCCTGGGCGGGCGTTGCCGGCGACCAGGCGAGCGCCGCAGTCATCGCCGCAGCGCCGGTGAGCCTGATCCACGTCCGCACGTTCGTCCGTCGTCTCATCGTCCGCCTCCTCTAGCATGGGCAGGCATGTCCACCTCCATCTTCGGCAGCGTCGTCCTCCGCACCGAAGACCCCCGGTTCCTTCGCGGTCGGGGCCGGTACACGGACAACGTCGATGTCGAGGGTGCGCTCCACGCTTCGTTCGTCCGATCCATGATGGCCCATGCCCGGGTGGTGCGGGTGGAAGTCTCGGCGTCGGCCCACATGCCGGGGGTCGCCGCCGTCCTTGGCGCCGCCGACCTCGATCTCGCGCCCCAGCCCCCGTCGGGCAGCGTGAGCGGCCCGTTCGAGCGGCCGGTGCTGGCTCGGGACACGGTTCGGTTCGTCGGCGAAGCCATCGCGGTTGTCCTGGCCGAGTCGTTGGGACAAGCGCAGGACGCCGCCGAGAACGTCCAGGTCGAGTACGAGCCGATGCCCGTGGTGGTGGGATCCGAGGCCGCGCTGGCCTCCGGCGCGCCGCTCCTGTTCCCGGAAGCGGGATCGAACCTCGCCGACGCGTTCGACACGGAGTGGGCCACCGACGTGCTTGCGGAGGCCGACGTCGTGGTCCGGGCCCGTATCGAGAACCAGCGCGTGGCGCCCGTCCCCATGGAGGCGAACGCGATCCTCGTCGTACCCGAGGACGACGGCCGGCTGACCGTGTGGGTCTCCACCCAGGTGCCGTTCGACATCCGGAACGACCTGGCCGAGTGGCTGGGCCTGGCGAAGGACCGGGTCCGCGTCATCGCCCCCGACGTCGGTGGCGGCTTCGGAGCCAAGCTGGCGGTGTATCCGGAGTACCTGGTCTGCGCGGCCGCCGCGGTTCGCACCGCCCGCCCGGTGCGATGGATGGAATCCCGCTCGGAGAGCATGGTGAACATGACGCACGGCCGGGCGCAGGTCCACGACGTCGAGCTCGGTGCGACACGTGACGGGACGATCGTCGGCCTCCGCGTGGACATCCTCGCCGACATGGGGGCCTACCCCACGGCCACGTATCTCCCCCCGACGACCCAGATGATGCTGTCGGGCGTGTACCGGATCCCTCGGATTGCCTGCCGGGGACGGTCGGTGGTGACCAACACGACGCCGGTGGCGCCATATCGGGGAGCCGGCCGCCCCGAAGCGACCGCGGTTCTTGAGCGGAGCATGGACCTGCTGGCCGCCGAGCTCGGGCTCGATCCCGCCGAGCTCCGGCGCCGCAACCTGATCCCGCCCGACGCATTCCCGTACGAGACCGCCGTCGGGGCCAGGTACGACGTCGGCGACTACGAGCGGTCCCTCGATGAGGCCCTCCGCGCGAGCGGGTACGAGGGATTACGGAAGGAGCAGGCCGAGCGGCGGGCGCGGGGGGATCGGATCCAGCTCGGGATCGGCCTCAGCACGTACGTGGAGATCACCGGGTTCGCCCGCGAGTTCGGCTCCGTCGAGGTGCATCCCGATGGCTCGGCGACCGTTCTCACCGGCATCTCCCCTCACGGGCAGGGCCACGAGACCTCCCTCGGCCAGATCGCCTCGGGCGTCCTCGGCATCCCGATGGACCGCGTTCGGGTGGTGCATTCCGACACGGACCTGGTGCCGAGCGGTGAGGGCACCTACGGGTCACGCTCGCTCCAGATCGGCGGATCGGCGGTGTGGAACGCGAGCCAGGCCGTCATGGAGAAGGCCAAGCGCGTGGCCGCATACCTGCTCGAGGTGGCGGAGGCGGACATCGTCCGGCATGAGGATGGCCGGATCGGCGTCGCCGGGATACCCGATCGGGCGATCACGTGGGGTGAGCTCTCCGTGGCCGCCGGCGAGTCGCACCGCCTCCCCGAAGGACTGGAGCCCGGGCTCTCGGCATCGGGGAAGTTCAAGCAGCGAGGGTCCACGTTCCCCTTCGGGGCTCACGTGGCGGTGGTCGAGGTGGACGTGGAGACGGGTGGTGTCCGACCGGTGCTTCACGTGGCCGTCGACGACTGCGGCCGCATCCTGAACCCGCTGCTCGTCGAGGGACAGGTTCACGGCGGCCTGGCTCAGGGAATCGCCCAGGCCCTGTACGAGTTCGTGGAGTTCGACGAGCTCGGGACCCCGCTCACCTCCAACCTCACCGCCTACCTCGTCCCGAGCGCGACCGAGCTCCCCGTGTTCCTCTCCTCCCACACCGAGACCCCAACCCCGCTGAACCCCCTAGGAGCCAAGGGCATCGGCGAGGCGGCGACGATCGGCTCGACCCCTGCCGTCCAGAACGCCGTGGTGGACGCCCTGTCACATCTCGGCGTGCGTCACATCGACATGCCCTGTTCGCCCGAACGGGTATGGAGGGCCATCCGGGGGGCGTTCGGCCGGGTCGGCTAGCCATTTCTGTCTAGACCGCCACTCCAGAAGTCGGGTGGTTCGAGCCGAAAATCAAAGCAGATGTTCAAGCATGCCAACCGCGGAGCCCTCCCCGCCATGCTCGTGCTCGGCGTGCTCATCGGCGCCAGCCTGGCGGTGGCCAGCCCATCCCGGCCGAACAGGGTCCTGCCGTCGGCCAGCCCACCGGTCGTGGCTGCCCCGCAAGGCCCCGGCGAGGACGGGGAGGCGGCGGGATCCGAAAGCACCACCGAGCCTCACGCGTGCGCCCATGCGATCGCCGCCCTGGCCCAGGGGGACCACGGCCTCTCGCACGCCATCGCCCGGGTCCTGTCGAAGTGCAAGGAGAACCCGCAGGCCCCGGGGCTGGTGAACGCGCTGCTCCACCGGCCGGGGACCGCCGAGAAGGGTGGCGGCGCGTCGCCCCATGCCGGCGGTGCCGAAGGGGGCGGTGGGTCGGGCAGCGGCGGCGCCTCGGCCGGCTCCGGCGGATCGGAAGGATCCGGCTCCGGGTCGGGCGGCTCCGGGTCGGGCGGCTCCGGGTCGGGCGGCTCGGGCTCGACCGACGCCGGCAAGGACAACAACGGCAAGGCCAAGGGCCACTACGACGGGAAGGGCAAGAACGGCTGAGGCGGCCTTAGCGCTTCGTGACCGGCTCGCCCGTCCGCGCCAGACGCTCGATCAGATCCGCCGCCCTGACGGTTCCCGGGTCGCTCCGCAGCCTGGACGAGAGGCGTGACAGCTCCGAGGTCAGCCACTCGTTCGCCAGCAGCCGGTCGATGGCCCCGGTCAGCTCCTCGTCCTGGAAGGCATACGTGGAGAGCCGCACGCCCAATCCGAGCTCGTCGACCCGCTGGGCATTGTCGTACTGGTCCCAGAACAGGGGAAGGACGACCATGGGCTTCCCGAAGTACCAGCACTCGGTGACCGTGTTGTTCCCCCCGTGGGTGATGACCAGATCGACCTGCGGCAGGATGGCCGGCTGAGGGAGGAACTCGGCCCCGACCATGTTGTCCGCCAACGTGATCAGCTCGTGTTGCGGCCCTTTGCTCACGATGTATCGGTGCGGCGTCTTGGCCAGGACGTCCACCAGACGCTGCATCAGGTCGACGTCGGCCGAGCCGAGCGATCCGAGCGAGAGATAGACCAGGCCCCCCCGACGGCCCAGCTGATCGTGGTCCCGGTACGTCTGGTCGCTCGATCGGACCGAGGCCTCCAGGCGATGGACGGTCGGCGAGAGTCCGCGTGACCTTCGGTAGTCGGCCTCCTTTGGGTAGACGTACAGGTTGAGGTAGGGGGACTCCCACAGGTAATCGCGAGGGCCGGGGAGCCCGGGGGCGCCGCAGCTCCGGAGCCAGGCGTCGAACTCAGCCACCTGGGGCCCGAGCACTCGGTCGTATTCGGACCAGAACGGGTCCCACTCGCTCGAGTCGTCCGCGGGATGGCCGGAGAACACCGGCGGGATGCCGGGATCCTTCAGCTCGAGGGGGTTGCACGACGTGATGCGGGCCCACGGCCGGCCCGAGGCGGGGATGGCGGCGAACGCCACCACGTTGTCCTCGACGATGGCGTCGGGCGCAAGCTCGTCGAAGATCTGGGCCAGGCGGTCATCGACGTACATCGCGCCATCGATCAGCGCCTGCCAGGTGGGCTTGAGGAACGTCTCGAGCTGCTCGATGGTCGGCTTTCGGAACTCCGGAGCCGTGACGCGGATGAAGTCCTTCCAGAACTGGCCGGGTATCTCCTCAGCCTCGGGGGGAGGCTGGAGACGCAT
>VAYX01000101.1 GCA_005885325.1 Actinomycetota bacterium
GCCTGGAGGGCCACGGGCTCTCGATCGTGGAGCGGGTCCCCCTCCAGACCCGCCCCCGGGCGGAGAACATCGGCTACCTGCGGGCCAAGCGGGAGAAGCTGGGCCATCTCCTCGACCACTTGGATCCCGACGTGATCTCGCTGGAGGAGCGATGAGGGAGCTTCGAGGAGCGTTCACCTCCCGCGGGCGCCGGTTCGCCGTCGCGGCGTCGCGATTCAACGAGCTGGTGGTGGGCAAGCTGGTCGAGGGAGCGGTGGCATGTCTCCGGGCCCACGGGGTCGCCGAGGACGACCTCGACGTGGCTTGGGTTCCCGGCGCGTTCGAGCTGCCGCTGGCGGCTCGAACGCTCGCCGCGACCGGCACCTACGACGCGGTCGTCTGCCTGGGCGCCGTCATCCGGGGTGAGACCGCGCATTTCGACTACGTGGCCGGCCAGGCGGCGGTGGGCATCCGGGAGGCCGCCGAAGCCACCGGCGTGCCGGTGATCTTCGGCGTCCTCACGACCGAGACGCTCGAGCAGGCCCTCGACCGGGCGGGAGGCAAGCACGGCAACAAGGGATGGGATGCGGCGATGGCCGCCATGGAGATGGCATCGCTCCTGGAGCAGCTGCCGAAGGACGCCGGCCCGGGGGAGCGGCCGTGATCATCGACAAGCCATGGGGCAAGGTCGTGACCTACGCGCTGAACCAGCCCTCATCGGTTCGCGTGATCACGGTGGAGCCGGGGCAGGAGACGAGCGTGCACTACCACCAGATGCGCGACGAGATGTGGGTGGTCCTCGATCCCGGCCTGACCCTCCAGATCGGCAACCGCGTGGTGGAGGCCAAGCCGGGGGACGAGTTCATGGTGGCGGCCGAGACCACCCACCGCATCGCCAACGCCAACGACGCCAGGGGCCGAGTGCTGGAGATCGCCTACGGCTACACCGACGAGTCGGATACGCAGCGCCTGGAGGACGCCTACGGCAGGCCCCTGGAACCGGATTGGTGAGGGGCCCGATCGCATTGTCCGGCGGGTGAGCCCGTGCTACATTCGCGCGGTTTCACGGACAGGAGGTCGGGTTGGCCACGCAGGGAACGGTCAAGTGGTTCAGCAACGAGAAGGGCTACGGATTCATCTCCCGCGCGGACGGGGAGGACGTGTTCGTCCACTTCAGCGCGATCCAGGGCGAGGGGTTCAAGACCCTCACCGAGGGCCAGGAGGTCGAGTTCGACATCGTGGATGGCCCCAAAGGCCAGCAGGCGGCCAACGTCCGGCCAGCGGGCTGATCGCCCGGCCGGACCGTCGACAGTGTCAGCACCTATCCCTATACTCGGCGGGAAGGTTCAGCGTGCTCCAGCAAAGCACCGGCGCCAGTCGGTGCTTTCGTTTCGGTAGGAGGTGATGCGGGGTCTCGACTGATCCGCGCATAAACGACAGGATCCGGTCTCCACAGGTCCGCCTGGTGGGAGCCGACGGGGCGCAGATCGGGATCGTCTCGACCCAGGACGCGCTCCGCCGAGCCCAGGAGCAGGATCTCGATCTGGTCGAGGTGGCGCCGCAGGCAAGCCCTCCGGTCGCAAGGATCATGGACTACGGCAAGTACAAGTACGAGCGGGACATCCGGATGAAGGAAGCCCGCAAGAAGCAAGCCAGGGTCGAGGTCAAGGAGATCAAGTTCCGCCCCAAGATCGATCCGCACGATTACGCCACCAAGAAGGGGCACGTCGAGCGGTTCCTGCGGGCGGGCGCGCGGGTCAAGGTCACCATCATGTTCCGGGGTCGCGAGATGGCGCACACCGAGCTGGGCCGTCGGATCCTGGACCGGCTGGTGAATGACCTCGAGGGACTGGCGGTGGTCGAGGCCGCGCCCAAGCAGGACGGCCGGAACATGGTGATGGTGATCGCACCGACCAAGAAGCAGGTCGCCGCGGCCAGGGCCGAGCAGCCCAGGCCCAGGGAGCCGAGGGCCGAAGATGCCAGGAGGCAGGAGCCCAGGGCCGAGGAGCCGCTGCCTGCGGACTCCGGGGCCACGGAGCCCGAGGCCGAGCCGGTGAAGGCGGAGCCGGCCGCGTCCACGACGGAACAGGGATAAGACATGCCGAAGATGAAGACGCACCGCGGTGCGGCCAAGCGGTTCCGGATCACCCGAACGGGAAAGGTGCTCCACCGCAAGGCCACGGGCAACCACATGCTGACGAAGAAGACGGGCAGCCGCCGCCGTCGGGTCGAGGGGATGGCCGAGGTCGGCGCGGAGCGACGGACCATCCGCCGTCTGCTGGGGGCGTGACGCCATGGCCAGGGTGAAGCGCGCCGTCCACGCCAGGAAGAAGCGCCGGGAGATCCTGGAACAGGCCAAGGGCTACTACGGCGCGCGCCACCGGCGGATGCGGATGGCCAAGGAGCAGCTCCTGCATTCCGGCGTCTACGCCTACCGCGACCGCCGTGACCGCAAGGGCCAGTTCCGTCGGCTGTGGATCACCCGGATCGGCGCGGGAGCCCGGCAGAACGGCCTGTCCTACTCGCGTCTCATGAACGGGCTGTCCCGGGCCGGCGTCGAGCTCGACCGCAAGGTCCTCGCGGACCTGGCCGTGAACGACCCCGCTGCGTTCGCCACCCTCGTCGAGGCTGCCCGGCAGTCGCTCCCGCCCGAGCAGGGCCGCGCGGGGGGATAGCCGCCCCACCCTAGAATCCCCTCGACGGAACCGGCCGGGGTCCGACCCAGGGGGGACCGTGATCACGTCGCTCAAGAACCCGAAGGTCGCCGCGGCCGTCCGGCTGAAGAAACGCGCGTTCCGCGAGACCGACGGGCGGTTCCTGGTCGAAGGGCCACAGGGCGTGCGGGAGGCGCTCGCCTCGGGTGCCGTCGTCGACGTCCTGTTCCATGCTGGCCCCTCCGACGAGCTGGTCGAGACGGCCCGGCGGGCCGGGGTCGAGACCATCCAGGTGAGCGAGGACGTCATGTCCAAGCTGACGTCCACGGTCACGCCGCAGGGTGTCGTGGCCGTCGTCCGGTTCGTCCACGTCGGGCTCGAGGCGCTCCCACCGGACCCCACGTGCGTCGCGGTCCTTCATTCCGTCCGCGACCCCGGTAATGCCGGGACCGTGATGCGCTCGGCCGACGCCGCGGGGGCGGACGCGGTGGTGTTCTCCGCGACGTCGGTGGACGTGTACAACCCGAAGACGGTTCGAGCCTCCGCCGGCTCGCTGTTCCATCTCCCGGTCGCGCGAGCCCCAGACACGGCCCAGGCCCTGGAGGTCCTGCGATCCCGGGGCTGCCGGGTCTACGCCATGGATGCCGGGGGCGATGCGGACCTGTACGAGCTCGACCTCACCCTTCCCACCACGTTCCTGTTCGGCAACGAGGCATGGGGGCTGCCCCCGGAGGTCGCGTCCCTCGCCGACGCCACCGTCCGCGTCCCCATCCGCGGGCGGGCCGAGTCCCTGAACCTCGCCGCGGCCGCCACCGTGTGCCTGTTCGAGTGGGCCCGCCAGCTCCGCCAGGGACGGCGCGTCGCGCTGGAGTCGGTCATCGCCTCGGCGGCGCACGACATCCGCTCGCCGCTCACCGCGATGAAGGGGTTCGGGTACGCGCTCGCCACCCGATGGGACCAGATGGCGGAGGAGCACCGGACGCTGATGCTTCAGGGGATCGTGTACGACACGGATCGCCTGAACATGATCGTCCGACAGTTGGTGGACGCGGCTCGGGTCGTGGGGGACGCCCTCGAGCTGTACCCCGAGCGCGTGGACGTGGCGGGCCTCGTCGAGAAGGTGGCTCAGTCCGCCGCGCGTGATCCCGATCGCCCGCCGATCGTGTGGGAGGGCCCCGACCGGCCCGTCGCCTTCCTGGACCCCGATCGCCTGCAGCTCGTCCTGGAGGCCTTCGTCGAGGCCGAGGTGTGGTGGGCGGGGGAGGGCCCCATCCGGGTCACCGCTCGCAGGACCGATGGACGGCTCGTGCTGGAGGCCTTCCGGGCGGGGACCGAGCTCACGCCCGAGACAGCGGTCGGGCTGTTCGAACCGCGGGCTCCGGGCAGCGGAGCCGGCAGCAAGATCGGGTTGTTCGTGGCCCGTCGAGATCGCCGACGGAGGCCTGCGGTTCCGCCTCGACGTGCCGGCGGGACAGGCGAACGACCCGGTCTGAGCAGGGCCCCTTGCTAGACTCAGGCACCCATGGACCCCCAAGAAGCTCGGCGCATCCTCGACGAGGAACGCGAGCGGGGCCTGTCGATGATCGCCAGCGCGGACTCCTCTGAGGCGCTCGACGCCGCAAAGGTGGGGGTGCTCGGCCGGAAGTCCCGGTTCAGCCAGGTCCAACGTGCGCTGGGCTCGTTCGACCCGGAGGACCGCAAGCGCCTGGGGATGGCGGCGAACGAGCTGCGCGAGGCCCTGCAGTCGGCGCTGGACGAACGGAGTCGAGCGCTGGCCGGGGCGGAACAGGCTCGCCTGCTCGAGGGGGATCGGATCGACGTCACGCTTCCCGGCCGCAGGCTGCGGACGGGATCGTTGCACCCCCTCACGATCGTCGAGGACGAGATGGTCGGGATCTTCACCCGCATGGGCTACCGCGTGGAGGAAGGCCCCGAGATCGAGGACGACTGGCACAACTTCGAGGCCCTCAACATCCCCCCCGACCACCCCGCCCGGACCATGAAGGACTCGCTCTACGTCGAGATCCCCGGGTTCCTCCTTCGCACCGAGACCTCCGCCGTGCAGATCCGGACGATGGAGTCGCAGGACCCGCCCGTCTACATCGTCGCGCCCGGGCGCACGTACCGGCGGGAGGCCGTCGACGCGACCCATCTCTCCGTGTTCCACCAGGTCGAGGGCCTGGCCGTCGACGAGGGGATCTCGTTCGCCGACCTCAAGGGGACGCTCGAGACCTTCGCCCGCGCGCTGTTCGGCCCGGACCGCAGGGTCCGGATGAACCCCGACTACTTCCCGTTCGTCGAGCCCGGCTGCCAGGTGGCCGTGTCGTGCTTCAAGTGCGACGGGACGGGTTGCGCGGTGTGCGGCAACGGCTGGATCGAGCTCCTCGGGGCCGGCATGGTGCATCCGAAGGTCCTGGAGAACTGCGGGATCGACGCCGAGCGATACACGGGATTCGCGTTCGGCATCGGAGTCGAGCGCGTGGCCATGGTGCGCCACGGCGTCTCAGACATGCGGATGTTCGTGGAGGGCGACGTCCGGTTCCTCCAGCAGTTCCAGGGAGCCGGGGCATGAGGCGAAGGTCTCGGGTGCGGCGATGAACCCGTGAAGATCGTCGTCTCGTGGTTGAAGGAGTACTGCCCCACCGACCTCTCATCCGATGAGCTGGCCGAGCTCCTCACCGCCAAGGGTGCGGAGGTGGAGGAGATCGAGCGGCCGTGGGACCGCCTGAAGGGCGTGGTGGTGGCCCGCGTCCTGGAGGTCCGCGACCACCCGAACTCCGACACGCTCTGCCTGGCCCGGGTGACGGCCGGGGACGCGGAACGCGAGGTGGTGGTGGGCGTCCGCAACATGATGCCGGGAGACCTCGTGCCGCTCGCCGGGCCGGGCGCCACCGTGCCCGCGCTGCCCGAGCCCCTGTCGGCCCGAAAGATTCGCGGCGTCGTCTCCGACGGGATGCTCTGCTCCCCGTGGGAGCTGGGGATCACGACGGAGCACACGGGGATCCTGGTCATCCCCGACGACCTCCAGCCGGGGACCGACTTCAAGCAGGCCTACGGCCTCGACGATTCGGTCCTCGACATCGAGGTCACGCCGAACCGCCCGGACTTCCTGTCGGTCATCGGGATCGCGCGGGAGGTGGCGGCGGCGACGGGCGTGCCGCTTCGGGTGCCGGACGTCGCTCTGGACGAAGACGACGAGAAGGCGGACGAGGTGGCCACGGTCGAGATCCTCGACCTCGAACGATGCCCGCGGTACCTGGCGCGCATCGTCCGGGGGATCGGCCACTCGCCGTCGCCGATCCGCGTACAGGCCCGGCTCACCGCGTCCGGGATGCGCCCGCTCTCTGCGGCGGTGGACGCCACCAACTACGCGATGCTCGAGATCGGACAGCCGCTGCATCCGTTCGACCTGGCTCGGCTGAAGGGACCCGGGATCGTGGTCCGGCCGGCGAACGATGGGGAGCGGCTGGTGACCCTGGACGGCGTGGAGCGGGCGTTCACCTCCGACGATCTGCTGATCTGCGACACGGAGCGCCCGGTGGCGGTGGCCGGCGTGATGGGCGGGGCGGTGGCCGAGATGTCCGGATCCACCGCCGACGTCCTGCTCGAGAGCGCCTGGTTCGAACGCGGCGGGATCCAGCGGACCCGTCGGCGGATCGGCCTGTCCACCGAGGCCTCGACGCGGTTCGAGCGCGGCACGGACCCCGAGGCCGTGCCGCTCGGTGCGGACAGGGCCTGCCGGCTGATCGCCGAGTGGTGCGGGGGGCGCGTGCTGGCGGGGTCGGTGGAGGCCGGGGGCGCGGCGGAGCGCCGGCGCGTGTCGTTGCGTCCCTCCCGGGCATCGCTGGTGATCGGTTATCCGGTCTCGGCCGCCGACGCCGCGCGGGCGTTCGATCGCCTGGGCATGGCCTGCGAGGTGGAGGACCAGGACCTCGTCGCGGTGGAGGTCCCGGGGTACCGCGTCGACATCGAGCGCGAGGTCGACCTGATCGAGGAGGTCGTCCGGGTCCAGGGATACGAGCGGGTTGGCTCGACCGTCCCGCCGGTGCGCCAGGTGGGAGGGGTTCCACCCGCCTATGGGTTCCGGGCCCTGCTCCGAGGGTCGCTCCGCCGGTCCGGCATCCGGGAGGTCCGCCTGCTGTCGTTCGCGTCGCAGGAGGACATGGAGATGGCCGGAGGGGACGATCCGATCAGGATCACGAACCCCCTCCAGGCCGACGAGGCATTCCTTCGAACCCGGCTCCTGCCCGGCCTTCTCCGTTCGGTTCAACGCAACGTCTACCGGCACGTACGGGGCGTGGCCCTGTTCGAGGTCGGCACGGTGTTCCGGATGAAAGATGGCGCGGCCGACGAGCGGCCTTCGCTCGCGTTGGCGATGACCGGCCCGGCCTCCCAGACGTGGGCCGAGCCGCCGAGGTCGTTCGACTTCTTCGACGCGAAGGGCGTCCTCGAGGCCCTCCTCGAGGACGCCGGGGTCCGTCACTGGTCGGTGGGCCCGCCGGCCGGGTGGCCGTTCCACCCGGGGCGGTCGGCGGCGATCCTTGCGGGCGAGGACGCCCTCGGCATGGTCGGCGAGATCCACCCGAGCCTGGTCGAGCGGCTCGACCTCGGCGGCCGCGTGGCGGCCGCCGAGGTCGACGTCCAGGTCCTCATGGCCCATGCATCCTCGGAGATCGAGGTCCGCGACGTCCCGCGGTTCCCGCCGGTCCGTCGGGACCTCGCCTTCGTGGTGGATACGGCAACCCCTGCCGCCCCGGTGCAGGCGGCCCTGCTGGAGGCCGGCGGCGACCTCATCGAGACCTGCCTGCTGTTCGACGTCTTCTCCGGGCCGCCGCTCGGCCAGGGCAAGAAGAGCCTCGCGTTCTCCATCGACCTGCGAGCACCCGACCGCACGCTCACCGACGAGGAGGCCGACGCCGTGGTGCGAAGGATCGCCGAGCGGCTGGCGTCCGAGTTCGGCGCGGAGCTCCGCGCGGGCTGAGAGGAACGGCCCTCGTTCGCGGCGTCGCAAGCCCCCGGATAGACTGCCGCGCATGAAGCGGGACTACCTGTCCGTCGACGACCTCACCCAGGACGAGCTCATCGCCCTCCTCGACCTCGCCGCCAAGGTGAAGGCGGAGCCGGAGGGCTACGCCGGACGGCTCCACGGCAGGGCCGTGGCCATGGTCTTCGAGAAGCCGTCGACCCGAACCCGGGTCTCGTTCGAGGTGGCCGCCGCCTCCGCCGGGGCGCATCCGGTCGCGCTGTCCTCGGCGGAGCTCCAGCTGGGCCGAGGAGAGACGATCGAGGACACCGGGCGTGTGCTCTCCCGGTACGTGGACGTGGTGGTCCTTCGGACGTTCGAGCAGGAGCGGCTGGAATTGCTGGCCGCGGCGTCCTCCGTGCCGGTCGTCAACGCGCTCTCGGACTTCGAGCACCCCTGCCAATGCCTGGCCGACCTCCTGACCGTCCGCGAGATCAAGGGCGACCTGAAGAGCCGGACGCTCGCGTACCTTGGCGACGGCAACAACGTGACCCACTCGCTCCTGCTCGGCTGCGCGAAAGTCGGCATGCGGATCCGGGTGGCCACCCCTCCGGGCTTCGAGCCCATCCCGCAGGTCGTGCACCGGGCCCGGGAGATCGCGACGCAGACCGGTGGGGCGGTCGAGCTGCTCAACGATCCGGCCGAGGCGTGCTCGGGCGCCGACGTGCTGTACACCGACGTGTGGGCCAGCATGGGGCAGGAAGGGGAAGCCGACGAACGGGCGTTGGTGTTCCTGGCGTACCAGCTGAACGAACGGATGGTGGAGCTCGCGGCGCCCGACGTGACCGTCCTGCACTGCCTGCCCGCCCATCGGGGCCAGGAGATCACCGACGAGGTCATCGACGGACCCCACTCGGCGGTGTGGGATCAGGCCGAGAACCGCATGCACACGCAGAAGGCGTTGCTGCTGTTCCTGCTCGGCGTGGCCTGAAGGCCCTTCGGTACCATTCCCTGGTGCCCCGGGCGAACGATGCCGTGGAGGCCGCGCTGCTCGAATACGCGGACCTCCTCTCGATCCTCACGGAGGACCCGCACCGACCTCGGTCCTACGAGAAGGCGGCCCGCGCGGTCGGGGGCTACCCCGCCGACATCGCCGATTTCGACGTCAAGCGGCTCCAGGCCATCCCGAACGTCGGTTCCTCCATCGCCGGCAAGATCCACGAGTTCCTCCAGTCCGGCGCGATCGGGGCGCTGGAAGAGCTGCGAGCCCAGATCCCCCCGGGTGTCCGGGCGCTGACGGCCATCCCCGGCCTCGGCCCCAAGCGGGCCATGGTCCTGTACGAGCAGCTCGGCGTGGCCTCCGTCGACGAGCTCCTGGCCGCGGTGAACGAGGGGAGGCTGGCCGAGGTCAAGGGGTTCGGCAAGAAGACGGCCGACAACATCCTTCGCTCGATCGAGCAGATGGGCTCCGCCGAGCGGCGCGTGCTGGTGAACGTGGCCCTCGACGTGGCCGAGGACCTCCTCGGCGAGCTGAACGAGCTGAAAGAGGTGCGCCGGGCGACGTACGCCGGCTCGCTCCGGCGGATGGCGGAGACGATCGGGGACATCGACCTGCTGGTCGCGAGCGCGAAGCCGGGCCCGGTCATGGACAGGTTCGTATCGCTGCCGATCGTGGACCGGGTGATCGCCCACGGCGACGCGAAATCGTCCGTGCTCACCAAAGGCGGCCTCCAGGTCGACCTCCGGGTGATCGCGAAGGAGGCGTGGGGGGCGGGCCTCATGTACTTCACCGGCTCGAAGGCCCACAACATCCGCCTCCGGGAGATGGCCATCCGCGAGGGCCTGCGCCTGAACGAGTACGGCCTGTTCCGGGTGAAGAGCGGGAAGCTCATCGTGGCGGAGACGGAGGAGGAGGTCTACGCGCGGCTCGGCCTGCCGTTCATCCCGCCGACGCTCCGGGAGGACCGCGGCGAGATCGAGGCGGCGCTGGCCGGCGAGCTCCCGAAGGTGCTCGAGCAGAAGGACGTTCGAGGCGACCTCCACACGCACACGAACCTCACCGACGGGCTGGCCCCACTGGAGGAGATGCTCGAGGCGGCCGCGGGGATGAAGTACTCGTATTACGCGGTCACCGACCATGCGCCGCAGCTGTTCATGCAGCGGATGACCGACGAGAAGATGCTGGCCCAGCGCGATCGGCTGAAGGCGCTCCAGGCGACCTACCCCACGATGACCCTGCTGCACGGCTCCGAGCTGAACATCGACCCCGAGGGAGGCGTGGACTGGCCGGAGGAGTTCCTGGCCGGCTTCGACGTGCTGGTGGCATCGGTGCACACCCAGTTCAACATGTCGAAGGACGAGATGACTCGGCGCATCGTCCGGGCCATGGAGAACCCGTACGTGAACATCCTGGGGCACCCCACGGCCCGGCTGATCGGCAAACGCCCCCCCATCGAGTTCGACCTGGACGAGGTGTTCAGGGCCGCGGCCCGGACCGGCACGGCCCTGGAGGTGAACGGCTTCCCCGACCGGCTCGACCTGAAGGACGAGCACATCCTGTGGGCCAGGCGCCACGGCGTGAAGTTTGCCGTGGACACCGACTCGCACGCCTCGCCCCACCTCCCGCACATGCGGTTCGGGGTGGCCACGGCGCAACGGGGATGGTTGAGCAAGGACGACGTGATCAACGCGTGGCCGCTGGCCAAGCTCCGGCGGTTCCTGGACAAGGGACGCCCGGCCGCCCGGTGAGCCGTTCGACCCGGCGGTTGCCGCGTTCGTTCTTCGCACGGCCCTCGCCCGAGGTGGGGCCGGACCTCCTCGGCCGGATCCTGGCGCGAAGGCTCGGCGACGGAACGCTGCTGACCGCTCGCATCGTCGAGACCGAGGCGTATCAGCAGGACGACCCGGCAAGCCACTCCTACCGCGG
>VAYX01000105.1 GCA_005885325.1 Actinomycetota bacterium
GGCCAAGCTCCGGCGGTTCCTGGACAAGGGACGCCCGGCCGCCCGGTGAGCCGTTCGAGCCGGCGGTTGCCGCGTTCGTTCTTCGCACGGCCCTCGTCCGAGGTGGGGCCGGACCTCCTCGGCCGGATCCTGGCGCGGAGGCTCGGCGACGGAACGCTGCTGACCGCTCGCATCGTCGAGACCGAGGCGTATCAGCAGGACGACCCGGCAAGCCACTCCTACCGCGGCCGGACCAACCGGACCGAGGTGATGTTCGGGCCTCCCGGCCATGCGTACGTGTACTTCACGTACGGCATGCATCATTGCGTGAACGTCGTGACCGGCTCGAGCGGGGAGGGGAGCGCGGTGCTCCTCCGCGCGGCCGAGCCGCTCGAGGGTCTGGAGGAGATGGCCCGCCGCCGGGGAACGGACGATCCCCGGGCGTTGTGCTCGGGGCCGGGGCGGCTGTGCCAGGCGATGGGCATCGCCCGGAACGAGAACGGGGTCGACCTGGTGCGAGGGCGCGAACTCTGGCTCCTCGAGGGAAGCCCCGTCCCCGCCTCCGGGATCGGCGTCGGCCCCCGGGTGGGCATCACGAGCGGGACCGAACGTCCCTGGAGATTCTCCGTGCGAGGGGACCGCTACGTGTCTCGGGTCCGGCCGGCGGAGCCGGTCAGGGGTTCACGATGATCGTGATCGTGGAGCCGGAGGGGAGCTTGGTGCCGGCGGACGGGCTCTGGGCCCAGACGACACCTGTCTGGTAGGAGCACGCGGGATCGGCCGGGTCGCACTGTTGCTGCTCCTGCACGGATGCCTCGAACCCGGCGTCTCGAAGGACGGTCCGGGCGGCTGCCTGGGTCATCCCCAGGACGTTCGGCACGACCTCCGTCGACACCTTCCGCGACACGGTGATGGTGACCGTGCTGGTCTGGAGGGCCCGCTGGCCCGCCTGAGGATCCTGGGCGATCACGGTTCCCGCGCGCTGGTCGGATGCCGCGTAGGCGACGTTCGCGACGAAGCCCGCCGACCGGAGCAGGTCGATCGCCGCGCTCTCCTTCAGGCCGATGACCGAGGGCACCGGGAGCAGCTGGTATGAGGTCGGCTGCTTGCACACCTTGAGCTGGGGCTCGGTCCCGGCGATGAACGTCTGCGTGTCGACGTTCTGCGGGGGTGTGTACGGGTTGGCCAGGCACCCCTGGGTCACGTCGATCCGAAGGGTCACGAACCGGACGTTCGACGTCGGGAACGGCTTCACCGGAAGGTTGTGGGTGGCGTTGACCATGAACGCCCGCCAGATCTGGGCGGGCCACGTACCGCCGTAGACCGGGGAGATCCTGGTGGTCGGAAATTGCATCGAGACCTGGCCCTGGGGGAACCCCACCCAGACCGCCGCCACGAGCTGGGGGACGGCCCCCACGAACCACGCGTCGCTGTAGTTCTGCGCGGTCCCGGTCTTGCCGATCTGAGGCCGCCCGATGTTCGCGGCCGCTCCCGTGCCGTACAGGACGACCTTCTGGAGGATGCCGTCGGCCACCGTGACGATGGCCGGGTTGACCACCTGCTTGGGATTGGCTCGCGCCTGGTACAGGACCTTCCCGTCCGGCGTGGTGATGGTCACGACCGGTGTCGGGGCGACGTGGGCGCCGCCGTCGGCCAGGGTGCCGTAGGCCGATGCCATCTCGAGCGTGTTGACCTCGTTCGTGCCGATGACGGCCGAAGGGACCGGCACCAACTGGTTCTTGGGGGAGGTGGTCTGGGTGCAGCACCGGATGCCCATTCGCTTCGCGGTATCCACGACGCGCTGCGCCCCCAGGTAGATGTCGCCGTCGCCCACCGCCTTCTCGATGTTCACGTACGCGACGTTCACCGAGTTGATCGTGGCGCTCTCGAGCGAGATGTAGCCGTACGAGGAGCCCTCGGCGTTCCCCGGGGTCCACACCGTCCCATCCGACAAGGGGACCGCCACCGAGGAGCCGTTGAAATATTGGCTGGGAGAGATCCCGTGCTCCAGCGCGGCGACCAGCGTGAACGGCTTGAACGCCGACCCCGCCTGGCGTCCCGTGCTCCCGCCGGCCGCCAGGTTCACCTTGGCGAACCGGTCGTTCGGATCCCAGTAGTTCCGCCCGCCGACCATGGCCTTGATGTAGCCGGTCCGTGGATCGATCACCGTCATGGCCGCGTACGGGTCGCTGCGGTAGAGGAGGATCGAGTGGACGGCCTGCTCCGCCTGTTCCTGCAACCGAGGGACGATCGTGGTCTGGATCCGCAGGCCTCCCTTGAACAGCAGGTCGTATCGGTCCTGCACGGTCTTCCCGAACCTCGGGTTGGACAGGAACCACTGCTTGAAATAGTCCACGAAGTACGGGGCCGGGTAGCGCTCCGTGCTCCTCTGCCGGATGTGCAGGTTGACGGGGCGTTGCACGGCGCTCGCGAACGCACCCGGCTCGATCATCCCAAGCTCGCGCATCTGGGTGAGGACCTGGTTCCGCCGGTTCGTGGCGAGGTTGGGACGGACCACCGGATCGTAGTCCGCGGGTGCCGCGATGAGCCCGGCCAGCAGCGCGGCCTGCGCCAGCGTCAGCTCCGACGCGGGCCGCCCGAAGTACGTCTCGGCGGCGGCCTGGATCCCGTACGCGCCGTTGCCGAAGTACACCGTGTTGAGGTACCTCGCCAGGATCTCGTCCTTGCTGAGCGTCTGTTCCAGCTGATAGGCCAGGACGGCCTCCCGGAACTTCCGCGACAGGGTCTGCTCGTCGCCGGTGTACGCGTTCTTCACGTACTGCTGCGTGATGGTGGAGCCGCCCTCCACGATCCGCCCGGTAGTGGCGTCGACGTATGCCGCCCGGAGCAACGCCTTGACGTCGATCCCCATGTGGTCGTAGTAGCGCTTGTCCTCGATGGCCACCACGGCGTTGCGGACGTTCTCCGGGATCTTCGACAGGGGAACGATCACCCGGTTCTGCTCCGCGTGCAGGGGGGTGATCAACGAACCGTCCGCAGCGAACACGAACGAGGTCTGCGGGAGCGCCGGTGCCTCCGCCTGCTCTTGCTTCAGGTCGGGAAGGTTGCAGGCCGACGCAGCCAGAGTCGCCAGGACGAGCCCGAGCGCGAGAGGACGCCGGGAGGGGTTCATGGCCGGTCAATCATAGCCACGGCCCTGTATCCGCACTGGTAGCATCGCGAATCCGATGGCCTCCTCCGCGCTTTCTCGCCTCGTGGCCGGAGCCGCCGACGTCATCCCCAAGGACGGCTTGCAGGAGAAGCTGGCCCTGGACCGTCCCCTTCGGGTCAAGTTGGGCATCGACCCGTCTCGGCCCGACCTTCACCTCGGCCACGCCGTTGTCCTTCGAAAGCTCCGGCACTTCCAGGATGCCGGCCACGTTGCCGTGCTGATCGTGGGGGACTTCACCGGCCGGGTGGGCGATCCCTCGGGCCAATCCGAGACCAGGCCCTTCCTCACCGAGGAGGAGATCGAGGAGAACGCCGCGACCTATCTCGAACAGGCGGGCAAGGTCCTCGACATGAGCTCGGCGGAGGTCCGACGGAACTCCGAGTGGCTGGCCGGGATGGGGATGGCCGACGTGCTCCGGCTTACGTCGGCGTACACGGTGGCCCGGATGCTCGAACGCGACGACTTTCGAAAGCGGTACGAGGAAGGAAAGCCCATCAGCGTGGTGGAGTTCCTGTATCCGCTGATGCAGGCGATGGATTCCGTGGCCGTTCGGGCAGACCTCGAGCTCGGCGGAACCGACCAGACGTTCAACCTCCTGGTGGGGCGGGACATCCAGCGGGCCTACGGCGAGGAGCCCCAGGTCGTCCTGACCATGCCGCTCCTCGAGGGGATCGACGGCCAACGCAAGATGTCGAAGTCCTTCGACAACTGGGTGGCACTGACGGATCCGCCGGACGAGATGTTCGGCAAGCTCATGCGGATCCCGGACCACCTCATCACCAAGTACCTCCTGCTCGCCGCGGACCTCGACCCCTCGGAGGTCGCGAGGATCGAGTCCGGCATGGCCGACGGCAGCCGCAAGCCCGTGGAGGAGAAGCGCCGCATGGCCCGGGCGGTCGCGGACCTGTACCACGCGCCCGGGGCCGGGGCCGAGGCCGAGAAGCGGTTCGACCGGGTCCACCGGGAACGTCAGGCGCCCGTGCAGATAGAGGAGGCGGAGATCCCTCCGGAGGCTTCGAAGGGCACGGACGGGCTGATCTGGCTTCCTCAACTCATGGCCACGCTCGGCCTGGCCCCCTCCAACTCGGCGGCCCGCCGGCTGATCGAGCAGGGAGGCGTGCGCCTGGACGGGGAGCCGGTGACCGACCCGGCGGCCGAGTACCCGGTCGCCGAGCTCAAGGGAAAGGTCCTGCAGGTCAGCCGGCGCCGGTTCCTCCGGCTCCGCTGAGTGGTGCCTCGGCGCAACCGCCGCCCACCTGGGGTTTCGGCGCTCGTCGCCGCCCCGTCCCCCGTGCTACCATTACCACCCGTTGGCGCGGACCCTTCCTGAAGGTTCCCACCTTCTGGTTCGCTGCCCGCACCTTGAGAACTGAACAGTGTGCCAAAAGCCAGTGCGTTTTCCCGTCAGGCTGGGAGGCGCGCGATTCGTCGCGTCCCTCTCCAGCAGACGGTTCGTACGAACCAAACCAGGAAGCGATCCCGGCCCTCGGGCCGGCTCGTGGACCTCTACGGAGAGTTTGATCCTGGCTCAGGACGAACGCTGGCGGCGCGCCTAACACATGCAAGTCGAGCGAGAACCCGAGGAGGGGTAACCCTTCTCGGGGGAGAGCGGCGAACGGGTGAGTACCACGTGGGCAACCTGCCCCAGACTCTGGGATAACCCCGGGAAACCGGAGCTAATACCGGATACTCTCGGCGGACCGCATGATCTGCCGAGGAAAGCTTTTGCGGTCTGGGATGGGCCCGCGGCCTATCAGCTTGTTGGTGAGGTAACGGCCCACCAAGGCGACGACGGGTAGCTGGTCTGAGAGGACGGCCAGCCACACTGGGACTGAGACACGGCCCAGACTCCTACGGGAGGCAGCAGTGGGGAATCTTGCGCAATGGGCGAAAGCCTGACGCAGCGACGCCGCGTGGGGGATGAAGGCCCTCGGGTTGTAAACCCCTTTCGGCAGGGACGAAGCCGCAAGGTGACGGTACCTGCAGAAGAAGCTCCGGCTAACTACGTGCCAGCAGCCGCGGTAAGACGTAGGGAGCGAGCGTTGTCCGGATTCATTGGGCGTAAAGAGCGCGTAGGCGGCCGTGCAAGTCGGTTGTGAAATCCCGGGGCTCAACCCCGGGACTGCGTCCGATACTGCACGGCTCGAGGCAGGTAGGGGAGAGTGGAATTCCCGGTGTAGCGGTGAAATGCGCAGATATCGGGAGGAACACCGGTGGCGAAGGCGGCTCTCTGGACCTGTCCTGACGCTGAGGCGCGAAAGCTAGGGGAGCGAACAGGATTAGATACCCTGGTAGTCCTAGCCGTAAACGTTGGGTGCTAGGTGTGGGCGGATATCGACCCCGTCCGTGCCGAAGCTAACGCATTAAGCACCCCGCCTGGGGAGTACGGCCGCAAGGCTAAAACTCAAAGGAATTGACGGGGGCCCGCACAAGCGGCGGAGCATGTGGCTTAATTCGATGCAACGCGAAGAACCTTACCTGGGCTTGACATGCGGGGTGAAGCCGTGGAAACACGGTCCTCTACGGAGCCCGCACAGGTGGTGCATGGCTGTCGTCAGCTCGTGCCGTGAGGTGTTGCCTTAAGTGGCGCAACGAGCGCAACCCCTGTCCCTAGTTGCCAGCGGGTCATGCCGGGAACTCTAGGGAGACTGCCGGTGCCAAACCGGAGGAAGGTGGGGATGACGTCAAGTCATCATGCCCCTTAAGTCCAGGGCTGCACACATGCTACAATGCGCGGTACAAAGGGCTGCGATCCCGCAAGGGGGAGCGAATCCCAAAAAGCCGCGCTCAGTTCGGATCGGGGTCTGCAACCCGACCCCGTGAAGTCGGAGTCGCTAGTAATCGCAGATCAGCAACGCTGCGGTGAATACGTTCCCGGGCCTTGTACACACCGCCCGTCACACCAC
>VAYX01000122.1 GCA_005885325.1 Actinomycetota bacterium
GGACCCATCGGATGGTGAGCGCGGCAATCAGCCCGAGCCCCCCACCCAGCAGGAAGCCAAAGAGATGGGCGAGGAGATCGGCATGCGGCCCGGCGCCGAGCAGCGCCAGGAGGGCCAGGCTCGCCGCGATCACGACCCATGACTTCCTCCCGCCCGCTCCCGCGCGGCCTGCGACGATGCGCAGGGCGGCGAGGATGCCGATGGCGCCGAAGGTGGCTGTGGATGCACCGACGGAGACGTGATCGCCGCCGTGGATCGCGGCGGTGATGGCGTTGCCGCCGGCGCCCGCCAGCAGGAGCAGCCACAGCCCCACGCCGGGCCCGAGGTACCAGCACACCGCGGTCACCAGCACCACGGTGGCAGCGGCGTTGCCGGCCAGGTGGGGCGCGTCGGCGTGCAGCGTCAGCGCGGTGATCGCGCGCCACCATTCGCCCGCCATCATGCGCGTCGCGTCCGCGCTGCCGCGCTCGAACCATACGCTGCGCGCCGCGCGCGGTCCGGTGATCGCAAAGAACCCGATCAGCAGGAGCGCCACGACGGCGCCGACGATCGTCATGGGGCGCGACGACGTCGTCTCGTCGCGGCGGCTCGTGCCCTCCCTGGAGCTCTCCTCGTCGTAGGCGGCGAGACTCGCCAGGGCGGAGGCGGCATCATCGGAGGGGACGATCACCGCCCAGCCGTCGAGGCGCCGGCGCAGCCAGTGGGGGATGCCGGCGGCGGCGAGGACGACGGCCCACTCATCGGCTCGCTGACGGCTCGGTGTCACACGCACCGCCGTCCCCGGCCCCGGCATGCTTCGGAGCGGATCGCTATCCGGCTTTAGCGCTCCCCACCGGCGTCGGACTGCCGGCACCGGTCAGCCCCAACCGGCGGATCGAGATCTCGGCGCGCTCCTGCATCCTGGCATCGTCCGCGTTCAGGTTGCGGGTGAAGCAGCAGTACTCCAGCTGAACCCCGTTGGGGTCCTTGAAGTAGATCGACTTGGCCCAGTCGTGGTCGACCACATCCGATACCTCGACGCCGCGGGCGATGAGCGCGTTGCGCATCTCGTCGAGCCCCGCCTCGGAGCCCGCCTCGAACGCGAAGTGATAGAACGCGTTCGGCACCCCGAGCCCGTGGTTGATCCCCGCGTCGTACTGCGCCGGCACGCCCGGTACGCCCCGCGCTTCCATGAAGGCGATGAGCTGGTCGCGCCCGGTGTCGAAGAAGATGTGGCGGATCTGCCCGCCTTCCTTGACCTTGAGGGTGTCGCAGCGCACTGCCTTGAACTTCAGGACGTTCTCGTAGAAGTCACGCGTCCGGTCGAGATCCAGTGTCGAGAGACCGATGTGCGAGAACCCCTTGTGCGCCATCGTGGGCCTTCCTTTCAACGGAGTACGCGCTTGAGTGTGGCTTCGTCGAACCCGGCGATCAGTGTACGACCCTTCGGGAGCGGTCACTCGAGGATCTCGTCGAGCACGCGCCCTTCCACGTCCGGCGTCGCGAGGCCGAGAAGCCGGGCGGCGGTCGGCGCGATGTCCACGAGTCGGACGCGCTCGAGGGCGACGCCGGCCCTCACGCCGGTGCCGGCCGCGATGAAGCCCGTCGGCATGCGCGGATGCGACGGCAGGTAGCCGTGCTGCCCGCCCGAAGCCGAAACGAGTAGCGAGCCCCGACAGGCGGAACCCATCGCGAACCCCGGCGCGGCCGCGATCGCGAAGGCGGCGTTTGGCAGCGCGCCGAGCGCGTCGAGCTCCGCGCGCGACACGATCGTGTAGGCGTCACCCGCGTCTGCGCGGAGCGCCTTCTCGGCGGCAGCGGCCGTCTCGGTGTCGCCGGGCGGATTGACGAGAATCGCTGCCGAGCCGCCCGCGATGTACGCAGTCGCCCGCCAGCCGTCGCCCGGCTCCGGGCAGCCACGCAACCCCGCGCGCGCGAGGAGCACGTTCGGATGCACGCCCCGGCGTGCGTCCTCGAAGCCGTGATCGCCCGTGACGATGATCACCGAGCGATCGGCAAGCCCCGCCTCGGCCAGCGTGCGCCGTATCGTTCCCACGTGGGCGTCCACGCGAGTCACGGCCGCCTTCGGCTCGGCGCCCTCCCGGCCCACGCGGTGCTGGAAGTAATCGGTCTGGACCAGATGCACCAGCAGCAGATTCGGGCGCGCCTGCCGGATCATCGCCGTGACCATCTCGGTCAGGAACGCGTCCCACAGCACGACGTCCCTGAACATCTCGGCCTTCGGCGCCACGCCCAGGCGCTCGAAGATCCCGGGCGAGCTGCCGGCGCGCAGGCGCTCGAGGGGCTCCTTCTGCGCGTAGTAGTCTCGCTCGGGGACGAGCAGGTCGACGCGCGCGCCGGCGGTGACGGGCCACGAGACCGCCGCGGTCGTCAGCCCTGCGGCGCGCGCCCACTCCCAGATCGGCGAGGCTCGCAGATCGGTCACTTCCTCGTACCACCGCTCGCGCGTGCCCGCGGGCGTCGGGATCGTGTTCGAGAGCACCCCGTGGCGCGCCGGCCTCACGCCCGTGACGATCGTCGCGTGGTTGGGGTAGGTGACCGTGGGGAAAACGCCCTCGGCCGCCCGTGCGTGGCTTCCCGTGTTGAGCAGCGCGCGTAGCTCCGGCGCCGCCCAGGCATCGTCGAGGTAGAACTCCGGGCGCAGGCCGTCGATCGAGATGATGACGACATGGCGCGCGCGTCCGGGCTCCTGCGCGTGGACCGCGCAGCCGGCCAGCGCACCCAGCAGAGCCACAACGATGGGCAGGCGCCGACGCCTCACAGCCAGCCCGGACCGCGCCGGCCTCCCACGATGAGATCGCGCGGACGGGCATCGCGACATGACATGACGAGCGCGGTGTACCACGGATCGAAGCTGGCGACCACCGGAGGCAACATTGACGCTCGCGACGGCGTGCGGCTAGGATCGCCGGTGTGGCGGCCGCGCTCCTGAAGATCGCTGTCTGGCCGGTAAGTCGTGGCTGAACCGGGCGTCGAGTCTGCGGCCGACAAGCTGTGGTGGTACCGCGACGCCCGCCTTCCAGCGCCGCCCCCTCCGCCCCGTCGCTGGCAGTGGATTCGGCGAGAACACGTGGTCGACGCCCTCGGGTGTCTCGCGCTGTCGACGTTATGCTTCAGCCAGGCGCGCAGCGAGGCGCTCTTCAGCGGGGACTGGGGATTCTACAACCGGGTGGCGCTCGGGGCGCCGGTGATCGTGGCGCTCCTGCTGAACCTCGTCGGTCTCGCCGCCGTCGGTTTTCTGGGCGTGCGGGTGATGCGGAGAACCCGGCGGCCGGGCTGGAGTCGTCTCGCCGCCGTCGCGGCCGCGGCGGCGCTCCTGATCGCGCTGAATTTCGTGCGGATCACGCACCCGACCGTCGACCGATGGACGGAGGCGATCGGCCGTCCCGGGCTGCTGGCGGTCACCCTCCTGGTCCTCGCGGCTTCATTCGGGTGGCCCCGTCCAGCCCTGCGTGCGATCCGGCGTCTGGCCCTCATCGCGTCCCCGCTGGCGGTTCTCACGCTGGCACATGGCCTGTGGACGTTCCTCGAGGTGGCGGCCGGCCCGGTCTGGCGCCGGGTCGACCCGGCGCCTCTCAGCGCGGGCCCGCCGAGTCTCCGGCGCGTCGTCTGGCTCGTGCTCGAAGAGCTCGATCAGCGGATCCTGTTCGAGGCGCGCCCGACCGGTCTCGCGCTGCCCGAGATCGATCGCCTGAGGCAAGAGTCGCTCTACGCTGACGCCGCGCGCCCGCCGGCGGGCAGGCCGGAAGTCTCGATGCCCGCGCTCATCACCGGGCGCCCGGTCGTCGCCGTCGCGCCGACGGGCCCCAACGATCTCGAGCTCACGTTCAGGGACGGCAAGACGGCACGCTGGAGCGCCCACCCGAACGTGTTCTCGCAGGCGCGAGCGATGGGTTACGACACGGCCGTGCTCGGATGGCTCCTGCCATACCCGCGTGTCCTCGGTGCCTCGCTCGGCGCCGCCGACTGGAGGTCGTCCGACGCCCACGAGCAGACACGCGCCGACACGCTCGGCCAGACCCTCTGGAACCAGTGGGGCAGCCTCGTGCCGCCGGTGCATGTGCGCCGGCTGTTCTCCCAGACGGTCGCAGAGCTCGGTGATCTGGCCATTCGCACCGCGGCCGACGGCCACTTCGGGCTCGTGCTGCTCCACGTGCCGCTCCCACGCCCGCCCGGCATCTACGATCGCGCCACGGGGCGTCTCACGACGCGGAACTTCACCAGGACGGGTGGGGGCTATCTCGACAACCTCGCGCTGGCGGACGTGCTCATCGCGGATCTGCGGCGTGCGATCGAGCGGGCGCGCCTCGGCGACCGCACGTGGCTCGTGGTGAGCGGTGACGGGTGGTGGAGGGAGGCGGAGCGCTACGACGGTCACATGGACCACCGCGTGCCGTTTCTCGTGCGGCCTCCGGAGGGCGGCCGCGCAACGCACGTGGACGCCGCGTTCAACACGCTGGCGACACACGACCTGGTGCTGGCGATCCTGCGCGGCTCCATCATGGACACGAGCGACGCGGCGACCTGGCTCACGCGCAATCCGATGGCGCCGCCGAGGCGTTACACGCGCGAGGGCCTCCCTATCTACTGATTTCCGAATGCGCCGACGCCAAGGGTCTTGTCAGGGACGCGGAGTTCACGTCGTCGGGACAGCGCTAGAGACGCACCAGGGCGGAACGACACTCGGCGACCGGTAGTCAACCCGCGCCGCGTCGGCTATACTACCGCCGTGCCGAATACGGAACGCAATTCCGATATGCGAACTCGCCGGCCGCCCGCTCCCCGCGGGCGGGCGGGCCGCGCGGGCACGGACGGGGGGCACCGCGCGGCGAACCGTCTCGTCGACATCCTCGAGCTTTTGGCGGCAAGCCGCGACGGCCTCGCCCTCCGCGAGGTGAGCGCGCGCCTGCGGGCGCCAAAGAGTAGCCTGCTCCCCCTCCTGCGGGCGCTGACCGCGCGCGGATTCCTGGCGCAGGGGCGCGCCCTCGAATACCGGCTCGGCCCGGGCGCGCTCGATCTCGGGGCGGCCGCGCCGGCGCACCGGGACCTGGTCGAGGTGGCGCGGCCGGCCGTCGTCGATCTCATGCGGCGGACCGGGGAGACGGTGTTCCTCGGCACCCTCTGCAGCGACCGCGCGTCCATCGTCTACGTCGACAAGGTCGAGAGCGACCACGTCATCAGGTACGCCGGGGGAGTCGGTGATCGCCGCCCGCTCCACGCGACCTCCAGCGGCAAGGTCATCCTCGCCTTTCTCTCGGAGGATGAGCGCGAGCAAGTGTTGAAGTCGCTGTCGCTCCCGCGCCACACGGAGCGGACGGTGACGAGCCTGCCCGCGCTCCGCGCCTCGCTCGAGGCGATCCGGCGGGCCGGCTTCTGCGCGACCACCGACGAGCTGGTGCCGGGTGCGTCCGGGATCGCGGCGCCGGTCTTCGACCGCTACGGCCGCGTCGGGGGCGCCTGCGCGATCGGCGGGCCCACGGATCGGGTCGGCCCCAGGACCCGCGTGCTCGCCATCGAGGTGATGGCCACCGCGCGGATTCTCTCGGCAGGGCTCGGACACCGCCCGCACGATGGGAAAGAAGCCCGGGTGAGGACACGATGAGCGATACCAATACCGGGGAAGTCTTCCGGCGGCCCGACACGCGCCGCCGCCGCCTCGTGGCCCTCGCCCTTCTCGGCGTCGTCGTGGTGGTCGTCGGCGCGTACGGGGTCCGCGTGTGGCGCTACTGGGACCGCCATGTCTCGACCGACGACGCGTTCGTCGAGGCCCACATCTCGCCGGTGAGCGCTCGGGTGCGCGGCACCGTGGTGCAGGTGCTCGCCAGCGATAACCAGCAAGTGCCCGCCGGGGCCCCGCTCGTGCGCCTCGACCCTCGTGATCTCGAGATGAAGGTCCACCAGGCCCGAGCGGCGCTGGCCACGACGGAAAGTCAGTTCCGGACTGCCGCGGCGAGCGTGCCCGTGACGGACGAGTCCACCCGGAGTCAGGTCGCCCTCGCCGAGGCGACGGCGGCGGGCGCGGCGCTCGGCATCGACAGCGCCCGACGCGTGATCGACGAGCGTCAAAGCCGGCTCCTGGCGCGCCGGGCAGCCGTGCAGGCGACGACGGCCGACGTCGCCGCGCGCCAGGCGGACTTCGATCGGGCGGACCTCGATCGCGGACGCATGCAGGAGCTGCTCGACCGCGGACTGGTTTCGCGTCAGGAGTTCGACCACGCGGAGAGCGCGTTCAAGACGGCCGGCGCGGCCCTCGAGGCGGCCCGGCGACGCCTCGACATGGCGCGCGCCGAGGTGGCGCAGGCCGAAGCTGAGGTGGCGAGTCAGGAGGTGGCGCTGGCGCAGGCGGGCCGGCAGCGCGAAGCGGCCGAGGCGGGGCTCGGCGACGCCCGGAGCCGCCGGGGCGAGGTGACGATCCGCAGCGCGGAGACCGCCAGCGCGCAGGCGAAGGTGGCCGAGGCGCGCGCCGCCCTGCAAGAGGCCGAGCTGAACCTCGAGTACGCGACGATCTTTGCGCCGGTCGCCGGCCGCGTGACACGACGCACGGTGGAGGTGGGCCAGGTCGTGCAGCCGGGCCAGCCCCT
>VAYX01000123.1 GCA_005885325.1 Actinomycetota bacterium
GGCGAAGGCCCCCAGGGTCATGACCGCGTAGATCAGGATGTACGTGGTCGCGGCGGCGAAGGCGGCCTTGTTGACGGTCTGGTCCGCCGACACCAGCGCGAACGGCAAGAGCATGTACCCGGCCTGGGCGATGCTCGAGTAGGCCAGCAGCCGCACGATCTGCCGCTGCTGCAGGGCCACCAGGTTCCCCACGGTCATGGTGAACACGGACAGGGCGGCGAAGATCGGCGTCCAGAACTCGGCTGTCCCAGCGAAGGCCACGAACATCAGCTGGAGGAGTCCGGCGAACCCGGCGGCCTTCGACGCCGTGGCCAGGAAGGCTGCCACCGGGACGGGAGCGCCCTCGTACGTGTCGGGCGCCCAGAACTGGAAGGGGAACGCCGAGACCTTGAAGGCGAACCCGGCCACGATGAACAGGATGGCCGCCAGCACTATGGTCTCCTGTCCCTGCGGCAGGGTCCCCGACAGCGACCGCCCGATCTCCGTGAGGTTCGTGTGCCCGGTCACCCCGTAGATCAGGCTCATGCCGTACAGCATCACGGCCGAGGAGAGCACGCCGAACAGGAAGAACTTGATCCCTGCCTCGTTCGAGCGGGGATCCGACTTCCGAAAGGCCACGATCAGGAAGCCAGGCGCCGACACGAGCTCGAGCGAGATGAACAGCATCAACAGATCCCGCGAGGAGGGCATGAGGACGCAGCCGAGGAAGGACGTCAGGAGCAGGAAGTAGTACTCCCCCTGGTACCAGCGCCCGTCGCTGAAGTAGCGGAGCGAGACCAGCAGCACGAGCAACGCGACGGACAGGAAGAAGACCTTGAACAGCAAGGCGAAGTTGTCCACCACGAACATGCCGTTGAACGTGGTGCGGTGCGAGCCGATCAGGGTCAGCTCGGCGATCAACGCCGCCAGGATCCCCAGGAACGAGACCGGCATGGCCACCCATTTGCGGCGGGGCCGGGCGAAGGAGTCCGCCACCAGGACGAGCAGGATCGTGCCGGACAGGATCATCTCCGGGAGGATCGCGTGGTAGTCGATGCGCATGGGCCCGGCTCGCCTCCGCTGGCCGCTATCCGCCGAAGAGCCGCATGAGTCCCGAGACCGCCCCATCGGTCACACCGAGGATCAGCCGGGGGAAGACGCCGAGGGCCACGATGGCCAGAAGGAGGGGCAGCCACGACACCCACTCCACGGTCACGACGTCGGGAAGGGCCGATTCCCGCCATCGTTCCGGCAAGGTCCCCATGGTGACCCGCTGCAACATCCACAGGAAGTACCCGGCCGTGAGGATCGTGCCGACCCCCCCGGCCACCATGAACGCCCGGAACAGGCCCGTGTTCAGGGCCTGCGCCGGCTGGTACGAGGAGAGCAGCGCCATGACCTCCCCCCAGAACCCGGCCAGTCCGGGCAGGCCCAGCGAGGCGATCGCCACGAAGGCGAACACGCCGCCGAGGTACGGAAGCTTCTGCATGAGGCCCCCGCCCAATTCGGCGATCTCGCGGGTGTGGTACCGGTCGTAGATGGAGCCCACGCAGAAGAACAGCATCCCGGTGATCACGCCGTGCGCCACCATCCCGAAGATGGCCGCGTTGATCCCGATCGGCGTGAGGGTGGCGATGGCCAGCATGACGAAGCCCATGTGGCCGACCGAGGAGAACGCGATCAACCGTTTCAGGTCGCGCTGCGCTAGGCAGGCCAGCGCGGCGTAGACGATGGCGATGGCCGCCAGGCCGCCGATCCACGGCGCCCACTCCCGCGCGGCGTCGGGGAGGATCGGGAGCGCGACCCGGATGAACCCGTACGTGCCCATCTTCAGCAGGATCCCGGCCAAGAGAACCGAGCCGACCGTCGGGGCCTCCGTATGCGCGTCGGGGAGCCACGTGTGGAAGGGCCACATCGGCACCTTGATGGCGAACCCGAGGAAGACCCCGACGAACGCGACGAGCTGGAATGCCTTGGTGAACCCGCCCGAGGCGGCGAACTGCTGGAGCTGGACGATGTCGAACGTGTGCGCCCCGTTCACGCTCGATCGGAAATAGATGCCCAGGAACGCCAGCAGCATGAACACGCTCCCGAACAACGTGTAGAGGAAGAACTTGATGGCCGCGTACTCACGGTTCGCGCTTCCCCAGATCCCGATGAGGAAGTACATGGGGACCAGGACGAGCTCCCAGAAGACGAAGAACAGGATGAGATCGAACGCGATGAACGTGCCGGCCATGCCGGTCTCCAGCAGGAGCTGCAGGGCAAGGAAGGACTTCGTCCGCCCGGGGCTGGGGACGAACCGGTAGCTGTAGATCGCGCACAGGAACGACAGGGCCAGGGTCAACAGGTACAGGGGGAGGCTGATGCCGTCGATCCCGACGTGATACCGGGCCCCGATGACCGGGATCCACCGCGCGTTGACCTCGAACTGGAGGCCGTGGCCCGCTCCGTAGTCGAACCCCATGGCCATGACCACGCCGGCGATCAGCGCGCCCGCCGTGATGAGCACGCCGAGGGAGCGGACCAGCCGGTCCCGCTCCCTCGGCGTGAACGCGATGACCAGCGCCCCCACCAGGGGCAGGAACGTGGCGATCGAGATGGCCCAGTTCTCCCACCCGCTGTTCATCCGCTCTCCCTCTCCCGGTCCATCAGATCCTGGTGATCACGATGGCCAGCACGACCACGCCGACGAACAGGAACGCCGCGTAGCGCTGGACGTTGCCCGACTGCAGGTAGCGGAGCAGCCCGCCGGTGAACCCGGCGGCCTGCGCCACCCCGTTCACCGCGCTGTCGACGACGGTGCGGTCGAACTCGTCCGTCCCCAAGGCCAGGTCCTTGGTGAGCCTGGCCGTCCCGTTCACCATGCCGTCCAGGACGTTTCGGTCGAACCACACCGCCGCGGCGGCCAGGCGGTCCCGGACCGGCAGGACGATCCCGTTCATGTACACCTCGTCGAGATAGAACTTGTTGACCAGCACGCTCGAGAGCCATCCCAGCTGGAACACGGGGTCGGGCTCGGGCCGCTCGCGGTAGACGTACCACCCGGCCAGGACGCCGAGCCCCGCCGCAAGGATCGACAGGGTGGCCACCCACAGCACGAACGTCACCGGCTCCGGCACCTCGAAGAACACCCACTTGAAGAAGACGCCGCGGGTGAGGGCGGCCCCGAGGAAGCCGACCGAGACGGTCCCCAGGGCCAGCGCGACGAGCGGTCCCGTCATGACGGCCGGCGCCTCCTCCGGCTCACCGTGCCCCCGGTACGGGCCGAGGAAGGTCAGCATGACCATCCGGGTGGTGTAGAAGGCGGTCACCAGGGCCGTGACCAGCATCAGCGTGAACACGACGGCGTGTCCCTTCGACGCCGCGACCAGCAGCTCGTCCTTGGACCAGAAGCCGGCCAGCGGCGGGATGCCGGCCAAGGCAGCCGAGCCGAACGCGAACGTCCAAAAGGTGACCGGCATCCTCCTCCACAGCCCGCCCATGTCGCTCATGTTGTTCGAGTGCACCGCGTGGATCACGCAGCCCGCTCCGAGAAACAGGAGGGCCTTGAAGAACGCGTGCGTGAACAGGTGGAAGAACGCCGCATCCCTGCCCGCGGGGCCGACCGACATGGCCGTCACCATGTAGGCGAGCTGCGAGACGGTCGAGTAGGCCAGCACCCGCTTGATGTCGTCCTGGACCAGGGCAAGGAGTGCGGCCCCGAACATCGTGATCCCCCCGATGATCCCGACGAACCCGAGGACCTCGGGGGCCGCATGCAGGAACACCGAGTACATCCGGCCGACCAGGTACACGCCCGCGGCCACCATCGTGGCCGCGTGGATCAGCGCCGACACGGGGGTGGGGCCCTGCATGGCATCCGGGAGCCACACGTGGAGGGGGAACTGCGCCGACTTGCCGATCGTCCCCCCGAAGAGCAGCAACGCCGCGACCGAGACCAGGCCCCGGGACACATCGGGTCCCCCCACCAGCTCCCCGACCTGCTGGATGTTGGCCGAGTGGAAGCCCGTCGCCGCGATCAACACGAAGATCCCGAACATGAACGGGACGTCGCCGATCCTCGTGGTGATGAACGCCTTGATCGCGGCGTTGGAGTTGATCCGCTCTTCCCACCAATGCCCGATCAGCAGGTAAGAGCACAGGCCCATGACCTCCCAGCCCACCAGCAGCTGGATCAGGTTGTCGGCGATGACCACGTTGAGCATGGCCGCCGTGAACACCGAGAGCACCACGTAGAACCAGGTGAACCGGACGTCGTCGTGCATGTAGCCGATCGAGTACACGTGGACCGCGAGCGAGACGGCCGTGACGACGATCAGCATGATCGCCGTCAGACCGTCGACGTACTGCCCCGCCTCCACGTGCAACGGCCCGATGGTGAACCACGTCACCGACGAACCAACCGCGCCGCCCCCCTGCACGAAGTGCCACAGCACCAGCACCGAGAGGACGAACCCGGCGCTCATCGCGGCGACGCCGTAGATCCAACCCCGGCCCGGTGTGCGCTTTCCGAAGAACAGGGTCAGGGCCGCCGAGACGAGCGGGAGCACCGCGACCACCCAGGCCAGCCTGGCGAACCCCGGCCCGATCGCGGTGGCGCTCAGGGTCTCGGCCGCGCCTACCACTTCAGGAGGTTCACCTCGTCGACGTTGATGGTCTCGCGGTTCCGATAGATCAGGATCACGATGGCCAGGCCGATCCCTACCTCCGCGGCGGCGACGGCGATGACGAACAGCGCGAACACCTGTCCGGTGATGTCGTGCCAGAACTGGGAGAACGCCACCAGGTTCACGTTCACCGCGTTCAGCATCAGCTCGATCGACATCAGCACGAGCACGGCGTTGCGCCGGGCCAACACGCCGTAGACGCCGGTCGAGAACAGCACGGCGGAGAAGAACAGCACGAGCGGGAGCCTGATCACGGCCGGTCGTCCCTCCGTGAGAGCACGACCGCGCCGATGAGGGCAGCGAGCAGCAGGAACGAGACGGCCTCGAAGGGCAGCACCCACTGGCGGAACAGCGACTGGCCGAGCTGGGCGGTGGTGCCAACCGAGGGGCGCAGCCTGGGCCCGCTCCAGCTGAACGCGCCCTGGATCAGATAGACGAGCCCGCCCAGGATGCCCAGGCCGATCAGGAAGGCGATCCCCCGCTGCTGGTTGTCCAGGGCCTCTCGTCCGATCGGGGCCCTGGTCAGCATGAGGCCGAACAGGAACAGGATCACGATGGCGCCGACGTAGATGAGGATCTGGACCCAGCCGACGAACTCGGCGGCGAGCAGGAGATAGACGCCGCCAACCACCGAGAGCGTCACGACGAGGTAGAGGGCGGCGTGGACGACGTTCTTCGCCGTGACCAGCCTGATCGCCGAGATCGTCCCCACCAGAGCCAGCACGGCGAAGACGTATTCCTGCCCGGTCAACCTCCCGCGCCCTCCTGGGCGCCCTGTTCGAGAGGTGGCGGCGGAGGGACCGTGTAGGTCCACTCCTCGAGCTTCTCCTTCTCGTGGGTCATCTCGACGATGTCGAAGGTGGCGTACTCGAACTCGGGGCTCCAGAACAGCGCGTCGAAGGGGCACACCTCCACGCAGATCCCGCAGTACATGCACAGCGCGTAGTCGATGGCGAACCGGTCCAGGACCTTGACCGACCGGGCCCGCCCTCCGCCCGCCGGATCGTGGGTCTCCTTGTGCGCTTCGATGTAGATGCACCAGTCGGGGCACTCGCGCGAGCACTTCCAGCAGACGGTGCAGTTGGCTTCCTTCAGCGCGATGACGCCTCGGGTGCGGGGCGGCAGGTCCGGCTTCTCCTCCGGGTACTGCTGCGTGACGGCGGGCCGCAGCATGTGCTTGAGGGTGACGCCGAGGCCCTTGATCAGGCCCTGGCCGATGGCAAGGCCGGAGGACTTGCGCCGCCGAACGTCCTTCTCCTCGATGGCCACGACGCCTCCCCGTTCCCCTAGCTCACCGCGACCTTGACCAGGCCGACCACGATGATCTGCACCAGCGCGAGCGGGATCAGCGCGAGCCACGAGAACTGCTGGAGCTGGTCCTCCCGCAGCCGCGGGTAGGTCGCCCGCAGCCAGATCACGAAGAACGATAGCGCACCGATCTTCGCCGCCATCCACAGCGGCGGGGGGATGAACCCAAGGCCG
>VAYX01000032.1 GCA_005885325.1 Actinomycetota bacterium
AAAGCGAGCCGATCGAGCCTGTCGAGGGCCGGTCGTCCGTCGACCTCGACGAGTTGGTGCCGCTCCTCGAGCTTCCGAGCCCTGAGCCCCTCCCACACGGCGTCCCGCTCGCCCTCGTCGTCGAGGACCGGCACGGCGACGTTCGCCCGGACCGTGCACACCTTCTCCAGGATCGTCAGCGAGTGGTGCGACACCACGCGGTGGCGCGGGCGCGTGTCCGCGAAAGACACGCGGAGCGCCGCAACCGGCACACCACCGAGGGCCTCGGCGGCGTTCAGCGCGTTCCCGCTCGCCAGCGCGCTGACGCCCCACGTGGTGTCGGTCCCCAGGTTCCCCGGCCCGTCGGCCACGACGACGACGTCGGCCTCCAGCACCTCCTTGGCTGCAAGCAGGGCGGTCCAGATCGTCACCGCCTCGAGCTCGCCTCCGAAGGCCTGCCCGCAGGTGATGAACCCGTCGAGGAGCCCGGCGTCGCGGAGGCGGGGGACGAGCCGGGAGAGGGGGCCGGGAAGCGCCGCTCCATCGGTCATGACGTAGACGACGCGAGCGTCCCCGGATGCCTTCGCGCCCGCGGCGATCGGCCCGATCATCGAATGCAGCGGCGCGGCGACCACCGGCGTTCCCTGAAGCCCCGGCGAGTGCTCCAGCGCGTCGCGATGGGTCTCCTCGACCGACCGCACGGCCACCTGCTGCGGCGTGTACCGGGCCTTCATCACCCGGCCGCCGTTGGCGAGCTCGGTTTCCGGGCCGCCCTCCACCGCGATCACCAGGTGGAACCCTCCGGTGCCCATGCCGAGCGCCACCGCCGTGGTATTGAGCAGCACGACGTCCCCCTCGCGGACCGGTCCCGTGAGGTCGGGGTATGCGAGCGCTGGGAACCGTTCACCGTCGACCTCGACCTCGAGCTCGATCGCCCCGGGACGGGACGCGCCGACCGACACGACGGTGCCGCGCCGCAACCTGATGCCCGCCCGTTCGCCACCCATGGCCCGAGTATCATGCCGCACCGATGCACCCGCTCGAGCGTCTGGTCAACCTCGTCGCGCTCCTGCTGGAGTCGCGTCGTCCCCTCACCTTCGAGCAGATCCGCACGAAGATGCCGGAAGGCTACGGCCAGGACGACCTCCAGTCGGCCAAGCGGATGTTCGAACGCGACAAGGACGTCCTGCGCGACGTCGGGGTCCCCATCGAGGTCATCGCGACCGACGCGTGGGAGGTCGAGCAGGGCTACGCCATCCTGAAGGACCGGTATTACCTGCCCGAGATCGACTTCACCCCGGAGGAGATCTCGGCCCTGTTCGTCGCGGCGCATGCCGGCGGGCCCGACGACGCGGCCGAGCAGGCCGTCCGCAAGCTGCTGTACGGCACCGACGGCGGGCTGGTGGCCGGCGCGGCTTCAGCGCCGCTCGCCGCCGAGGCGGGAGCGGTGGACGCCCGCCTGACCGCGGCAGCGGAGGCGATCGCGGAGCGCCGGAGCGTTCGGTTCGCCTACCGCACGTCCCGGGGCGTCGAATCCGAACGCCACGTCGATCCGTGGGGCTTGGTATTCCGAGCCGGGCACTGGTACCTGGTCGGCCTGGACCGCGAGCGGGACGAGATCAGGGCGTTCCGCCTGTCGAGGGCGGGCGGGGAGCTCCGGCTCGATGGTGAGGCCGGCCCGCCGCCGGAGGGCTTCCGGGCCGTGGAGCACGTCGTCGTGGGACCGTTCGGCCCGGGGGAACCCGAGGAGCGGGCCACGGTGGCCTTCTCGCCCGATGTGGCGTGGTGGGCGACTCGAGGGGTACTCGGAGCCCTGATCCAGGACACGAGGAGCGACGGCTGGGTGAAGGTCAGCCTGCCTGCGGCCCCGGGCGACGCGCTCGCGTCGTGGATCCTCTCGTTCGGTCCCGACGCCGTGGCCGTGGCGCCGGAATCCCTGCGGGCCGAGATCGTCCACCGCCTGGAGGCCGCGCGTCGATGAGCGGTCGGCCTCGGCCCGCGGCGACCTCACGGGCCTCCGACCGGTTGCGGCGGCTGCTGGTGCTCGTGCCGTACCTGGTCAAGCATCCGGGGACCGAGCTATCGGAGATCACTCGACTGTTCGGCGTGCGGGAGGACGAGCTCACCTCGGACCTGAACCTGCTGTTCGTCTCGGGGCTGCCCCCATACGGACCGGGCGACCTGATCGGCGTGGCCATCGAGGACGGGCGGGTGTGGATCGAGATGGCCGACTACTTCGCCCGGCCGCTTCGCCTGACCCGGGCCGAGGCGCTCGCGCTGTACCTCCGGGGAACCGCCCTGGCCGTGACGCCCGGCCTCCGTGAGGCCACGGCCCTGGCCTCGGCCCTGCGAAAGCTCGAGGAGCGCCTCGGCCCCGAGACCCTCGGCGAGCTGGCCGAGCGGGTGGAGGCGGCGGAGGACGGCCGGCCCTCCGAGACCCTCGACGCCCTGCGGAAGGCCGTGGCCACCAACGGGCGGGTCCGCATCGAGTACTACGCCGCATCCTCGGCCGAGACCACCGCTCGGGAGGTGGACCCCGAGGAGGTCTTCTTCGCCATCGGCAACTGGTACGTGGCCGCCTTCGACCACCGCTCGGGGGAGGAGCGGTTGTTCCGCGCGGACCGGATCCGCTCCGTCGAGCCGACCGGGGAGGGCTTCGAGCCCCGAGGCCTGGCCGGCGCGGGACGGGCCCTGTACACCCCGACGGAACGGGACGTCCCGGTCAAGCTGCTGCTCCACCCGGCCGCCCGATGGGTGGCCGAGTACTACGAGGTGGATGCGGAGACCGAGGGAGCCGGCGGCGACCTGGAGGTGCAGCTCCCCGCGAGCCGCCTGGAATGGGTGGCCCGCCTGGTCCTTCGGCTGGGGGGCGAGGCCGAAGTGCTGAGCCCACCCGAGCTGAAAGACCGGGTCCGAGAGCTCGCGAGCCGGACCAAAGAACTGTACGAATAGGGTAGTCCCCTCCGGCCCTCCGACGCTAAACCGTTTCGCCGGGCGGGCCGATACAGGTGCAGACATGACCACCATCCGGACCACCTGCCCCCGCTGCGGCGAAGTGGACATGGGCCCCGAGGCCATCCTCCTCTCGGTCCTGCACGGCGGGCGGGAAGGCACCTACCGGTTCACCTGCCCCACCTGCCTCGACGGCGTGGAGAAGCGGGCCGACCGCAAGATCGTTGCCCTCCTGGTCTCGGCCGGCGTGGACGTCTCGGGCCGGGGCGAGGTCGAGGAGCGCACCATGCCGATGTTCGAGGAGGAGCCCGAGGAGCAGCGGATCGACCCTCGCGGCCGGCTCCCCGAAGGCCCGGCCTTCACCATCGACGACCTCATCGACTTCCACTTCACGCTCCAGGACGACCGGCACATCCAAGAGTTCCTCGCCGGTCAGCGCTGAGCCGACGGCTCGGCTAGCATCCTCCGCGTGACCACTCCCGCCGCCGTCTGGATCATCGTCGGACTGGTCAGCACCCTGGCCGTCGCCGTCGTGCTCGTGGGGCTGGTTCGCCACGTGTTCCTGCTCGGTCGGACCCTCCGTCGGTTCCAGGAGGAGGTCCAGCCCATCGCCGAGGACATCGCAGTGGGGAGGGAGCGGGCGTCCTCGAGGGCCGCGAGCCTGCCCACCGGCGCGGCGCGCTCGGCGCGCGGCCCTTCCTGAACCTCGCGCAGTAGAATCGCCCCGGGCGCCTGCCCACCGACGAATGTTCAACATCGGCCCTCTCGAGCTCATCGTCATCCTGGTCATCGCCCTGCTCGTCGTGGGCCCCCGCCGGCTGCCGGAGGTCGGGCGGTCCATCGGCCGGGGGATCCGCGAGTTCCGGAAGGCGCAGGAGGAGGTCCAGAAGACCATCCAGTCCGCGCTGAACGAGGAGCCGGCGCCCACGGCTCGGTCCGTGCCCACCCCCGACGGAGCGACGCCACCCGAGGGACAGGCCGTGGCCGACGGCGGGGAGGGGACGGAGCTCGTCCGCCACGTCGGCAAGGGACTGGCCGAGCTCCGCAAGGCCAAGGACGAGATCCAGCGCAGCCTGCGCGTGGACCTGGACGACGAGGGCGACGGCGGCCGGTCCACGGCGGAGTAGGCCGATCCTCGTCGATCGCCGATGAAGCTGATCCCGGAGCGGCTGCGGCGTCCCCCTCGCGACCCCGAGGGGACGATGACGCTCGTCGAGCACCTCGAGGAGCTGCGGAGCCGGCTGTTCATCGCCCTGGGGGCCATCGGCTTGGGCTCGGTCATCGGGTGGTTCCTGTACGGCCCCGTCCTCCGGCTGCTCCAGAACCCCTACTGCGACACGATCGAGAACCTGCCCGCCGGGAACCGTCCTCCGACCGGATGCAAGTTCGTGTTCACCGGGGTCCTGGAGCCCGTGGTCATCAAACTCAAGGTGGTGGTGTTCCTCGGGCTGTTCATCGCCCTGCCCATCGTCCTGTGGCAGCTGTGGGCCTTCGTCGTGCCCGGTCTCACCCGCCGGGAGCGCCGATTGGCCGTGCCCTTCGTGGCCTCCTCGGTGGCCCTGTTCGCCCTGGGCGCCGTCATCGCCTACTTCACGCTGCCGAAGGGGCTCGGCTTCCTGCTGGGGTTCGCAGGCTCGGGGTTCGTGCCGCTGCTCACCGGCGACCGGTTCCTGGGGTTCGTGATGCTCCTCGCGCTTGCCTTCGGAATGTCCTTCGAGTTCCCGGTGGTGCTCGTTTTCCTCACGCTCGTCGGCGTGATCTCCAGCCAGCAGCTTCGCCAGTGGCGCCGGGGGGCCATCCTGTTCATCGCGATCTTCGCCGCGGTGATCACGCCGAGCTCGGACCCCTACACGATGACCGCGATGATGGTTCCCATGGTCCTGTTCTACGAGGGCGCTATCATCGTGGCCCGCCTGATGAACCGATAGGGGAGTCCATGGCCATCAAGGGCAAGAGCAAGCCGCGGAGCCGACGGGTCGTGACTCCGGGACCCCGGCCCGCGTACACGCCCGTGAAGAAGCCGCTGCTCGCTCGGCGGGGATTCCGCATCGGCCTGCTGGTGGTCGTGGTAGCCGCCGCGGTCGGAGGCATCTGGTACGGGCTGGCCCGGGAGCGCACCCAGTCGCGCGAGCAGGCCCTGGCGGGACGGGAGCGCATCGCCGCCGTCACGTTCCGGGGAAAGGTCCAGGGTGCGATCGCCGCCGCCGGGCAGCCTGCGCCGCCCGACGGCTTCACCGCGTTCCCCGCCCTCACCACCGACGTGGACGGCCTGGGGAAGGGCACGGTCAAGCCGAAGACGGCTGCCACCGATGCAGAGGCGGCGGGGGGGGTGGCCACGAGTGCGTGGGAGGCCATAGACAAGATCGATGTTGTGTCGATCACGGCGAACAAGGGCTTCGACGCCGCATTCGTGAACTACTTCTTCAACGCCAGGGAGAAGATGGAGGACGCGCTCAAGCTGTACGAGCACGCGGCGCTCCTGGTTCAGCGGGCCGCGGCCGCCACCGGCGGCCAGCGCACCGAGCTGCTGAACGGCGCCAAGGGGATCCTGGTCGTCGCGGCCGAGCTCATGAACGGCGGCTACAGCGACTTCATCCAGGTCCAGCAGGAGGGCGGCATCTTCCAGCCGTCGCTCCCGTCGGTCCAGTCCGGCTCGTGACCGACGGCCTGCTGCTGCTGCACGCCTTCCCGCTCGACGCGAGGATGTGGGAGGCCCAGCTCTCGGCCTTCTCCGGCGTCCTGCCGGTGATCGCGCCGCACCTGCCGGGGTTCGGCGGCACCGAGCCGGCGGGTGAGGTCATGACGATGAGCGCCGCCGCCGACCGGGCGATGGCCGAGCTGGACCGGGCCGCCGTGGACCGGGCCGTCGTCTGTGGCCTGTCGATGGGCGGCTACGTCGCGTTCGAGCTGTGGCGGCGAGCCCGGCACCGGTTCGCCGGCATCGTCCTGGCCAACACGCGGGCGGAGCCGGACACGGAGGAGGGAGCCGCGAGTCGTCGGGCCCTCGCGGAGCGCCTGCGGAGGGAGGGGAACGGGTTCCTGGTGGAGACGCCACCGCCGCTCCTCTCGGAAGGAGCCCCCGGAACGCTCTGGGCGTACGTCCGCCGGCTGATCGCCGATCAGCCGGCGGAGGCCATCGCGGCCGCGTCGCTCGGCATGGCCGAGCGACCCGACTCCCGCCCCGACTTGCCGGGGATCGACGTCCCCGCCCTGGTGATCACCTCCACAGACGACACACTGATCCCCCCGGAGGTGTCCTCACCGATGGCCGACGCCATCCCCGGAGCCACGCTGCTGGTGATCGACGGCGCAGGGCACCTGTCCAACCTGGAGCAACCGGACTCGTTCAGCGGCGCGCTGGAGGAACACGTGGAGCGGGCGGGCCTTCGGGGGTAGCGCGGCCCCACCCGTAGACTTGGCGATGTGACCGATCCCAAACGATTCGCCGCCCGCTATCCGTTCGCGCTGGACGATTTCCAGGTGGAGGCCATCGAGGCCCTGGACGCCGGCGAATCCGTGCTGGTCGCGGCCCCCACCGGCTCGGGCAAGACCGTGGTCGCCGAGTTCGCCGTGGAGCGGGCCCTGGACCAGGGGAGCAAGGCCTTCTACACCACGCCGCTCAAGGCCCTGTCGAACCAGAAGTTCGGTGACCTGGTGGCCAGATACGGGGCGGCGAAGGTGGGGCTGCTCACCGGGGACAACTCGATCAACTCCGAGGCCCCGGTGGTCGTGATGACCACCGAGGTCCTCCGCAACATGCTCTACGAGAAGAGCCCCACGCTCCTCGGCCTGTCCTCCGTCGTCCTGGACGAGGTCCACTACCTCCAGGACCCGTACCGCGGCGCCGTGTGGGAGGAGGTCCTGATCCATCTTCCGCTGTCGGTCCCCGTCGTATGCCTGTCGGCGACGATCTCCAACGCCGAGGAGTTCGGCGAGTGGATCGGCACCCTGCGAGGCCCGACCCGGGTGGTCATCGAGGAACGCCGGCCGGTGCCGCTCGAGCACCACTACCTGATCGGCCACGAGCTGCACCCCATGCACGTGCAGCAGGACGGTGAGCTGATCCCCAACCCGTACATCGTCTCGCTGGACCAGGAGGAGGTCCGGTACCGCACGTACTACCGGCGATCCTCCGGCGTGGCCCAGCACCAACGCATCCCGCGCCCTCGCGAGGGCCATCGGCGCGTGTACGTGCCGCGCCGAGAGGAGGTGGTGGAGGTACTCGCCCGGAACGAGATGCTGCCGGCCATCTACTTCGTGTTCAGCCGGGCGGGCTGCGACCGGAGCGTGGAGTGGCTGATGGACGCGGGGCTCCGCCTGACCACGCGGGAAGAGGCCGATCGGATCCGGGAGTTCGCCGACATGCGGGTGGCCTGGATGGCCGAGGAGGATCTGGAGACGCTGGGGTTCTACGAGTTCCGGGAGGCCCTCTCGGCCGGGATCGCGGCCCACCATGCCGGGATGCTCCCGGTGTTCAAGGAGACCGTGGAGGAGCTGTTCAAGGCGGGGCTGGTCAAGGTGGTCTTCGCCACCGAGACCCTCTCGCTCGGGATCAACATGCCGGCGAAGACCGTGGTCATCGAGGACCTCTGGAAGTTCTCGGGCGAACGGCACGAGCTCCTCACGCCGGGGGAGTACACGCAGCTCACCGGGCGGGCCGGCCGGAGAGGGATCGACGAGATCGGGCATGCCGTGGTGGTCTTCCAGCGGCAGGTGCCCTTCGAGCGGGTGGCCTCGCTCGCGAGCACTCGGACGTACGAGCTCTCGTCGTCGTTCCGGCCCTCGTACAACATGGCGGTGAACCTCGTCCGCAACTACACGAGGGACCAGGCCCATCACCTGTTGAACTCATCCTTCGCCCAGTTCCTGGCGGACCGGGGGGTGGTGACCCTGGAGCGCGAGATCGAGCGGGATACCGCCCACCTGGCCGGCTATCGAGAGCAGATGCATTGCCATCTGGGCGACTTCGCGGAGTACTGGCGGCTCCGGGAGAAGGCCGAGCAGATCCGGGAGGAGGCCCGCAAGGGCCGAGAGCGCGTCCGGTCGGATGCCGTGCGCGATGCTCTGATGTCGCTTCGCCCGGGCGACGTGATCTTCGTCCCCCGGGCCAGGCGGCGGGGGCTCGCCGTCGTGCTGTCGTCACGCGAGGGGCGGCCCACGGTGCTAGCCCAGGACCGGAAGTTCTTCCGGCTGTCCGTCCGCGACTTCGAGGAGCCGCCGAGCGTCCTGACCAAGATCCCGCTCCCGCGTTCGGGGAGCGCGCGGAGCGCTCGGTACCGCCGGGACCTGGCGGCTCGCCTGGTAGCCCTGGACGTGCGACCGCCGAAGCAGGCCAGGGACCGCCTGGACGCGAGGGCGCAGCGAGAGGCGGCCCGGCTGGAGGACCTGGCGGCCCGGCACCCCTGCCACGCCTGCCCCGACCGGCCCACCCACGAGCGATGGGCCGTTCGGGCAAGCCAGCTCGAGCAGCGGCTGCAGGGGATCGAACGCCGCATCAAGACGCGGACCGAGACGCTCGCCCGCCAGTTCGAGCGGGTGCTCGGGGTTCTGGAGGAACTGGGCTACGTGCGGGAGTTCGCCATCCTCCCCAAGGGCGACGTCCTCTCCCGCATCTACGGCGAAGGCGACATCCTGGTGGCCGAGGCGCTCGGCGACGGACTGGTCGCCGGCCTCTCACCGGCGGAGACGGCGGCCCTGGTCTCCACGGTGGTGTACGAGTCGCGCGAACGTGTGCCGCGACAGGCGGACATGCCCACCGCCGAGACGGCTCAGCGCTACCAGCGGTTGGATCGGCTATGGCGCCGGATCCGGCGGTCGGAGGACTCGCACCACGTCGAGCTGTGCCGGGAGCTCGAGGCGGGCTTCGCCACCCCGGTGTTCCAGTGGGCGGAGGACAAGCCCCTCCAGGACGTGCTGGCGGAGACCGGCATGGCCCCCGGTGACTTCGTCCGCAGCTGCAAGCAGCTGCTGGACCTCCTCCGCCAGATCGAGGAGGTGGCCTCGGGCCAGACCGCGGACCTGGCTCACCGGGCCGTCGAATCGGTGAATCGCGGCGTGGTCTCCTACACCGGCGTCTGAGACGCGCGGATCCGTCCCGATCGAGACGGGCGGTCCAGCCCCATGGGTAGGATGCACCCGCCATGGCGAGCCCCTTCGGAGAGCTCACGGTGATCGTCAACCCGCACGCGGGCCGGCGGCGCGTGGGGCAGGAGATCCCCGAGCTGGAGCGGACACTTCAGGCCCGGGCGCTTCCCTACCGCCTCCTTCGAACCGAGGGGCCGGGCGATGCCACCCGGTTCGCCCGCGAGGCATTGTCGAACGGCGGTCGATTCGTGGTGGCGGTGGGAGGCGATGGAACCGTGCACGAGGTCGTGAACGGGATGTTCGGCGACGATGGCACGACCATCGTCCCGCAGCCGGTGCTCGGCGTGGTCGCCGCCGGCTCGGGGTGCGACTTCGTGCGGACGTTCGGCCTCCCGGGCGACGTCACCCGGTCGTGCCAGCACCTGCTGGGGGAGAACACCTACCCGCTCGACGTGGGCAAGATCACGTATGCGGGCTCGAACGGCGAGCGGGCGGTTCGGTACTTCCCGAACGTGGCGGAGGCGGGGCTGGGGGCGGCGGTGGCGGCCCGGGCCGACCGCCTCCCGGTCTCTCTGGGGCAGGCGAAGTACTTCGTCGGCTTCTGGCTGACGCTGCCGCGGTTCAGGCTGGCGAAGCTGAAGGTCCGGGCCGACCGCAAGGACTACGAGGGGCCGGGCCTCATGGTGATCGTGGGCAACTGCCAGTATTACGGGGGAGGGATGAAGATCTCACCTCGTTCGTACCCGGGCGACGGCGTCCTCGACGTGTTGATCTTCAAGGGGCCGAAGTCGGACTCGTTCACGCTCCTGCCGAAGGTCTATCGAGGCGAGCACCTCCCGCACCCGCGGGTCGCGGAGTTCCGGGTGAAGGAGGCCCTCGAGGTGGACGCGGACCGGCCCCTCCCCATCGAGGCGGACGGTGAGGTGCTGGGCTCCACCCCGGCGACCTTCGAGGTCGTCCCCCAAGCCATCCTGATGAAGCTGTGACCGGCGGCGCGGGGGCGACTCGCTACGCCGAGCGGCTGGACCGCGCGGCGGTGGTGGCCGGGGAAGCCGGCCTGGGCGCGCTCCTGGCCACCCCGGGGCCGGACCTCCTCTACCTGACGGGCCACGCGCCACCGCCCCTCGAGCGGCTCACGTTGCTGGTGGTCGCACCCGGACGCGGCCCGGTCCTGCTCGTGCCGCTCCTGGAGCGGCCGGCGGCGCTGGCGTCGCCGGCCGCGGACCGGATCGAGGTCCTCGGGTGGGCCGACGGCGAGGACCCGTACACCGTGGCGGCCGAGCTCCTCCCGCCAGGCCCGCTGGCCGTCACCGACCAGACGTGGGCATCGCATGTCCTGGGACTCCAGGAGGCGGCGGCGGACCGCACCTTCGTCGCCGCCGGCCGCGCCATGCCGCCGCTCCGGGCGGTGAAGGACGAGTGGGAGCTGGCGGCGCTGGCGAAGGCGGCGTCGGCTGCCGACGCCGCCTTCGCCGACATCGTCCTCGTGACGTTCGCCGGCCGCCGCGAGGCCGACGTCTCCGCGGACCTGGCCGACACCCTGCGACGGCACGGCCACCAGGTCGTGGACTTCACCGTCGTGGGCTCCGGTCCGAACGGCACGTCGCCGCACCACGAAGCTGGGGAGCGGGTCATCGCGAAGGGCGAGGCCGTGGTCATGGATTTCGGGGGGCATCTGGACGGCTATTGCTCGGACATCACTCGGACCGTGTTCGTCGAGCAACAGCCGGAGGAGTTCGACCGGGTCCACGACGTCGTTCGGCGGGCCCAGCAGGCCGCGTTCGAGGCCGTGCGCCCGGGCGTCCCGGCCGAGGACGTCGACCGGGCCGCCCGCGACGTGATCGACGACGCGGGCTACGGCGAGTGGTTCATCCACCGCACCGGCCACGGGATCGGCCTTGAGATCCACGAGCCGCCGTACATCGTGGCCGGCAACGCGACGAAGCTCGAGGCCGGCATGACGTTCTCGATCGAGCCCGGCATCTACCTCCCGGGCCGGTTCGGGGCGCGGATCGAAGACATCGTGGCGGTCACCGACGATGGTGCGGTCCGGCTGAACGAAGCTCCGCGGGAGCCACTCGCCGTACGGTAGCCGGCCGGGTCCGGGATCGCCCTCCGCGATCGGCAGTCCGAAGGATTCCAAAGAGATCGGGTCCAGTGTGACCCACCTAACAGACAACCGAACGCGTGTTCGATACCGTGCAGGTGGATGGAACCCGACCGCACGAAAGACGATGTCGTCCACTGGATGGACGCGCTGCACGCCCACATCTCCGGCGCGCACCGGAACTTGTTCGAACTCATCGCGGAGGCCGACCGGCTCGAGGCCTGGCGCGAGTCAGGGGCGCGGGACACGGCACACTTCCTCTCCATCCGATACGGCATCTCCTGCTGGAAGGCATCCCGGTGGATCCATGCGGCCCACGCCCTCGAGGGGCTGCCCCGCATCTCGGAGGCATTGCGCTCGGGCCAGCTCGGGATCGACAAGGTGGTTGAGCTCACTCGGTTCGCCACGGCCGAGACCGAATCGAACCTCGTCTCGTGGGCCAGGGGTGTCTCCGTGGCCTGTATCCGTCGAAAGGCCGACGTCGCCGTCCGGCAGGCAATCGAGGACGTGCGGGACGCGCAGGCCAGCCGGTTCCTGTCGTGGTGGCATTTCGACGACGGGAGGCGGTTCGGACTTGAAGCTGAGCTCCCAGCGGCCGAGGGCGCGGTCTTGGCCCGGGCCATCGAACGCTTGGCGGAACAGCTCCCGGTGATGCCGGGGGAAGAGGGCGCCTGCCACGCTGATGCCAGGCGGGCCGACGCGCTGGTGGCCCTTGCCTCCACCTCGTTGGCGGGCGATCCCGATCCGGACCGCGCGGCGGTTGTGGTCCACGCCCCGCTCGAGGCGCTCATCTCTGGGGAGGCGGGCTGTGAGCTCGAGGGCGGTGGGGTGATCCACGCCGAGACCGCCAAGCGCCTGCTCTGCTCGAGCCGGGTCCAGGCCATGATCGAGGACGGGATGGGCCAGCCGGTCGGCGTGGGGCGGATGGCCAGGGAGCCCTCGGCCTGGATGCTTCGCCAGCTCCGGTACCGCGACTCCGAGTGTCGGTTCCCGGGGTGCGGGGCCCGCCGGTTCACCCAGGCCCACCACATCGAGTGGTGGGAGCGGGGAGGACGGACAGACCTCGACAACCTGCTGCTCGTGTGCACGTTCCACCACAAGCTGGTCCACGAGTTCGGGTGGACCGTATCCCGCGCGAGGGAGGGGACGGTCCGGTGGTCCCATCCCGACGGGACCCGCTACCGTGGCCCGGCGCCACCTGCCGAAACCTTCGAACCGCGGCCAGCTCTCGCAGCCGTCGGGTAAAGCCAGCCCTAGATACGGGGACGGACCCTGGTCCCTTCCGGCGTGTCCATGACCTCCAGGCCGAGCTCCTGGAGCCGGTCGCGAACCCGATCGGCCGTGGCGAAGTCCTTGTTGGCTCTCGCCGCGTCCCGCTCGCCCACGAGGGCCGCGACCTCGTCGCTCGGCTGCCATCCCGCGCGGGCGTCCCGCTCGACATCGAGGCCCAGGACCTGGTCCCACGACGAGACCAGGGAGTACTTCTCCGGGTCGGGGACATTCCGTGAGGACGCCAGCTCGTTCAGGATCACCAGGGCCTGGGGCATGTCCAGGTCGTCGGCCACCGCCTCGCGGAACCGCCCGTCGAAGGCCTTGGCCTCCGAACCGAGGCCCTCGGCGGGGCCTCCCCATTCGGCCATCCGCTGCCGCAGGCGCTTGACCGTCGTGTCGGCGGCCCGCAGCGCGTCCTCGGAGAAGTCCATCTCCTTGCGATACCTGGTCTCGAACGTGAAGTAGCGGAAGGACAGAGGGTCGATCCCCAGCGCCGCGAGGTCCCCGATCCGGATGATGTTGCCGGAGGACTTGGCCATCTTCTGTTCCTTCAGCCGAAGGAACCCCCCGTGGACCCACGCCGAGATCACCTCGTGCCTCACGCCGCCCTCGGACTGGGCGATCTCGTCCTCGTGGTGGGGGAAGATCAGATCGACGCCGCCGGTGTGGATGTCGAACCGCTCGCCAAGGTACTTCATGGACATGGCCGAGCACTCGATGTGCCATCCGGGGAACCCCTCGCCCCACGGGCTGTCCCATCTCATCAGCCGGTTGGGCCCTGCCTTCTTCCACAGGGCGAAGTCCTCGGGGTGGCGTTTGTTCGAGTCGACCTCGAGCTCCTGGCGATGGCCCGCCCGGAGCTTGTCGAGCGTGTTGCCCGAGAGCTTTCCGTATTCGGGGAACGAGCGGACGTCGTAGTAGACGGTCCCGTCGACCTCGTACGCGTGGCCGTTCTCGATCAGACGTTCCGTGAGCTCGATCATCTCGGGGATGTGCTCGGTGGCCTTGGGGTAGACGTGGACCCGCTTGATGCCGATGGCCTCCGTGTCGTCCAGGAACGCCTGGGTGTACTTCTGAGCGATCTCCTTGGGGGACAGGCCCTCGTCCGCGACGGCCAGGTCCATCTTGTCGCGACCGGAATCGGAGGCCTCGTCGGTCATGTGTCCCACGTCGGTGATGTTCATGACCTGCGTGACCTCGTAGCCCTCGAACTCCAGGGCCCGGCGGAGCAGGTCGGACAGGAGGAACGTTCGAAGGTTCCCGATGTGGACGTACCGATAGACGGTGGGGCCGCACGAGTACATGCCGATCTTGCGGTCGTCCACGGGGACGACCTCCTCGACGCGACGGGTCAGCGTGTTGTTCAGGCGCATGGACGCACCAGCATACCGGTGGGCACCCGGCGGGTTGTTCCGTTCCGCTAGGGCAGGTCGGGTCGGGGCGGCGCCTGGCCGGTGGGCCCGTTGCCCGATGGCCCCGGCCCATGCCCGTCGCCGTCACCAGCGCCCGATCCGATCGCGAGCGGCTGGCCGCCTTGCTGTCCGTTCCCGGTCAGGATCCCGACGGGGATCTCGAGGGGCTCCCGCTCGCCCAGCTCGGCCATGAGGACCTCGATCTCGTCGCCGATAAGCTCCTCACGCTCGATGAGCGCGTCGCGAACGCCCTCGACCGCGTGCCGCTTCTGGAGGAGCACCTTCTTGACCCGACCGCGGCAATCGTCGAGGAGGGCATCCATCTCCTTCCTGCTCTCGGGATCGGACAGGATGGCGCGGATGGGGTCGCCGTCCATCATGGTGGGAGGCATCGCGGCCACCGAGATGAGGCTCTTGCCCATGCCGTACAGCCCAACGTAGGCGGCCGCGTTGCGGGTCGCGTTCGCCAGATCCGAGCTGGGTCCCGTCGTGGTCTGACCGATCCAGATCTCCTCGGCCACCAGGCCGGCCAGGGAGACCTGGATGTCGGCCAGGATCTGGCGCTGGGTCCTGGTGTACAGCTCTTCGATGTCCTGCCCATGGACCAGGCCCAGGGCGTGTTCGCGCTTCTGGATCGTGATCACCTGGATCTGGAATTCGCCCTTCTCCAGCGTGTACGAGGCGACGGCGTGGCCCGCCTCGTGGACCGCGGTCATCTCCTTCTCGCGGGGGGTCAGCTTCACGGGTTGCTTGAGGCCGATCTCCTCGACGAGCTTGGCCTGCCACAGGTCGTCCCACCGCAGCGCGTCGCGCCCGTCCTGAAGGGCGAAGATCAAGGCCTCGTTCACCACGTTCTGGATCATCGCCGGTGAGTAGCCCTTGGTCATCCGGGCCAGCTTGTTCACGTCGGTGGGCTCGTGGCGCACCTTGGCCAGGTAGTACTGGGCGATGTCCTCGCGACCGTCGCCATCGGGAAGGCCGACATGGATCTTCCGGTCGAACCGTCCCGGCCGAAGGAGCGCGGGGTCGAGCGAGAGGGCGCGGTTCGTGGCCCCGATCACGAGGATGTTGTAGAAGGGGATCTTCGGTCGGCCCAGCCCCAGGATCCGACGGACGTGCCGCCACAGACCTCTCGGCGCCACGAAGCCATCCATGTTGACCAGGAGCTCGTTCACGATGCCCATGCCCCCGCCGCCCATCCCCATACCGGCGATGACCTTGTGTGGCCCCGACGGTCGCTCGTACTCCACGGACTGCTGTGAGATGGCTCCGCGGCTGCCGCCGAGCGCGTCGAGCTCGTCGATAAAGATCACGCAGCCCCCGTACTTGTCCGACATGGCCCGGGCTCGCGAGAACATCCGCCGCACCTTCATGTTCCCGATGCCGAAGAACATCGCCTGGAACCGGCTCCCGTCGGCCACCAGGATGGGCACGTTCGAGGCACCGGCGATGGCCTTGGCCATCAGCGTCTTGCCCGTCCCCGGCGGACCTTCGAACAGGATGCCGTGGGGCGGGTAGCCGCCCATCTGCTTGAAGTCCTTGAACCCCCGGAACAGTCGCAGGACCTCCCGAGAGGAATAGACGGCCGCCGGCTGGCCCCGGACGTCGTCGAAGCTCTTGTCGTATTCGCCCGGGTAGACCGTGTAGTAGGTGCCCCGCATGAGGAACCAGAACATCGCCGCGAACTGCACGACCAGGAACATGGAGATGAACAGCAACGAGACGACGAAGGTGCGGTATGTCGACAGCGTTGCGCCGGGATGCAGCAGCGCGTCACTGGGGTGGACACCGAGGAACAGGTATCCCACCACGACGTAGATGACCAGGAAGATGGCGGCCCGCTTGGCCCATCGCCAGTATCGCCGGTACTGCTCCATGGGTTCGACCCCCAGAGGGTGAGGCCGGGCTCGGCCCGGGAACGTGTGCACGAGTCTACGCCCTGGAGCAGCGGATTTGGAGGGACGGGGAACCGGGCCTACGGCGTCAGGGGCCGGTCCTCGAAGGGCGTGGAGAGCACGACCGTGGTCCTGGTCTGGACCTGGCCCTTCTCCCGGAGCCGGCGGATGAGCTTCTCCAGGTGCCCTGTCGTGCGGACCCTCACCTTCAGGACGTAATTGGACTCACCCGCCACGCTGAAGCAATCCTCCACTTCGGGGAAGTCCTCCACCCGCTCCGGGAGGTCGTCCGGCTGGGTGGGGTCGAGGGGAGTCACCGCGACCAGCGCGGTCACGTACAGGCCCAGGGCCTCGGGATCGACCACCGCGCGATAGCTCCGGATGACGCCCGTCTCCTCCAGCTTGCGCACGCGTTCGTGGACCGAGGAGGGGGACAACCCCACCCGCCGCCCGACGTCCGCATAGGTCGCCCTGGCGTCCTCCTGGAGCGCCGCGATGATCTCGAGGTCCCGATCGTCGACCACGTCCGCATCATACGAACCGGCACCCGGGTGAGGGGAATATCCCCGGCCGGCCCATTGCGGCCGAGCCCGTGCACCGGGTACAAACCGTGCCACACCGACGCGGCCGCACCTCTCCCGGGCCCAGGGGAGGGGAGAGGTGTCGCCGAACCGAAGGCTCGCTCCTTCGAATCGGCTCGTCCCGTCGCCGAAGCGAGGAGGTGGCGTTCGGTGGCTCTCGTTCCTCGACCCTCCCACCGCCGCCCGGTACGCGGCAGTCGTCTCCTCGGTCGCGCCGGTGATCGAGGCCGGGCTGGGGGAGGAGGTCGTCGCCAACCGGGCGCTCACCGCCGCGCCGGGCGACGTTCGGCTCCGGCCGTGGCGCCCGGCGCGGGACGCGTTCCTGCGGTCGGCGCACGGCATGGCCTTCGCCGCCGGCGCGTTCGTCGCGGCCGACGTCCACCGGTGCTACCCGTCGATCGGTCCCGATCTGGTGGGGCGAACCCTTCGGCGGTTCGGATGCGAGAGGACCGATGTCCAGGACGTGACCGCCATGCTCGAGGCGCTGGAGGAGGCGGGCGTTCCGGGCCTTCCCATCGGGCCGGACCCGTCCGCGGTCCTGGCCAACGCGGCGTTGGCCGGGGCGGACGAGGTCCTTCGGGCGGCCGGGGTTCGGCACCTTCGGTGGGTAGACGACATCTGGATCTTCGCCGCCGGCCGCCGCGAGGCCGTGGCGGCCCTCCGGTCTCTCACGAGTTGGGTCGAACGACAGGGACTGTCGCTCGCGCCGGAGAAGACGAGGATGCTCGAACGGCCCGAGGAGATCGCCGCGGTCATCACCGATGGCAGGGTCTCGCTCGCGACCCGGCGCTATCATCGGCGCTCCGATGCGCACGCTCTACCGGGCGTCCCTGGTCCACACGCTGTCGCACCCGCCGAAGGGGGAGTGGGTCCTGATCGACGGACGCCATGTGCAGCGGGTCGGATCGGGTGAGCCGCCGCAGTCCGACCGGGTGATCGAGCTTCCGGGAGCCACCATCATCCCCGGCTTCGTGGATGCCCACGTCCATCTGACCGGCACCGGCGTCCATCATCAGGCTCCGGAGGTCGCGTCGGCCCGGTCCCCACAGGAGCTGATCGAGATCCTCCGCAAGGTGGTGAAGGACAAGGACGGCCCCGTCCTGGTCCACGGATACGACGAGTCGAAGTGGGACCGGCCGGAGCTCCCCACGATCGACGAGCTCGACGGCGTGACCGAGCAGCCGCTCGCGGTGGTCCGGGTGGACGGCCACCTGACCCTGGCCAACCGCCGAGGGCTCGAGGAGTCCGGCGCACTCGACGCGGACGGCGCCGAGCGAGATACGGACGGCTACCCGACCGGCACGGTCACGCGCGAGGCGAACGTTCGCCTTCGTCACTGGTTCCAGCAACACTTAGCCGACCACGACGTCGAGGAGCTCCAGCTCGATGCGGCGAGCCTCGCGGTCGCGCACGGCGTGACGTGCATCCACGAGATGTCCATGCCGAAGGAGCGCGGGATGCGCGACCTGGAGATCCTCGTTCGCCACCGGGCTCGCCTGCCACTCGACGTCGTCCCGTACGTCGCGACCACCGATGTCGGCCGGGTCCTCGACCTCGGGCTGCGCCGGATCGGGGGCGACCTCCCGGTCGACGGGTCGATCGGGGCCAGGACGGCGTGGCTGTTCGAGCCGTTCGCCGACCACGAGGGGAGCGGGGCCGGCTATTTCGGTGACGACGAGCTCGCGGAGTTCTTCCACGGCGCGCACCTCGCCGGGCTCCAGGTAGGCGTCCATGCCATCGGCGACGCGGCCATCGAGCAGGTCGCCCGGACGTGGGAGCGCGTCTACCAGGCCCTGGATAGTCGGGAGCGTCGCCACTTCCGGGCCCGCCGTCACCGGGTCGAGCACTTCGAGATGGCCGACGGTGCGCTGGTCGAGCGGGCCGCCGCGCTCGGGCTGGCCATCTCGGTGCAGCCCTCCTTCGACGCGGAGTGGGGGCACCCCGGCGGCCTGTACGACCGAGGGCTGGGATGGGGGAGGGCCGAGGGGATGAACCGCTTCCGGACCCTCCTGGACCGAGGATTGGAGGTCGGCGCCGGCTCGGACTCGCCGATCACCATCATCGACCCCCTGGCGGGAATCGCCGCCTTCGAGGGCCACCACGACCCCGCCCAACGGCTGCACCGGGAGGAGGCCGTGCGCGCGTACACGATCGGAAGCGCCCGCCTGGCCCATCAAGAGGACAAGAAGGGGAGCCTGGCCCCGGGGATGCATGCCGACTTCGCCGCATACGAGGTGGATCCCATGGCCGTGGACTCGGTGGAAGGGCTTCGCCCCGTCCTCACCGTGTCGCTCGGCCGCGACGTCTACGCGGCGTGAGTTTTGGCAGACCAAGACCGTCGCGACGTTTGACACCCGTCCACCGGCCGACCTACAGTACGGCCGCGTCGACGCTTTGCGGCGACGCGGCGAGGACCCAAGAGGCTGAGTAGAGAACTCGGCGCCCCGGCGTCGTGGCCCCAAAGGTCTCTTGGGTCCTCCTTTTTCCCTTGCTTTCTCCGGCCTTCCCCGTTACCTCCTTTCCCCGTGTGGGAACAAGCAGTGGGCTCCCCGCGTTAACGCGGCGGAAGGGCTTGCCGGACGGTTTTCCGGCAGTACAATCCCCCGGCCGGAAAGAGGGAACATGGAAGACATCGAAGAGAGCCTCGAGGACGAAGAGGTCGAGGAGGACGCCGAGGACTCCGAAGCCTCCTCCGAGGAGGCCCCCGCCCCGGCGGCAGCGGCCGACGGGGAGGACGTGGAGTCTATCGAGGACCTCCTAGTCAAGAAGGAGGCCAGGGACGGCGAGGAAGAGGAGGATGACAGCCTCGTCAGCCAGTCCCGAGAGGAGCGCCTGGAGCCGCTGGCGGTCAAGGTGGTCCCGCCTCAGCCCACCGAGTTCATATGCAAGAACTGCTATCTGGTGAAGCACCGAAGCCAGCTCAAGGACAAGGCCAAGATGCTCTGCCGCGACTGCGCCTGAACCCCTCAGCGGTCCGTCTCTCCCTCGCCCTTGCGATCTGCGCACTCTCCGGGCTCCTGCTCTCCCTGGCCCTTCCGCCCGCGAACCTGGGGGTGGTGGCGTTCCTCGCACCCGTCCCGCTCCTGTGGCTCGTCCGCGAGGCCCGACCCCGCCGGGGGGCGCTGCTCGGGCTGGCGTTCGGGGTCGCGTACTTCGGTGCGCTCCTGTACTGGATCTGGCAGTTCGGGCAGCTGGCCTGGGGGGCGCTGACCCTCGCCTGCGCGGCGTACATGGCGGCCTTCGGGCTCCTGGCGCCGGCCGTGTGGAGAGGGGAGCGCCCGCTCCGATCGATCGCCGGGCTCGCCGCCCTGTGGACGGTCCAGGAGTGGCTCCGAGGGATGTGGCCGGTGGGTGGGTTCGGATGGGGACAGCTGGGGTCGACCCAGACCGGGGACCCGACCCTGCTTCGCCTGGCTTCGGTGACGGGGGTGTGGGGCGTCTCCTTCGTGGTGGTCCTGGTGGCCGGGTTGCTGATGCTCGCCGTGGAACGAGCCCGGTGGAGGCCGGCCTCGGCGGCAGCCTTGGTGGGGATCTCGCTCGTACTGATCCTTTCCCCCGGGCTCATCCCCATCCTCGGGGCCGACGGACGAACGCTCGAGGTGGCAGCCGTCCAGGTGGACGTGCTCCGGGCCCGGGGCCTTCCCCCGTTGGAGGAGGACCAGCGGGTAGCCGAGATGAACATCGCACTGCACCGGCGGCTCGCGGCCGATCCACCGGACCTCGCCGTGTGGGGGGAGAGCGCGCTCGACCCGGGGGCAAGCGCCACCGACTTCCGCCTCCAGGTGACCCGGGCCATCCGGGACGTCGGCGTTCCCACGCTGGCCGGCGCGGTCGTGCAGGCGCCCGACGGGGCCTTCCACAATGAGGGATTGCTATTCGACCGCGACGGGAGCCTCGTGGGGGAGTATCGCAAGGTGCACCTGGTCCCGTTCGGCGAGTACGTGCCGTTCCGCGACGAACTCTCGTGGATCTCTGCGCTGCAACAGATCCCATACGATGAGACACCGGGGGAGCGGGTCCACCCGCTCAGGGTGGACGGCGTCACGTTCGGGGACGTGATCTGCTTCGAGAACACCTTTCCCTCGATCGACCGAACGCTCGTCTCGCAAGGTGCCGGGTTCCTGGTCGTGGAGACCAACAACGCGTCCTACGGGTTCACCGCCGCGTCACGGCAGCACTTGCTGATGAGCCAGCTCCGGGCGGTGGAGAATGGCCGGTGGGTGGTGCACGCCGCCGTGTCGGGGATCAGCGCGTTCATCGACCCCCACGGCCGCGTCGTGGCCGAGGCCGGGCTCTTCGAGCCGGCGATCCTCCGCCATCGGATCCAGGTGTCGACCCGACGCACCCTGTACACGAGGTTCGGCGACTGGGTGCCATGGGCGGCGCTCCTGCTGTCGGCGGGGCTGATGGTCGCGCCGCGGCGGAGGCGGCGACCGGCTCGTCCGGCCGAGCCGCTGCCGGAGCGACCGAGGACCCTGGTGATCCTTCCCACGTACGACGAGCGAGCCACGATCGAGGCGGTGATCCGAGGGCTGCTGGCCCTCCCGGACGCCGTGGACGTCCTCGTCGTGGACGACTCGTCCCCGGACGGCACGGCCGAGGTCGTCCGGCAGATCGCGGCGGGGGAGCCCCGCGTTCGTCTGCTGGAGCGCCCGGCCAAGGCCGGGTTGGCTGGGGCGTACCGGGAAGGGTTCGCCAGGGCCTTGGAGGAGGGATACGACCTCGTCGTGGAGACGGATGCGGACCTGTCGCACGACCCGGCGGAGCTCCCGAGCCTCTTGTCCGCAGCCCACCGGTTTCACCTCGTGGTGGGAAGCCGGTACGTCCCCGGCGGCTCCGTCACCAATTGGAGCCGGACCCGCCTGGCCCTGTCCCGGGCCGGGAACGCCTACGCCCGGCTGTGGCTCGGACTCCCCCTACACGACGCGACGAGCGGCTTCCGGGTCTTCCGCCGGGATCTCCTGGCCCATCTGGCCGCCGAACCCATCCGCTCCGAGGGGTACGGGTTCCAGATCGAGCTGGTCCTGCGGGCCTGGGGCGGCGGCTATGCGCTCGGCGAGGTTCCCATCACGTTCCGTGAGCGCCAGCACGGCCAGTCCAAGATCTCCCGGCGGATCGTGTTCGAGGCCCTGTGGCTGGTGACCGTGTGGGGGGCTCGGATCCGGCTTGGCCGGCCCCCGCTTCCTTCCTCTCCCTGAACGCCCATAACGTACATTATGGAAACTAGGTGAGGAGACGACCGTGCCAGTCATGCCCTGGCCACGATCGGATCCCCGTTCCCCCACTCGATGTGCGGCAGCACCCGATTGCCGGCGAAACTTAACGCCGCGGTTCGGGAATGCTCAGTCGGAACCTCACCTCGAGGCTCGGACCCGAGTGGACCCGCAAGCCTCAACCGAGAGACGACCGGGCCTCGACTTCCTCCTCCTCCCCCGGTGTGGCTCTGGATCAAGACTGCCTCGCCCTCGACCTGACGTCGACCTTCAAAGTCTGCCGTGCCCCGCAACCCTGGACCTCGGCAACCGTTCACCAGTCGGCGTAGTGCGAAGGCCCTAGCGATTCCACTGACCTTCGGCTGATGGCGTAAGACGGGGCCCCGCATACCATCGGCGCGCGGGGGACATCCTGTCCGCGTTTCGACCTACGAGATTCGCGCCGACGGAAGGAAAGCAGCAGGTGAGGGCGACGCAGGGGGTGGTGGAGCGCGCGCGCTCCCTGCGTGGGTACGGCCTGGCCGTACTGTCCCTCACTGTCGCGCTGGTGGTGGGGCAGGCCGTGGGGGCCGTCTGGGCCGGCGCGGCGGCCGCCACCGAAGCTTCTCCCATCGGGAGCACGCAGATCGACGCCTTCCAGGGCCTCCTGGCCGGCAAGGACCCGTCCGCGGATGCCGGCTGGACCAGCGGCAACCTCTGTGGCAACACCACCACCTGCTACCGCAAGCTCGACAACGTGCCCCACCGCATCCTGTTCAGGAACCTCGAGGCCGGGAAGCGCTACGCCATCA
>VAYX01000033.1 GCA_005885325.1 Actinomycetota bacterium
CGGATGGCAGTTTCGCCGCAACGGAAGCGTGGAAGAACCGCAATCTAAAGTCCGAGTTTTCCAACATCGTTTCACGCGACGGGTTTCTCTACGGGTTGGACGATGGAATCCTTGGTTGCTTGGACATTGCCACGGGCGCGCGGAAATGGAAAGACGGCCGCTATGGTCACGGTCAAGTTCTGCTCGTGGGTGATTTACTGCTCGTGCAGACAGAACAAGGTCCGATCACCCTGGTCGAGGCGAATCCGTCCGGATTTCACGAAGTGGCAAAACTCAACGCCCTGGAAGCCAAGACGTGGAATACACCTGCTCTGGCCGGCGAGTATCTGCTGGTTCGCAATGACCAGGAAGCGGCTTGTTACCGGCTTGGGAGGAAGGTTTTGACCGCAAAAAGTTTTTGACCAGGAGATTTACGCAAACAAGCAACGCAAGAAGACACGGACAACTGCGCGCAGCGGTCGTGCAATGGGAGGCCAAAGCATCCATCTTGTGTTTCATAACCCATGATTTCCAAAATGAAGAGTCCCTTGTTAGAAGGGGACTATGACCATCGGCGCATGACTTATTTTTCGGATATGAAAGACATCAAAGCGGAAAAAGGAGAGCTTGTGCAGGTTTTGAAGCAATTGGTAGAACTGAATACCTGATAAGAATTGAGGAGAGAATTCATGCCCCAGGAATACATCGAGATTCGAGGCGTACGCGAGAACAATTTGAAGAATGTTTCCCTGCGCATCCCCAAGCGCAAGATCACGATCTTTACAGGTGTTTCCGGTTTTCCGGGAAATCATCGATCGCTATTGCTCAAGGCATTCCTGGAGATTTTACGGAAGCAGTTCGGCAAGGCCGGCCGCTGAAGATCCAGCACCCAATCCCCCGATCACTTCATCGTCATGGCGGTCGTGGTATTCAAGTCCTCGATGAAGATGTCCATCTGCTGGCCGACAAACAAGGGCAGCGCGTCGTTCTCCACGCGGTAGATCACCTGCAGCACACGCGTGTCCACGCGCTCGGTGCTGTCGCCGGTGAGCGATTTCTTCGGAACGACGAACGGCTCGAAGCGAACAAATGTCAGCGGCGTTTTCAGATTCGTGTTGCCCCGGACTGCCGCGGTGGCCGTCGCTTCGGGACGCACGCGCCAGGCCTCGTGCTCGTCCACGTCCACGCGGATGTGCAGGGGCTTCAATCGTCCCAATAGAATCAAAGGCGTGGCGGTGACTCCCGCCGGCGCGAATTCGCCCGGATGAACTTTCACTTGCAGTACGTCGCCATCAATCGGCGCGCGCACGGCGCTGCGATCAATTTTGGTTTGCGTGATTTGAATTTGTGCGGTCGCAGCGCTGACCTGTGCCTTTGCCTCGTCGAGTCGTGCCTGCGCGGTTTCAACGGCGGAACGACGGCGCGTGAGCTCTTGGGCGCTGATGGCGTTCTTGTCCTTGAGCGATTCGAAAAAACCCAGCTGCCGGCTGGCGTCGTCGAGCATGGCGGCGCCGACTTTCACCGCGCTCTCGGCCACGCGCAGGTCGGCCTGGCGCACGGCCAGTTCGGCGCGAAGATGGCGGTCGTCGAGTTGGAACAGCGGGTCACCGGCTTTCACCGTTTGGTTGGCGGTCACAAAAACCTCGCTCACGACATCGGCCAACGGCGTGCCAATGGCGATGTTCTCGGTGCTCGTTTCCACCAACCCCGCCGCTGCCACGGTGTGCGAGTATGACGAGACCGGCGGCGCGGACGGCGGATTGGTTGATTGGTGCTTCGGTTGCGAGCGAACAACGGAAATGATTCCGAAGGTCAGTGACGCGATGGCAATAAGCGGAAGGATGAGCTTTCTCATAAGTCTAGGCCGGAGGAAACGCCGGTTATCAAAGCGACGCTGTTGCCATTCATGTTCATTTTCATTTCTCCAAGCTTCACGCAAAGGTTGCGACGCGGTCCAACACCTCAGGCGTCGTGATCGGCCGGCGCGATTCGGTTTTCACGATCCGGCCATCGTCCCTGTGCGAGATGGCATCGGCGTAATGAAAGACGCGTGTATCGTGCGTGACGACAATGACGGCGCGGCCGGGATGGACCGCGTTGTCGGCCAGCAACTCCATCACTGCCTCGCCGGTGGCATGATCCAGCGCCGCGGTCGGCTCGTCGCAGAGGATCAAACGTGGTTCATGCACCAGCGCCCGGGCCAGGGCCACCCGTTGCTGCTGGCCGCCGGACATCTGTCCCGGCTTGCGCCGGTCGAAGCCCACGAGGTCAACGAGCTCGAGCGATTCCTTGACCCGTCGCTCGATCTCCGACCTGTCCACCTTCCTGCGACGGAGGCCGAAGGCGACGTTCTCGAACACGTTGAAGTGGGGGAACAGCGCGTAGGACTGGAACACCGTATTGACGTCGCGCCGGTAGGGCGGCAGGTCCGTGACGTCCCGGCCGCCCAGGAAGATCGTTCCGCGGGTGGGGTCGTCGAAGCCACCGATCATCCGCAGCGTCGTGGTCTTTCCGCACCCGGACGGCCCGAGCATGCTGAAGAACTCCCCCTCCTCGATGTCGAGGGAGAGATCGTCCACCGCGATCGTGTCGCCGAAGGCCTTCGTGACGCGATCGAGGCGAATGTCGACCTCGGGCATCCGGTCCCCTCTCGGAGTCGCCCCCGGCGCGATTATCCCCCAGGAGGCCCGCCATTATCACCCCAAGCAGCCTGGGCGCGCCCGGGCGGGCCCGGCTACGGGCGCTCCGGCCGGGCGGACCCTCCCGATCGGCGAAGGGCCATTCCGGACAGCACCTCGAGCACGAGGCGGTGGGCCAGCAGGGCGGTGATCCCGGCGGGGTCGAACGGCGGTGACACCTCGACCACCTCGACGCCGGCCAGAGGCACGGTGGAGGCGATCCGCCGCACGGCCCGAAGGAGCTCGCGGGCCTGGAGGCCGCCGGGCTCGGGCGTTCCGGTCCCCGGAGCGAACGCCGGGTCGCAGACATCGACGTCGACCGAGAGGAACACGTGCTGGATGCCCTCCAGGTCCGCCAGGACCTCGTCCACGACCGGCTCGATGCCTCGGCCGAGGATGTCGTCCATCCGGAACCATCGGAAGCCCTGTGAGCGGGCCCATTCGAAGTCCGATGGCGGAGGCCAGTACCCGCGCAGGCCGACCTGCACGATGTGCTCGCCCCGTAGCGAGCCCTCCTCGACGAGCAGGCGCAGCGGGGTTCCGTGGCTCAGCCGGGGCTCCTCATAGGCGTCGTCGGCGTGCGCGTCGAAGTGGATCAGCCCCACCCGCTCGGGGTGCAGACGCGCGGCGACCGCGCCGATGTCGGGATGGGCGATCGAGTGATCGCCGCCCAGGATGATGGGCATCGGCCCGGCGCCAGCGATCCCCGCGACCGCCTCTCGGATGGCCCGATGGCTGAGTTCGGGGTAGCCCGGGACGACCTCGACGTCGCCGTGATCCACCACGGTCAGGACCTCGAACGGGTCCAGTCCGACGTCCATGTTCGGCCGGGATGTCCCCCACAGGTAGTCGGCGTTCCTGATGGCCTGGGGCCCCAGCCGGGCTCCGGGGCGGTTCGTGACGAGCTCGTCGGTCGGGGCTCCCAGGATGGCAACGTCGGCCCCCGCCAGCTCCTCCGCATCCAGGACCAGCGGCAGCTGGGCGAAGGTTCCGCCCCGGCCGTAGGGTGGCTCTCCCGGCCGGTGGACCCGGGTCACGAACCCCCCCTCACCGGTGCCGTTCGGCCTCGGGAGCCTTGGCGCTCCCGACGGGGGCGGCGGCGTGCCGGCCGGCCTTGCGGGCGGCCCTCCCGTTCCGCCGGGCCAGGCGCCGGGGATCACTTGCCCTGGGGGCTCGGTCCCGGATCAACCAGGGCAGCACGGCCGCGGCCGTGACGGCCACGACCACGATCCCCCCGACCACCAGGCGTCCGTTGATGAACGCCACCGCCAAGGCGCACATCGAGATGAGCGCGCTCCACACGTACATGAGGAGCACGGCTTCGCGGTGAGAATGCCCGATGTCGAGCAGGTGATGGTGGATGTGCTGTTTGTCGGCGTGGGTGATGCCGAGTCCCTTGCGCATCCGCCGGATGATCGCAAGCAGCACGTCGAGGAAGGGCACGGTCAGCACCAGCAGGGGGACGGCGATGGGGATGGCCAGCGCGGCGAAATCGCCGCGGCTCGGCCCGTTCGTGTTGCGTCCCACGCCGGAGATGGTCGCCACCCCGAGCATCAGCCCGAGCAGCATGGCCCCCGAGTCCCCCATGAAGATCTTGGCCGGATGGAAGTTCCACGGAAGGAAGCCGAGTGCGGAGCCCGCGACGACCGCGGAGATCAGCGCCGCGGTCGAGGGGTCCGCGCCCCCACCCGTCCGGTACATGTAGGCGAAGAAGGCGACCGCCGCGATCGCCACCATCCCCGCCGCCAGGCCGTCGAGCCCGTCGATCAGGTTCACCGCGTTCACCATGGCCACCACCCACAGCACGGTGAGCGGCACCGCGAGGTCGGGGGACAGCACGAGGATGCCTTGTCCGGGGAAATAGAAGTACAGGAGCTGCACGCCGAACAGCACGAGCAGGCCCGCTCCGAGGATCTGCCCGGCCAGCTTGCCCAGCGCGGAGACCCCGCGCGTGTCGTCGAGCAGGCCCACGCCGAGGATCACCAGCCCCGCCACGAGCGCGGCGTCGGGATCGGACGTCGTCTCATGCAGGCCCGACAGGAACGGGAGGACGCGGGACAGGCCGAGGCCGACCGCGAGGCCCACGAAGATCGCGATGCCACCGGCGGTGGGCGTGGGCTTGGGGTGCACCTTGCGGTCGGAGGGTGGATCGATCCACCCCAGTCGAAGGGAAAGCCTGCGGACCGCCGGAGTGGTCACGAACGTCGCGACGAAGCTGGCCGCGAAGACCACGAGGTAAGGGACCACGTCGCGGTGATGGTACCCCCGCGAGCGGGGGCCTATCGCCGCTTCAGCCCGCGTAGACCGGGAACCGCGCCACCAGGTCGCTCACGCGAGCCCGGCAGGCCGACCTGACGCGTTCGTCGTCGGGCCGGCGAAGCACCTCGCCGAGGATGCCGGCGACCTCCTTCATCTCCGGCTCGTCCATCCCCAGCGTCGCCGGGCCTGGCGTTCCGACCCGGATGCCCGAGGGCTTCGCCGGCGGGGACGGATCGAACGGGATCGCGTTCTTGTTCAGGGCGATGCCGACGCCCTCGCACGCGGCTTCGGCTTCCGCGCCGCCGATCGAGAGGGGGCGGAGGTCGGCCAGGACGAGATGGGAATCGGTCCCCCCGGAGACGATCCGGATCCCCTCGTCGGCCAGGCCCTCCGCCAGCGCCCGGGCCGAGCGGACGGTTCGCGCCGCGTAGTCGGCGAACTCCGGCGTGGTGGCCTCTCGAAGGGCAACCGCCTTGGCGGCGATGAGGTTCTCGAGCGGACCTCCCTGCATCATGGGGAAGACCGCCCGGTCGATGGCCTTCGCGTGCTCCTCCCGGCACACGATGATCGCGCCCCGGGGGCCGCGGAGCGTCTTGTGCGTGGTGAAGGTGACCACATCGGCGTGGGGCACGGGGTTGGGATAGGCGCCGCCGGCCACCAGCCCGATGAAGTGCGACGCGTCCACCCACAGCAGGGCTCCGACCTCGTCGGCGATCCGGCGGAACCCCGGGAAGTCGATGACCCGCGGATACGCCGTGAAACCGGCCAGGATGATCTTCGGCCGATGCTCCAGTGCGAGGTCCCGGATCCGATCGAGGTCCAGGAGCTCGGTCTCCGGATCCACCTCGTACGGCACGAAGGTGAACCACATCCCCGACACGTTCACGGGTGAGCCGTGGGTCAGGTGCCCGCCGTGCGAGAGCTTCAATGCCAGGACCTTGTCGTCGGACAGCGGACGCAGGAACGCCCCGAACACGGCGATGTTCGCCTGGGCGCCGGCATGAGGTTGGACGTTGGCGTGCTCCGCGCCGAACACCTGCTTCGTCCGTTCGATGGCCAGCGTCTCGGAGACGTCGACGAACTCACACCCGCCGTAGTACCGGCGCCCCGGATATCCCTCCGCGTACTTGTTGTTCATCGTGGAGGCCATGGCTGCGAGCACGGCCGGGCTCGCGTAGTTCTCCGACGCGATCAGCCGGAGCGTGGTCCGTTCCCTGTTCAGCTCGCCCGCGATGGCCGCGGCGACCTCGGGGTCCGTGCGCCGCAGCGCCTCCCAGTCGGCCACGAATCCGTCGCGCGTCACAGCTCGCCTCGCTCGATCATCGAGATCTCCTCCAGCCGCTCCACGTGTCGCCCGCCCTCGAAGGGCGTGGCCAGCCACAGCTCCATGATCTCCCGTGCCAGCGTGGGGGCCACGATCCGCGCGCCCATCGACAGGACGTTCGCGTCGTTGTGCTGGCGCGACAGGCGGGCCGTGTACATGTCGTTACCCAGCGCCGCTCGGACGCCGTGCACCTTGTTCGCCGCCATCTGCTCTCCCTGCCCCGAGCCGCCGAGCACGATCCCGCGCTCGGATCTCCCCTCAGCGACCGCGCGGCCCACCTTCACGCAAAACAGGGGGTAGTCGACCGGCTCCTCGGAGTCCGTTCCGAGGTCGACGACCTCGTGGCCCTGCTCCTTCAGCACCTGCTTCAACTCCTCCTTGAGGGGGAAGCCGGCGTGGTCGGAGCCGATGGCGATCCGCATGGGCTCAGTCCACCCGCCCCGAGGCGACGTGGCTCCCGTCGTACAGGCCGCCCGCCAGCCGCTCGCACAGGTCCCCCACCTCGGAGGCCACCGCCCGGTAGCCGTGGAGCGAGAGCCCCAACGGATCCATGACGTCGTCCTCCGCGGTGGCTGGGGATCCCGCACGCCGCCGGTTGGCATCGGCAACCGCGCCCGCGAGGAACCCATCGTCGCGAGTGGCGTTCATGGGGCGGCGGTCCGTGGCCTCGAGGACGCGGACCAGCTCCTTCAACGTGAACGTCCTGGCCTCCGCCTCGGGCACGAGCGCCCGGACGTCCTGGCGATGCTCCGCAGCCATCCCCACGATCAGCACGGCGTCCCGGATGTGCTCGCGCCGGAGACGGCGGGCCGAGTGACGGGAGATGTCCACCCCGAGCTCCGCCGCCGCCTCCACCGCCTCGGGCATCGCGCGCGCGCCGTCGCGGGCGATCGTGCCCGCGGAGGCGACACGCGGTGCGCGGTCGCCGAGGCGCCGTTCCAGCGCCGAACGCAGCAGTCCCTCCGCCATCGGGGAGCGGCAGATGTTCCCGGTGCAGACGAGGAGGACCTGAGCCATGGGATCGAGCCGGGAGTCTAGCATCGGCCTTCGGCCCGACCGGAGGCCGATCCCGCGCGTGTCAGGTCTCGAGTGCCTCGAGGAGGTCTGTCTCGGCGAGCGAGCCGGTCCGAAGGACGCGAAGGTCCCCGTCGGTGACGTCCACCACGGTCGAGGCGGTCCCCTCGAGCGGCTCGTCCTGGCACAGGTAGACGGCCACGCGCGCGCCGAAGGCGCGCGCGAGGCCGTCGCACTCGCGGGGGGTCGCCTCACCGCTCCGGTTCGCGCTCGTGACCGCGAGCGGACCGGTGATCGCCAGCACCGCGAGCGCGAGCGGGTGGTGCGGGACGCGCACCCCGATCGTTCGCGTATCGCTTCCCAGGTCCCAGCGACGGCTGCCCTCGGTCCGGGGAAGGACCATGGTCAACGGACCGGGCCAGAACCTCGCCGCGAGCGCAGCGGCCCGTTGGTCCAACGCCGCAATCTCGCGAGCCGCGGCCGCCGATGGCACGAGGACGGGAACCGACAGGTCGCGCGGGCGGCCCTTGACTTCGAACAGCGCCGCGGTTGCGGCCGCATCGTCGGCCCGGGTCCCGATCCCGTACACCGTGTCCGTCGGGATGACGATGAGCCGCCCGGCCAGGGCTGCCGCTGCCGCGTCGCCGACGGGGTCGCTCACCGCAGACCTCCCACGATGCAGGCATCGCTCACGGCCGCCGTCCCACGACGATCCGGTCACGTCGGGCCAGGTCGGGCACGATCCCCACGTCCTCGTAGGACCGCTCCAGGACCTTCGCCACCTCGGGGCCCTGCGACGCGCCGATCTCGACGGCCAGCGCCCCGCCTCGGCGCAGCCATCGGATGGCCCCGGCGGCCAGTCGCTCGTGGAGGCGGGTCCCGCCGACGAGCGCGAGCCGAGGATCCGCCCGGACCTCGGCCGGCAGGTCGTCGTACTCCGCATCCGTCACGTACGGCGGATTGCTGACCACGAGGTCCACCGCTCCACGGAGCGTCGGAGGCAGCGGATCGAGCAGGTCGCCCTGCAACACCGTGACGGAGAGGCCGAGCCGCGCCGCGTTCTCGGTGGAGAGCTCAACGGCCTCGGGCGACAGATCGGTGGCGAAGACCCTTGACCCCGGCCGTTCGTCCGCGATGGCCAGGGCCACAGCTCCCGTCCCCGTCCCCACGTCGACGACCACAGGCTCCTCCCGTCGGCCGAGGCACTCCAGGGCCACCTCGACGAGCACCTCGGTCTCGGGCCGGGGGATGAACACGCCGGGGCGCACCGTCACCGAGATCCGCCGGAACGCCTGCTCCCCGGTGAGGTGCTGCAGCGGGGTCCCGGCGCACCGCTGGCAGAGCGCCCGGCCGAACGTCCGGGCCTCGCCCATCGACAGGCCCTCGCTCCTCGCGTACAGGCCGGCCCGGTCGGTGGAAAGGACCGTCATCATCAACGCCTCAGCCGACTCGCGGGCGCTCTCCACCCCGTGCCGCTCCAGGTATGCCGTGGCCCGGGTGAGGACCTCGGAGGGTCGCATCGGTCAGCCCCGCCCGTCGCCGCCGAGCTGCTGCGCCCGTTCCGCTCCGAGGAGCGCGTCGACGAACTCGTCGAGGTCCCCTTCGAGGACGTCGTGGAGCCGGTGGGTGGTGAGCTTGATCCGATGGTCGGTCACGCGGTTCTCGGGGAAGTTGTAGGTGCGGATCTTCTCGGCCCGCTCCCCCGTCCCCACCTGGGCCCGCCTGGCCGCCGCCTCCTTCTGCTGCGCCTCCTCCTGGGCCTGGCGGAGGAGCCGGGCTCGCAGGTACCGCATGGCCTTCTCCCGGTTCTGGAGCTGGGACCGCTCCTCCTGGGTGGCCACGACGATACCCGTGGGGAGGTGGGTGATCCGAACGGCGGAGTCGGTCGTGTTCACCGACTGCCCACCGGGGCCGGATGAACGGTACACGTCGATCTTGAGGTCCTCGGGGCGGATCTGGAGGTCGACCTCCTCCGCCTCGGGCAGCACCGCGACCGTGGCCGTGGAGGTGTGGATGCGGCCGCCGGATTCGGTCACCGGGACGCGCTGCACCCGATGGACGCCGAACTCGTGCTTCAGCCGCGAGTAGGCGCCCTTCCCTTTCACCTCCAGGACGACCTCCTTGAACCCGCCGAGGTCCGAGGGCGAGGCCGAGAGGACCTCGGTCTTCCACCCGTGCCGCTCCGCGAAGTGGCGGTACATCTCCAGCAGCTCGCCGGCCCACAGGGCCGCCTCCTCACCGCCCGCGCCGGCCCGGATCTCCACGATCACGTCCTTCTCGTCGTTCGGGTCCTTGGGGACGAGCAGCTGCTCCAGCCGGGCCTGGAGGGACGCCGCTCGCTCCCCGGCGGCCCGAGCCTCCTGGCGGAAATACTCGGCCATCTCCGGGTCCTGCTCCCCGGCGGCCATGGCTCCGGCCTCCTCGGCCTGGCGCCGGGCGTCCTTGTATTCGCGGTACGGGCCGACGATCTCCCCGAGCTCGGCGATGTCCTTGCCCAGCCGGCGCAGGCGGTCGCGATCGGCCGCCACGTCGGGCGAGGCCATCTCTGCGGAGAGCCGGTCGTAGCGCTGCTCGATGTCCGAGAGGCGTGATTCGAGATCCATGGACCTCGATTATCCGAAACGGGAGGGGGCGGGCGGGCGCCCGCCCCCTCGTTCAGTCGTCCTCGTCGTCCCAGGCGAGATCGAGGGGGGGGATCTCGGGGAACGTGAGGTCAACCGTCTCGGAAGACGTGAAGAGCTCCTCGGCTTGCGGCTCCGCGGGTGCGTCCCGGGGACCGGGCCCCTGCGTCGTCGGCTCGGCCCAGCCGGCCCACGTGTCGGCGACGGGCGCGGGCCGGGCCGGCTCGACATCCGGGATCTCCCGGACGTCGTCGCCCGAGTCAGGCCGCTCGATGGCATCTTCGAGCTCCTTGGCCACGCCGATCACGCGTTCCTGCATCTGCGACAGCTGCTGGACCAGCTCGTCGCGGCGGGTCGACAGGCCGGCGATGGTGCGGTCCGCACGCTCCCGAGCGCTTCGAAGGTGCCGCTCGGCCTCGGCTCGCGCTTCCTCCGCACGGGTCTGCGCATCGAGCCGAACGCGGTCGGCTTCGGCCCGGGCCTCGCGCAGGACCCGGTCGGCCTCCTCGCCGGCCTCCCGTCGGATCCGGGCGGCCTCCTGATCGGCCGAGCGAAGCAGGTCGCTCATCCGGCCGGCCAGCTGCTCGTACGGATCGGCCCTGGACGCCTGGGCCTGCATGGCGGAGTCGGCCTCGACCCGGGCCTCCTGCAGCATCGATTCCATGGCCTCGACCTGCATGGCCAGCTGCTCCAGGTAGTCGCGAACCTGATCGGGGTCGTAGCCGCGGCGAGTGGTCACGAACTCGCGGCGGCGGATGTGGTCCGGCGTCAGCAGGACGGGGAGATCGAGCTCGGCCGGGGACATGGCAGCCTCCTGATCGCTTCGATTTGGCAGGACCGCGGGGAAAACTCTAGGGCCATGAGCCACCGATTCAACGACCTGGCGCGATGTCTTGGCAAGCCCCTCAGGCTTCGGTGGCCGGGAGTTGCGCCTCCCGGCGCAACACCTCGTTGAACGAGGCGATGGCTACCTCGATCTCCCCCATGTCCGGTGGCTTCGTCGTGATCTTCTGGAGCCACAGGCCGGGAGCCATCACGGCCCGCATGATCGGTGAGCCCTCGTGGCGCGCCCCGAGGCGAAGAACCTCGAACGCGAGCCCCGCGATGACGGGGATGGCAACGATGCGGGACCCGATCCGCCACCACAGGCCGGGGTTGCCGAACGCCGCGAACACCAGGATCGCGACCACCATGACGATCAGCAAGAAGTTCGTGCCGCAGCGGGGGTGAAGCGTCGAGTACAGGTCCACGCTCTCGGGGGCAAGTGTCTTGTCGTGCTCGTAGGCGGCGATCGTCTTGTGCTCAGCCCCGTGGTATTCGAAGACCCGTCGGACCTCCTTCGCCCGGCCGACCAGCACGAGGTAGCCCAGGAACAGCGCCACCCGGAACAGCCCCTCCATGACATTGACGAGGAAGCTCGACTCGACCCGATGACCCACCCACCGGAAGGCGATGGCCGGGCCGACGACGAAGATGCCGACGAACAGCACGACGGCCACGACCATCGACAACGCCATCTGCCGCGACGACAGGTGCACGTCCTCGGGCGAGGACTCGTTCGCCGAGATGGACAGGGCCTTGACCCCGATGGCGAGGGCCTGGCCCAGGGCGATGATCCCTCGGAAGAACGGCTTGCGCAGGATCCGGAATCGCTTGGCGATGGAGTGGACGTCGTGCGACTCGATATGGATCGAACGATCAGGCCTGCGAACGGCCACGGCCCACACGTCGCGGCCGCGCATCATCACGCCTTCCATGACGGCCTGACCGCCGTAGGAGTGGCGGGCAGCGGGCCGATCGTCCCCCATCCGCGATGCGGCGATCAGGACTGTGGCGCGGACCGCTGCCCGTACCGGCGCTGGAACCGCTCCACGCGGCCCCCGGTGTCGACGAGCTTCTGCTTGCCCGTGTAGAAGGGGTGGCAGTTCGAGCAGATCTCGACGCGAAGCTCCGGCTTGGTGGAACGCGTGGTGAACGTGTTCCCGCAGGAACAGTGCACCGTGGCCATGACGTATTCGGGGTGGATTCCGTGCTTCATTCGGTTCGTCGTCTCCTCGTGGTTGGGTTCGGCCGGCAGCTTACGACGCCGGCGCCTTTGCGATCTCCTTCAGGAACTGCTCGTTGGACTTCGTAGCTCGGATCTTGTCCACCAGGAGCTCGAGCGCGGCGCCCGGCTCCAGAGCATGGAGGACCCGGCGGAGCCGCCACACCAGGGCCAGCTCCTCCTGCGGCATCAGCAGCTCCTCCTTACGGGTGCTGGAGGCCTCGACGTTGATGGCCGGGAAGATCCGCTTCTCGGCCAGGGCGCGATCCAGTCGGATCTCCATGTTCCCGGTGCCCTTGAACTCCTCGAAGATGCCTTCGTCCATTCGGGATCCCGTCTCGACGAGCGCGCTCGCGATGATGGTGAGCGACCCGCCCTCCTCGATGTTGCGCGCGGCGCCGAAGAATCGCCTGGGCGGGTACAGAGCGGTCGAGTCGATCCCGCCCGACAGGATCTTGCCCGATGCCGGCGCGGCCAGGTTGTAGGCCCGCGCCAGCCGGGTGATCGAGTCCAGGATGATGGCCACGTCGTTGCCCATCTCGGCCAGGCGCTTGGCCCGCTCCAGGACGAGCTCGGTCACCTGGATGTGCTGGTCCGGCGGCTTGTCGAAGGTCGAGTAGACGACCTCCGCGGCCTGGACCGTCCGCTGCCAGTCGGTGACCTCCTCCGGCCGCTCGTCCACGAGCAGCACGATCACGTGGGTCTCCGGATTGGAGGTGAGGATCCCGTTCGCGATGTTCTTCAGCACGGTGGTCTTGCCGGCTTTGGGCGGCGAGACCACCATCCCGCGCTGTCCCTTGCCGATCGGCGCGACCATGTCGATGATCCTGGCGGTCACGTCGGTCGGCGAGCTCTCCAGGCGGAAGCGCTCGTGAGGGAAGAGCGGCGTGAGCTTCTCGAAGACCGGCCGCTGCTTGGCCGTCTCGGGGTCAACCCCGTTCACGGTGTCGATCTGGAGAAGCGCGAAGTACTTCTCGCTGTCCTTTGGCTGTCGGACCTTGCCCGTGACTGTGTCGCCCTTGCGGAGCATGAATCGGCGGACCTGCGACAGGGACACGTAGATGTCCTCGGGCCCCGGCAGGTAGCCCGACGTTCGAAGGAACCCATAGCCCTCCGGCAGGACGTCCAGCAGGCCGGTGGCCGTGGGTGCGGTGGCGATCTCCTCTTCCCGGGCCTCCACCTCGCGCTGGCGCCGCTCCTCCCGGAACCGTCGCCGCTCCTCGCGAGACAGCCTTCGCCGGCCCCCGTCGGGTCCCGGCCTTCCTTCCTGTCCCGGCCTGCCTTCCCCTCCGGGCCTACCTTCCGATCCCGGCCTGCCCTCCGGCCGTCCGCCGGGCTCGCGAACCTCACGCGGCTCCGTGCGGGTCGGGGGCGCCGTGAACTCGCCGTTCTCGGAGGCCTGGGTCTGTTGCTCGGCGGGGGTCGCCGACGCCTCGGCCGGCCGGGGTGGGGACGGGTGCGTGTCTGCCGCGGCGTGACCATCCTGGGCCGCGGCGAGGATCGCATCGACCAGCTCCGCCTTCTTCAGTTTCTGATGCCCCCCGATCCCCAGGCCGGCCGCGATCGTGTGTAGCTCCGACGCGACCTTGCCCTCGAGGACGCTCTTCTCCATCGTTTCGGGTGCCAACTAGGCTCCTCCCTTCAAATTCCGCTGAAGGGCTTGCCAGTCCTGGGCGAACTTCTGCAGGCCCACATCGGTCAGCGGATGCTTCACCAACTTGACGAACACGTCGTACGGCATCGTCGCGATGTCCGCGCCGGCGATGGCCGACTCCACCACGTGCATGGGGTGGCGGAGCGACGCCGCAAGGACGTTCGTATCGTAGCCCTGGATGTCATAGATCTCGCAGATCTGCCGCAGCGCGTACATCCCGTCGGAGGCCACGTCGTCGATCCGTCCCAGGAACGGCGAGACGATGTAGGCCCCGATCTCGGCGGCCAGGATGGCCTGCGCCGGGGAGAACACCAGGGTCACGTTGATCCGGATGCCCTCGGCGACCAGCCGCTTCCCCGCCTCCAGGCCGTCGGGGGTCATGGGGACCTTCACCACCGCGTTCGGGCCCATCTGGGCCAGGTGCAGGCCCTGCTTGTACATCGGATCGGCCTCGGGCTCGGTGGTCTCCAGGGACACGTCCCCCTCCACCTCGGCCAGGATCTCCTTCCACAGGGCCTCCGGGTCGTCGTTCTCCTTGCTCACGAGGGTGGGATTGGTGGTGATGCCGGAGAGGACCCCCCATCGGTTGATCTCTCGGATCTCTTCGAGGTTCGCTGTGTCAAGGAACAGCCTCATGTGCTCCTTCCTTTCCGAAGGCCGGGCGAACGGGCTCCCCGTCACCCGGTGTGGACCCGGCCATGCGTTCGGTCACCTTCTCCATGACCAGGTCGATGACGGCCGCCAGGGCCTGGTCGAAGTTGTAGTTGGGGATGACCGGCACCCCGTGGGACAGGGCCTGGCTCTTGATGTAGCGCTGGACCCTACGGATCTTGTCGAACCCATCCATGTATTTGGTGGCGGGCCGCCCGGCATGGTCCGCCGACCGCGCCACGAAGTGGTTGCGGTGCACCGCCTCGTCCTCCACCGTCACGATCACCGGCACGGCCATGACCCGGCCGGCCCGCGAGTCGAGGTCCACGAACCCCGGCACCACGTGGGCGCCCTCGATGATCATGCTCATGCCTTCGACGGCTGCCCGTTCGAGCAGGGCATCGACGCCGATCGACACCGCCGACACCTGCTCCCGGAACCCCACGACCACGGCATCCTTGGTCGGCGGCTCCCGAAGCGCGTCGCCGGCCTCGAACGACGACTTGTAGAGCGCCGGCATGAGCTCTCTGGAGAACACCCCCCGCATGACTTCTCGCACCGCATCGGTGGCCACCACCCGGACGATCCCCAGGCGCGTCGCGAGCTGGGTGGCGATGGTGGACTTCCCGACACCGGTGGCTCCCCCGATCAGCACGATCAGCGGGATGTCGAGGGCATCGACCTCGCGCCACCGGATGTAATTCTTCGCATAGCGCTCGCCGGCCAGGTCCTCGATCACCGAGACGGCCAGGCGGTCGAGCTCCCCGGTGGTGACCGAGGGCGTGCCCAGCTCACGGAGGCGTTCCTCGATGGCCTCCGCGACCTGATAGGACCGCCACGGCGACAGGCCGGTCACCATCACTTGCGAGGCCATCAATCCCTTGGAGTAGGGAAGGCCGGTCTCCTTGTCGGAGATGAGGATGTGCTGGTTCTTGGTGTCCTTCGTCATCGTGCCTCTTGCCGTTTCACCGCGAGATCCATGGTCTCCGCGAGCAGGTTGGGGAGGTCGGTCCCGCCGTCGACCGCCAGGGGCCGGTTGTCCACGAAGACCACCGCCGCCCCTCGTGCCATGGCCCGCTCGCAGGCCACGTCCACGGCCGCCGCCTTCAGCTCCGTGAGGAGCACCTCGTACCCCTCTGCCTTCTCCAGGTCCTCCATCAACCCCGACCGATCGGCCAGGCGGGCGCTCCAACCGACCACCGTGCATCCGAAGCCTGCCTCCAGCGAAGCCACCTGCTTCGCCGCGACTGCCGGGGGTGCGGTGGTGGTGAAGAACGCCTCCTTGCCTCGCACGTCGCCCAGCGGAACCGGTTGGAGGTCCGTCACGACGACCCGGGCATCACCGCGGATTCGCTGAACGTGGGATGTCAGGGCGAGGAGGTTCTCGGGCCCTGCGATCGGGCTCCCAGCCATTGTAAGCACCACCAGGTCCGATAGCAACAGTCGATAGGGGCCCAGGTAGCCGCCCAGGTACTCCGGCGGCGCCGAGGCCGGCACGGCCAGGATCCCCGCGTCCCACGGAATCGGGGGAATGGCCGACCCACTTCCCTCCAGAACGACCAGGCCGGCCCCCAGGTCCACGGCGAGCTCTGCCGCCTCCCGCACGTTGGAGGCGAACGGGGCCCCGGCCATGCCCCCGCCCGCCCGCCGGGCCCCGACCGTCGTGACCCCGGAGGTGACGGCATCCTCCAGGTAGTCGGACGCGGCGTGCTCGCCCCTTCGGACCAGCTCGAGGAGCCCGTCCAGCGTCACGCTCCCGGCCCGGGCAACCTGGGGCTCCGGTGGCCCCCCGCGGCCCATGGCCACCACGATGGGGTTGCGGCCCATCGCCTTGGCCACCCGAGCCACCTCGCCGCCGATCGCCGTCTTGCCCGTGCGCTTGCCCGTCCCGATGACGGCGACGGTGGGAAGCCGAAGTGGCGGGCCGGAGATGGGTGGGTCCAGGCGGAAGTCCGGACCGAGGTAGGGGATGCCTCGCACCAGGGACACGGCGGCGAGCTCCATCCGCTCCCGGTAGCCGACCACGGGCTCGTCCGACAGGTCGAGCACCGCCTCCGGCCTCACACTGTCGAGCGCATCGGCCAGCGCCGCGGTGATGTCCGGCCCGGCAGGGAGGGTCGGGAGGCCGAGATCTGGAAGCGTCGTGGGGTCCACCTTCTCGGTTCCGCCGAGGAACAGCGCGGCGACGACTTCGTGACCCCTGCTCCGCGCGGCCTCGATCCCCCACCTGGTCACCGGTGGGTAGTGCTCACCGTCCACGAGGACGAGGACCCTCACGACGTTTCCCTCCGAAGGTCGAGGCCCGTCGCCCGGGCCTACTCCGTGTGTGCCGTGGCCTGCTGAACGGGCGGCTCGAACTCCCGGTAGAACTGCTCTCCGGACGAGAGCGAGAAGTGGGCGATGACACTTCCCCCGCCGAAGGGGAACATCCGGGTGATCTTGACCTCGTCCCCCTCGAACTCGAGCACGTTGTAGCAGGGCTTCGTGTACCCCCGCAGGCGCAGGGACGCCACCGTCCCGGCGTTCGCGATGTACAGGTTCTCCAGTCGCCACACGTATGGCACGTGCTTGTGCCCGGACAGCACGATGTTCACGCCGGCGGCGATGAGCTCCTCGAGAAGATCGCCGGCATCCATCACGGTGCTCCGCTCCCGGCCGGTGCCGGGGACCGGGATCAGGTGATGGTGCAGCACGAACACCTTCAGGTCGGCGGGCTGGGAGAACTGCTCCCTGATCCACGGGTAGCGCTCCCGGCCGATCTGGCCCTCGTTCAAGTCCGGCTCGCTGGAGTCGGCTCCAACCACCCGGGCCCCTCCCACATCGATCGACCAGTGGCGGGGGCCGATCAGCTCCTCGAAATGCAGGTAGCCGACGTTCCGGGCGTCATGGTTGCCTGGCACCGTGAACAGCCGGGCCTTGAGCCGCTCGGCATAGGCCACCCAGTTCTTGTACTCCTGCCGGTAGCCCTCGTTCGTCAGGTCACCGCTGCAGATGACGAGATCGGGGCCGAGCTCGTTGATCTCCACGATGACCCGGTTCATCAGGTTCGGCACGAAGTAGGGCGACCCGACATGGGGGTCCGAGATGTGGGCGATCGTCACCACGGGCCCCAGTGTAGCTTCGCGGACGGGGCGGGCCCCGCGCCGCGCTCTCGGTTTGCCCGGGCGGCCGGCGTGGGACCATCCCCAACGTGAACGGCCTCGACCTCGTGATCGTGGTCCTCGTCGCCCTCGTCGCATTCACCGGCTTCCGGCGGGGCGCCCTCCTCCAGCTGTTCTCCTACGGCGGCCTGATCCTGGGGGTGCTGGCCGGTGCGCTGCTGGCGCCCGCCGTCGCATCGCTTGCCCGGAGCGACGCCGTGCAGGCAGGAATCGCGATCGCCGTTTTGCTCGGCATGGCCGGGATCGGCGACGCGCTCGGGTGGGTGGCCGGCACGTGGGTCCGGGCCAGGGCCCACGGGCTTCCGGTCGTCGGGACCGCCGACAAGGCGGGCGGCTCGGTGATCTCGGTGGTCGGGCTGCTGCTGGTCACGTGGTTCCTCGCGCTGAACCTGGTGAACGGACCGTTCACTCAGTTCAACAGGGAGATCCGGGGGTCGGCCATCGTCCGGAGCCTCGACGCCGCGCTGCCCCAGCCGCCCTCGCTCCTTGCCGAGGTGCGCCGGTTCCTCAACCAGCACGGGTTCCCCGACGTCTTCGCCGGCCTGCCGCCCGCTCCGGCGGGCCCGGTCCACATGCCGAGCGAGGCACAGGCTCGCCAGGCTTTCCAGGCGGCGGCGCCGAGCTCCGTGCGGATCGTCGGCTCCGCCTGCGGCGAGGTCCTGTCGGGGAGCGGCTTCGTGGTCTCCGGCGACAACGTGGTGACCAACGCCCACGTGGTCGCCGGCGTCGAGGCGCCTCAGGTGCAACAGCAGGACGGGACCTCGCTGCCGGCGACGACGGTGCTCTTCGATCCCCGGACGGACCTCGCCGTCCTTCACGTCGAGGCGGGGCCAGGGCCAACCCTCCCGCTGCTCGCCACCGAGGTGAATCGGGGGACCGGGGGGGCCACGCTGGGCTATCCGGGCGGGGGCGATCTGACCGGCGAGCGGGCCGCCGTCCGCCGACCCATCGACGCCGTGGGACGGGACATCTACGGCAAGCGCGAGGTCGAACGCGCGGTCTACGAGCTCCAGGCAAAGGTGGAGCCCGGCGACTCCGGCGGGCCGTTCGTGCTACCCGACGGGTCCGTGGCCGGTGTGGTGTTCGCGGCCTCCACCACCGACCCCTCCGTCGGCTACGCCATCGCCTCAACCGATGTCATCCCCGACGTGAACCGGGCTGCGGGACGCACCCGCCCGGTTTCGACGGGCGGGTGCGTCCGCTAGCGTTTCCTACTCCTCCATCACGACCCGGACGTCGCCCTCCCGGGACAGGAGCGAGAACGAGGTGATCTCGGCCTCGCGCCGGAACACGAGCGAGATGCGGCTTCCCCCCACGAGCAGGTTGCGCACCTCGACGGTGTTGAGCCACGTCGGCAGGTGCGGTTTGTTCACCGTGAGCAGGTTCTCGTGGGCCCGCGCGGAGATCCCCAGCATGGCCTGGAGCATGAGGAACGGTGAGCCCGCGGCCCAGGCCTGGGGCGAGCACGCGACCGGGTAGCTCACCGGTCGGTTCGGCGTTCGCCGGGTGAACCCGCAGAACAGCTCGGGTAGCCGCAGGTAGTCCGCGTGCACCGCCGCGTCGAACAGCGCGGTGGCCACCCGGTTCGTCGAGCGGATGAACCCGTACCGCTTGAGGCCGGCTGCGATCAGCGCATTGTCGTGCGGCCACACGGACCCGTTGTGATAGCTCATCGGGTTGTACGCGGCCGCGGCCTTGCTCAGGGTACGGATCCCCCATCCGGAGAACATGTCCGGCGCGAGCAGCCGTTTGGCCAGCGCCAGGGCCTTCTCATCGTCCACGATGCCGCAGTACAGGCCGTGCCCCGGATTCGACATCACGGTGCGCACCTGCCGTTTGTCGCCGTCCAGGGCCGCGGCGTAGTACTTCTCGTCGTCCATCCAGAACGCCTCGTTGTACCGGCGCTTCAGCTCGTGCGCCTCGCCCATCAGGAACTCGCACCGGCGGTCGTCGCCCATGGCCCGGTACACGCCGGCCATGCGCTCCTTGGCCAGGTACACGTAGCCCTGCACCTCCGACAGCGCGATCGGCGGCTCGGCCAGGTGCCCGTCGGCATGGACGATCGAGTCGTGGGAATCCTTCCATCCCTGGTTCCGCATCCCCCGGGGCGACCGACACAGGTACTCGACGAACCCGTCGCCGTCCATGTCGCCGTACTCATCGATCCACCGCAAGGCAGCCTCCGCTGCGGGCAGGAGCTTCTGCGCGAAGTCCAGGTCGCCGGTCCATCGGAAGTGCTGCGCGTACAGGATCAGGAACCACGGCGTCGCATCGACGGAGCCGAAGTACGGGGTGTGGGGGACGATGCCCGCCCTGGCCAGCTCCCCCTGCCGGACCTCGTGGAGGATCTTGCCGGGCTGCTCGTCCCGCCAGTCGTCGACCACGGTGCCCTGCCGGGCGGCCAGGAGCTCGAGTGCCTGCCGGGCCGGCTCGGGGTTCACCGAGAGGAGCTGGTGCGAGGAGATCAGGGCGTCGCGTCCGAAGATCGTGACGTACCAGGGGATCCCTGCGGCCAGGACGCCGCCCCCGTCGGTCTCGGTGTAGAGGGCCCGAAGGTCCCGCAGGCTGCGGTTGAGCAATTGGTTGAACAGCTCGTTGTCGGTGAGGATCTGCGTGGAGTCCCGCTCCCACTCCTCGTAGGACCGCCGGAGCTCGTGGACGGCCACGTCGAAGTCGCGTTCCGGGGGGCGCTCGTCCTCCACGAGCGGCTGGACCGTGAGCCCGATCAGCTTGGTCTGGTAGGCGCCGAGGTGCATCCGGAACGTCGCGCGGACGGTCCGACCCTCCATCTCGAGGGTGTCCGGCTCCTGGGCGAACTCGACGACGGTCGTGCGATGGGCCCCGTCCAGGCCGGTGGAGGTGAACTCGATCCGGTTGCCCTCCGCCGTGGGCCGGTCGGGCGGGATGTGCTTCTCCCGGGCCATGCCCCGGACCTCGAAGATGTCGGCGAAATCCGCCTCCATGGAGAACCCGAGCTCCACGGCGATCGGGTGGGGGTTGTAGTTCTTGATCCGGACCCGTTCGAAGAGCTTCCCGTTGATGGCCCGGATCCGCCGGATGTTCAGGGTCTGCTGGGCCACCGCGAGGACGTCCCCGTCGTACAGGTCCGGGTTCGTGAGGTCCACGTACGACATGTAGCCGCGCTCGGACGAGGAGGACAGCAGCACGGGGTTGCGTCCGGAGACCTCCATCCGGAACTGGGACAGGAACCGGGTGTCCTTGTGGTAGAGGCCGAGTCCGTAATCCCCGCCGTGATCCAGGTTCCCCTCGAGGTCCGAATACAGGAAGGTCTCGCCTTCCTTGATCGCGAGGGTCTTGCTGGCGAGGTCGGTGATGAGGACGGGGACGGCGATCGTCTCCCGCCGGTCCTCGGCGAACTGGGCGTCCGCCTCGCGCTCGGGCTCCGCGTTCATCGGTGGGTCGGTGGATGGGCCGTTCACCCTGGATACGAGCCCCGTCGGAGTCTAGGTTGGCGCATCTCCCCGTTTCAACGACATCGGTCACTCAATCACATCGGTCGATCACGACCCGGACTGAGGGG
>VAYX01000034.1 GCA_005885325.1 Actinomycetota bacterium
GCGGCCATGCTGGTCGGCGAAGTCCCAGAGGTCGATGCCCGGTGGTTCCACGCCGAGCGTCGTGAGGACCGTGCAGATCTGGCTCCGATGATCGGTCCCGTGGTGCAGCGCCTGCGCGAGCCGGATCGCAATGGAGGCATGGGTCTCGGACCCGTCGTCGCGGTGACGCACGACGATGGCGTCCGGATCGATGTCCTGTGCCAGGAGCCCCGACCAGGCGGGGCCGTGTCCCTCCATCGCGGCACGGAGCTCCGGCAGGGCCATGTGGTCCTCGTCGATCAGAGGGGTGCGCCCCCCGGTGATGGAGAAGAGGTACGAGGCGTCGGCCCCCACGAGGTGGCGAACCGTCTCGAGGATCGAGCCGTAGGTCCCCTCGACGGGGGTCGCCAACTGCTCGGGGCTGAGCGGGAGGCACGTATCGACCAACCGCAGCGTCGCCCAGACGTGGTGGGCGAACGCGTCCTCCAGGACGGACCTGCTCATGCGGCCACCGTGTCAGACCCGTATCGCACGCTCGCCGTGGGCAGCCCGAGTGGTCCCCGAACCGAGACTTTCGGCATACTTGGGGCCGAGCGCCGACCCCGCCGGGGTCCGTCCACGGTTCGAGGAGGCACGTATGGCGACCGCGTTGAAGGCTTGGAAGCTGTTCATCGGTGGCACATGGGTGGATCCGGCCGAGGGGGAGACGGAGCACGACATCGACCCGGCCACGACCGACCCGGTCGCCGAGGTGGCGGTGGCCTCGGAGGAGGACGTCGACCGGGCGGTGAAGGCCGCCAAGAAGGCCTACGAGGACGTCTGGTTCGACACCCCGCCGAAGGAGCGGAGCGCGATGATGCTCAAGCTCGCCGACGCGATGGAAGGGGACGCGGACAACCTGGCCCGCCTGGAGTCTGAGGACGTCGGCAAGCCGATCGCGGTCTCGGGCGCCGACATCCCGTTCATCGTGGACAACCTGCGGTACTTCGCCGGCGCCGCCCGGAACATGGAAGGCAAGAACACCGGGGAGTACGAGCGCGGGTTCACCAGCTGGATCCGCCGGGAGCCACTCGGGGTCACGGCGGGCATCTGCCCGTGGAACTACCCCTTGATGATGGCCATCTGGAAGGTGGCCCCGGCGCTCGCGGCCGGGAACGTGTCGATCCTCAAGCCGGCGGAGCTCACGCCCCAGACGACCCTTCGGCTGGCCGAGCTGTCGGCCGACATCTTCCCGCCCGGCGTGATCAGCGTCGTCACCGGCCGCGGCTCGGTCGTGGGCGCCGCCCTGTGCCGCCATCCGGACGTTTCGCTCGTCTCGATCACCGGCGACACCGCCACCGGCAAGCTCGTGGCGAAGGAAGCCGCCGACACGGTCAAGCGGGTTCACCTGGAGCTCGGCGGCAAGGCCCCGGTCGTGGTCTTCGACGACGCCGACGTCTCCAAGCTGGTCGAGATGCTGAAGTTCGCCGGGTACACGAACTCCGGACAGGACTGCACCGCGGCCACCCGCATCGTGGCCGGACCGAAGGTCTACGACTCCGTGCTCTCCGAGCTCGTCCCCGCGGTCGAGTCGCTCGTGGTGGGCGACACGCAGAAGGAGGAGACCGAGATGGGGCCGCTCGTCTCCGACTCGCAGCGCCAGAGCGTCGCGGGCTTCGTCGACCGGGCCCGGGAGAAGGGGGCGAACGTGCACACGGGCGGCGAGGCCATGGCCGGCGCGGGCTACTTCTACAAGCCCACGATCGTGGCCGACGTCGACCAGAAGGACGAGATCATCCAGCGCGAGGTGTTCGGGCCGGTGGTCACGATCCAGCGGTTCAAAGACGACGACCAGGCCATCGCGTGGGCGAACGACGTCGTGTACGGTCTCGCATCGTCGGTGTGGACCCGCGACATCGGCCGAGCATTGAACGCGGCCCGCAAGCTCCAGTTCGGCGCGGTGTGGATCAACACGCACTTCGGGCTGACGTCGGAGATGCCGCACGGGGGCTACAAGCAGAGCGGGTACGGCAAGGACATGTCGATGTACTCGCTCGAGGACTACTCCCAGATCAAGCACGTGATGGCGGCGATCGACTAGCGGGGGTTCGGGGGGCTCAAGCGTAGCCCCCCGAAGGACAGAGGTGAGACCGATGCAGACCAGGACGTTCCTCGTAAACGGGGAGTGGCGGACGGGCAAGGGGCTCCTCCAGGTCAAGAGCCCGTACGACGGGACCGTGGTGGCCGAGGTCGGCGTGCCGACCGAGGCCGACGTCGAGGAGGCGGCGAGGGTCGCCGACGAGACGTTCGGGGAGAGCCGGTTCCTCCCGGTGCACGCGCGGGCCGATGCCCTCGACCACATCTCCCGGGGCCTGGCCCAGAGCATCGACGACAACGCTGCGCTGATCGCCCGGGAGGGCGGCAAGCCGCTGAAGTGGGCGAAGGTGGAGGCCACCAGGGCGGTGTCGACCTTCCGGTGGGCCTCCGAGGTGCTTCGCCACGGAGCGGACGAGGTGATGCGACTGGACACCGAGGCGTCGCTCGGCTCACGCCTCGGCATCATCCGCAGGTTCCCGTTCGGGCCGGTCCTGGGGATCTCACCGTTCAACTTCCCCCTCAACCTGGTCGCCCACAAGGTGGCTCCGGCCCTGGCGGTGGGGGCACCGATCGTGGTCAAACCGGCCGCGGCCACGCCGCTCGGGGCCATCCGCCTGGCCGAGCTGTTCGCCGAGACCGACCTGCCCAAGGGGATGTACCAGGTGCTGCCGGTGTCGTCGAGCGTCGCCGACGGGATGGCTCGCGACGCCCGGTATCGCAAGATCTCGTTCACCGGGTCGTCGGAGGTCGGCTGGTACCTGAAGGGCCTTGACCCCAAGAAGCGAGTGACGCTCGAGCTGGGCGGCAACGCCGGGGTCATCGTCCACTCCGACGCCGACCTCGATCTCGCTGCGCAGCGCATCGCGTTCGGCGGCTACTACCAGGCCGGCCAGAGCTGCATCAGCGTGCAGCGCGTGCTGGTGCAATCGGAGGTCTACGACGACTTCACCGCTCGCCTGGTGAAGCAGGTCGAGAGCCTGAAGTACGGCGATCCGATGGACCCGACCGTGGATGTGGGGCCGCTCATCGACGCCGGGTCGCTCGAGCGCATCGCGACCTGGGTCGACGAGGCCGTGGCCCAGGGCGCCGAGGTCCTGACCGGCGGCCGCCGGGACGACCCCTTCTACGCGCCGACGGTCCTGGCCAGGACCAGCCCCGAGATGAAGGTTCGGTGCGAGGAGATCTTCGGGCCGGTCACGACGGTGAGCTCGTACCAGACCTTCGAGGAGGCCATCGCCGAGGTCAACAACTCGCGATACGGGCTTCAAGCCGGGGTGTTCACCCGGGACATCGACCGGGCGTTCCAGGCCCACCGGGAGATCGAGGTGGGCGGGGTCATCGTGAACGACCAGTCGGCGTTCCGCGCGGACCAGATGCCGTACGGGGGGTCGAAGGACTCGGGGTTCGGCCGGGAAGGGCTCCGGTTCGCCATGGAGGAGATGACCGAGCCCCGGATCATGGTCCTCTCGCACGTCCCGTTGTAACGAACGGAACCTAGCGCGGGGAGCGGGTTACCCTGGAACCGTGAACGGGAACACCCTCCTGCTCATCCTGGTGCCGTTCGCCTTCCTGGCCGGCGGCCTCGCGGTGTTCCTGGCGATGTCGGCCCGCCACGGGATCGACGTCCCGGATGAGGGGATGGAGCCCGAACGGCGCGTCCGGCCGTGGTGGGGGAATCCGCTCCCGTGGGTTGTCGCGTGCGCCGGGCTCGCGTTCCTCGGGCTAGTGGTCGCGCCCAGGCTGTTCGGGGTGGCCTTCCTGCTCCTCCCGTTCGTCTGGATCCGAGGTGGCCGCCGCCAGCGTGGGCGATAGCTCCCCGATGGCCGATCACCGACCTGGAACAGGCCCCGCAACGGCGCTGGCGATCCGGGATCCGGTGCCATGGCGCGACATGGTCGAGATCGTCCAGACGGCCGAGCAGACCGGCTACAAGGCCCTGTTCCTTCCGGAGAGCACCGGTCGAGAGGCCTTCTCGACATTGGCCGCGTTGGCGAGGCACACGGAGGTGCTTCGCCTGGGGACCGGGGTCGTCACGATCGTGGCCCGCCCTCTGCCGACGACCGTCATGGCCGCCGCCACGGTCGACCAGATCTCCGGCGGGCGCCTGGTCCTCGGCCTCGGCACGGGTCCGACCGGGCCCGGGGCCCTCAGCCGCCTCCGGACGTTCGTGGACCTGGCGAGGGGCGCGCTCGCAGGGGAGCCCATCGAGATGCCGGACGGGACCCGGTTCACGTTGTCCATCGATCCTCCATCGACTCCCATACCGATCTGGCTCGCTGCCCTGAACCCGAAGGCCATGCGGCTTGCCGGGGAGATCGCCGACGGGGTGCTGCTGAACTGGTGTTCCCCCGAGCGTGTGGCGTTCGCCCGCGAGCGGGTCCACGAAGGCGCTGAGGCCGCCGGCCGAGACCCGGCCGCGGTGACCGTCGGTGTCTACGTCCGGGCATGCGTGGGGCAGGAGCCGGAGCCCACGCTCGCGGCCCTGCGTGCCGCTGCGGGGCAGTACGCCTCCCACCCCGCGTACCGGCGCCAGTTCGAGGCGATGGGTCTAGGAGATGAATCGCGGAGGGCGGCCGAGGCCTTCGCGGCGGCGGACATCGACCGGGTGCCCGAGGAGCTCGTCCGGGCGGTGTGTGTCCTCGGCGACACCCCCCAGGCCATCGCGGCCCTCAAGGCCTATCGAGAGGCGGGCGCCGACCTCCCAGTCGTGTACCCGGTGCCGCTCAGGGATCCGCGGTCCTCGATCCTCGGGACGCTCTTCGCCCTCGCGCCTCACCCGGCTGTGGAGCCGTGGGACGCAACCGGTCGGGGCCCCAGCCTGAACCCGTTTGGCTCCTCGCCGCCGACGACGACCGGGTGAGGCCGGGTTTCCGTCGCTATCGGGCGTGCAGCCTGGCAGATCCCCATCGACACCGCGGCCATCGCCGCTTGGGTCCGGTTGTTCAAGCCGAGCTTTCGGAAGATCGCGGCCAGATGGGCCTTCACCGTCTTCTCGGAAAGGAACAGCTCGCGGGAGATGTCGCGATTGCTCCTCCCTTCCGCCAGGAGGGCGAGGATGCCCGTCTCACGCCGGGTGAGGCTCCCTCCGGAGCGGCGGGGACCCCCATTCTGCCCGTCCTCACCGGGCACCACGCTCGAGAACAGGTTGCGGACCACCCTCGAAGAGAGGCCGTTGGTGCTCGAGATCGCGACCTGGATGGCCTGCGTCAGATCGCCCGGGGTGGCGTCCTCCAGGAGGTAGCCCGCGGCGCCCTCGGCCAACACCCGGCGCGCGTATCCCGCATCGAACGTGGCGATGACGATGAGCGGCACCGTCGGCCACCTCGACTGGAGATCGTGGAGGAGTTCCAGGCCGTCGGCGGTGGGCATCCGGACGTCGAACAGCGCCGCGTCCACCGACGTCGTCTCCATGACGAGCAGGGCATCCCGCCCAGGGGGGGCTTCCAGGACCTCGGCCTCGGGAAAGGACTCCAGGACAAGGAGCGCCATGCCGCGCCGTACCAGCGCGTGATCGTCGATAATCAGGATCCTCATCGCAGCCCCCTCGGCCCCCTATCCCCACCTATTTCAACGAGCGAACGCGTCATGCGTTCTCGTCCGGACCAGATTGCCAGTCCCTCGTCACGGAAGCGTCACAGGGGCTAGGCGGAGGGGTCCCGAGCTTGGCCCGCGCGCTTCAGGGCCCGGCGGCGAGCTCCGTGAGCCAGGTTCGGACCACTTCCAGGGCGGCGTCGGTGTCGGTGAAGGTCTTGGTGACCTCGACGCCGGACGAGACCTCAGCCACGTATCGGACCTGGGCCCTGAGCGGACTGCCCGACCCCTCTTCCCGCCACACCCTGACGACCAGCAGCCCGGTGGCACTCATTCGGCGCGACACGCCCGCCACCATAGAGAGCAGCCGTCGCAGGACCGTTACGTGACAGGGGCCTTACGTGGTGGAGAGTCCCAGTCGTTGCCCAGGGAGGAAATCGCGCAGCAGCCACCCGAGCCGATCGGTCGGCTCCACTCCGAGCTCGCCATCCAGGAGTCGGCGGTAGCGGTCGAACTCCGCGATGGCCTCGGAGCGGTTGTCCTCCGCGATATGGATCCGCATGAGGATGGCGTGGCCACTTTCCCGCAATGGTTCCCCGTCCACCGCGGCGAGGGCCGCGAGCATGGCTTCCGCGTACCGCTCGTGGGCCATGAGCCGTTCGGCCAGCACCTCGAGCGCGTGCAGCCGGAGCTGCCGCCACCGCTCGGCCTCGATGAGCACCCAGTCCTCGTACCAGTCGGGCAGCAGTTCGGCGGAGAGCACTTCGACCATGTGGTCGATGGGTTCCTCCTTGGGGAGCCGGATCGACGGATCGATGACTCTCGAGGCGACCTGCCGGGCCTCGCTGAAGTCGACCGAGACGCGGCCCGCCAGCTTGAGCGTCTCACCGAGGGCTTCGACGGCCTCCTTGCCTGGATCGGGAAGGCGCCACAGGGTCGACCGGAGGCTCCCTCGGGACCGGCTCTCGGAGGCGTCCGGCCACAGGACACCCGCGAGCTTCGACCGATGGATCTCATGGCCTCGGAGGGCCAGGAAGGCCAGGAGGCGCTGGGCGCTCTGTGTCAGGGGCACGCTGCCGTCGGGCCCGACAAGCCGGAACCCATTGAGCAGGCACAACAGCGGCTGGATCCGCTCCTCGGGTGGGGACGTGCCGACCACTATGTCGCTGGGGAAGACAGTCCGCACAGAACCTCCCTATTCGGGGCGAACCCTAACACCCTGCCCATCCCGGGCGCCAGACCGATCTTGTCAGTCCTACATGACAATGCCCGGCCCCGTCCGGGATCCTCGCTTGCAGCGGGCCGGCCGGGTCGTATATTTACAAGGTGAGCACCGTCGAAAAGGGGGAAAAGCCGTGACCTACACGATCTGTGAGCCCTGCATCGACGTGAAGGACAAGGGCTGCGTCGACGAGTGCCCCGTGGACTGCATCTACGAGGGCCCCCGCATGCTGTACATCCACCCAGACGAGTGCGTCGACTGCGGCGCCTGCGAGCCCGTGTGCCCCGTCACGGCGATCTTCTACGAGGACGACGTGCCGGCCGAGTGGAAGCAGTTCACGCCGATCAACGCGGAGTGGTTCTCCGACTCGGTCACCGGGCTGGGCTCACCGGGGGGCGCCGCGCAGGTCGGTCCGAAGGACGTCGATCATCCGGTCGTGGCGGCCTGGCCCGCCGCGGGCTGACCGGTCCGAGCGAACTCAGGTTTCGAGCCGCTCAGGCCTTCGCGCCGACTTCTCCGTTCCCCGGCGGGAGAACGCCGGGCAATCGGTCCGTCTCCGGTAGCTGCTCCGTGGGCCACCGCTCCCTGGACTTGGCCGCGAGCTTGGCCATGAGCTCGATGGCCCCGGGATCCTCCGATCCCGGCCGCCACGTCACGATGTCCTCCGCGACCGCCCGGTTCCAGATGTCCTGGCCCTTCTCGGTGCGGATGACCGTGAGGGTCCACCCATCGCTCTGGCCCAGGCCGCCGAAAGAGATGTCAGCGTGCTCTGCGGCGAAGTCGGGGCACAGCAGGCAACCCGGCCGGGTGAACCGGTGTGACTTCTTGAGCGAGTAGGTGATCTCCTCGCCGTCCTTGGTGTAGAAGAGCAGCTTCCCCTTGACGTTCACCCGGACGATGTCCTTCAGCTTCAGGCCCAGCTCCTGCTGGGCGATCTCGACCATCAGGCCCTCGTAGGTGAAGCTCTTCGAGCACAGGAGGCCGAACGTCCAGTTGATCTTCTTCGCCCACTTGTTCACGCGCCTCGACGCCATCGCCCCCGTGACGCTGGCCTGGCACGACATTCCCACCAGGGCCACCTTGGACAGCCCCATCTGGGCCGCCTTCAGCATGGCCAGCGGGTTCGCGGAATAGGTGTAGCGCGAGCCCGCCGTGGCCAGCACACCGTCCCGGTCGGTGACCACCGTGGGTTCGGCGTCCCACGCGCGCTCGTCCGACAGCTTCGAGGTGCAGACCCCGTCGATCTCTCCGTTCTCCAGGCCCCAGATGAGGAGGGCCGAGACCACGCCGCCGTCCTGCCCCTGCATCAGGGCTTCGGGATCCTTCGCCCTGGCCAGGACGATGTCGCGGTACTGGCCGATGACCTCCTCCGGCTTCCTGGTCTGGCCGAACAGCAGCTGGTCGATATCGGACTCCCAGTCTCGGAACCGGGGGCAGGCCAGGGTGCAGAGCGAGCAGCCCCTGTCCCCGTGCGCGCACTGGTCGAGCCCGTCCTCCTGGAGCTGCACCGGTTGGTAGTCCTCGTATCCCAGGACATGGAAGGGGCAGGCCACGATGCAGGCGGTACATCCGGTGCACAGCCCGGTGAGGACGACCTCGTGATACAGGTCGTACCACTGGGTCCGGTCTTCCGCAGGCACGACCCGAAGCATAGCGCGGGCTTCTGCGTTGGCCGGAAAGCCCATCCACCCACTCGTCCGTAGTACGGAGGTTGACCGTTCAGACGAGGAGGGAGTATGCGGACGCGTGTCCTGAGCTCGCTCGCCGTGGTGCTGGTGCTCGCGTTGGTGACCACGGCCTGCAGCAAGAAGAACGGGAACGAGAGCGGTGGTGGGACCACCACGATCGCCGGACAGAAGGCCAACGACCATGGGACCAAGGACGTGTCGGGAGAGGCGAGCGCCGAGCTCGAGCAGGACAACTACTACTTCAACCCAACGATCCTGAAGGGGACGGCGGGCGAGAAGCTCACCCTCGAGCTGTCCAACGAGGGGAGCGCGCTGCACAACTTCAGCATCACGGATCAGGGCATCAGCCAGGACGTCGAGTCCGGGACGAAGGCCGAGGTGACCGTGACGTTCCCGCAATCGGGGACGTTGGTGTTCTTCTGCAAGTACCACCAGACCTTGGGGATGGTGGGAGCCCTGGAGGTCGCCTGACCGGGCGCGTCCCCGAACCCCCGAATCGCTAGGCTGGCCGGACTGGCGGGCGGGATCGGAGAGTGAACCGTTGAAGAACACGATCGGCGGCGGCGTGCGGTTGGCCGGACTGGCCTTGTCGATCGTGCTCCCGATGGGAGCGTGCGGGGGATCCGGCTCCGACGGCGGAGGCGGAGGAGGAGGTGGGGGTGGCGGTGGGCCAAGTGGCGTGACCCTCACGATCAAGGACTTCGCGTTCCGGCCGAACACGCTCTCGGCGCCTGGCGGACAGCAGTCCACGGTCACGATCACGAACCAGGACTCGGTGACCCACAGTTTCACGCTGAACGACGGCGGCGTCTCCAGGGACGTGCCGCCCGGTCAGACCGTCCAGGTCACCGTGCCCTTCCCGGCATCGGGGACCGCGGGGTTCCACTGCAGGTTCCACGCGACGATGACCGGGACGCTTCGGGCCGCCTGAGCGGCCCTAGATGGCGAAGGACTGGCCGCAGGCGCACTCGTGCGTAGCCCGAGGGTTCAGCATCTTCAGCCCACCGCCGAGCATGGCGTCGTCGAACTCCAGGGTGGAACCCTCGACGATCGGCGCGCTCGTCTGGTCGACCAGGACCCGCACCCCGTCCACCTCGATGACGTGGTCGCCCGGGGCCACGGCATCGGCGAAGGACAGCTCGTAGGAGAAGCCGGAGCACCCCCCGGCCACCACCCGGACCCGCAGGATGGGCGCGTGCCGCTCCTCACGGTCCGCCAGGGCTCGGATCTTGCCCGCGGCCTTGGCCGTGACGGTGAGGACGGTCGCGGTGTCGCTGTCCATGGCGCTTCCAGGATACCCCGGCCACCCTGGCTAGTCCTCCGCCAGCTTCTGGAACGCCGTCTTGAGCGCCTCGGCGAACGTGGGGTACGCGTGGATGGCGTCACCGACGACGTGGGCCGGGGTCCGGGAGGCCATCACCGCCACCACCTCATGGATCATGGCGCCGGCCTCCTCGCCCACCACGTGCCCCCCGAGGACCTCGCCGGTCCGCGCGTCGGCGACCAGCTTGACCAGGCCGTGGGTCCGGCCCTCGATCGTCGCCCGCTCGCTGTCCTCCATCGCGACCTTGGCGATGCGCACGTCGTTCCCGGCCTCGCGGGCCTGCCGCTCGGTGAGGCCAACGCTCGCCACCTCCGGGTCGCAGAACGTCACCCGGGGCACGATCCGGTAGTCGCGAGGCCGCGGCTTGCCCAGGATGTCGTCGGCGACCAGGTCCGCCTCGTACGTCCCCACGTGGGTGAACAGGAGCTCGCCCGTGGCGTCGCCGGCCGCCCAGACGTGATCGTTCGTGGTGCGCAGGGTGTCGGTGAGCACCGGCTTGCCATCGTCATGGAGCTGCACCCCGGCAGCGTCGAGGTCGTGCGGCTCGAACCGCGCGCGCCGGCCCGCAGCCACGAGCAGCTCGGCGCTCTCGATGACCTCCCCGTTCGACAGATGCAGCCGCCACCTCCGTCCGTGGTACTCGGCGCGGTCACAGGTCGTCCCGGGCATCAAGCGGATGCCCTCCTCCTCGAACGCGGGGACGAGGGCCGCCGCCGCATCCTCGTCCTCGTTGGGGAGGATCCGCGGAAGGACCTCGATCGCGGTGACGCGCGAGCCGAACCGGGCGTAGATCTGGGCGAACTCGATCCCGATGGCCCCGGTCCCCAGGATGGTGATCGACGGGGGGACCGACTCGGGCTTCCAGATGGCCTCCTTGTTGGTCCAGTAGGGGCCCTCCTCGATGCCCTCGATCGGTGGCGTCACGGACTCGCTGCCGGTGGCCAGGACGATCCGTTCCGCCTCGACCCCGGTGCCATCCGCCATCTCGATCCGGTTCGGGCCCACCAGGCGAGCCTCCTCCATGAGGACCCGGACCCCGACCCGCTCGAAGGGCTTGGCCCCGCCGCCCGATTGCGCCTCGATGATGTGCCGGGCCCGGTCCCGAACGGCGAGGAAGTCCACGTCCACGGCCGGGACCCGCACCCCGAACCGGTCCGCGTCTCGGGCCAGCGCGGCGATCTTGGCGCTTCGGAGCATGACCTTGGTCGGAACGCAGCCGTAGAGGTTGCATTCGCCCCCCAGCTTGTCCCGCTCGGCCAGGCCGACCGCCATCCCCCCGTGGCGTCCCAGCCGGAAGGCGATCTCCGAGCCCGTCGCGCCGCCGCCGATCACGAAGACGTCGAACCGCTCCATCCCGTGGATTCAATCACCCGCAAGCGGTCGAATCGCGTCAACTCGCGGTAAACACCGATCCTCGCTAGGGTACGGTCGGAGGGAGCGATGGGTTCGTCGGTGATCGGGAATGCGCTCCAGAACGGATCGGTCGGTCGCATCCTTCTCGTGGACGACGAGCCCAGGATCCTGGACTTCGTGCGCCGTGGGTTGCATGCCGAGGGGTTCTCGGTCGATGTGGCCTCCCGCGGGGAGGAGGGCCTCCAGATGGCCGTCTCCCAGCCCTACGACCTGGTGATCCTCGATCTGGTCATGCCCGGGCTCGACGGCGCCGGGATCCTTCGAAAGCTGCTCGCCCGCAAGCCGTCCCAATCGGTGCTCATCCTCTCGGCCCTCTCCGACACGGGCACCAAGGTTGCGCTCCTGGAGCTGGGCGCCGAGGACTATCTGGCCAAGCCGTTCTCCCTCGAGGAGCTGCTGGCCAGGGTGCGGGCCCGCCTTCGGGGCGTGGCCCGCCACGGCTCCACCACCATCCGTAGGGGCGACCTGATCCTCGACCTGGTACGCAGGGAGGCGGACATGGGGTCGGGGCCCGTGCCGCTGGCCGATCGAGAGTTCCTCCTGCTCCAGGAGCTCCTCCGAAACGCCGGACGCACCGTTTCGAAGGAGCGCCTGCTCTCTTCCGTCTGGGGATATCAGTTCGATCCCCGGTCGAACGTCGTCGACGTCTACGTTCGTCGACTCCGGGCCAAGCTCGGTTCCGATCTCATCACGACCGTGCGTGGGGAGGGGTACCGAGTCGATGCGGCTTGACCGGTGGGAGTGGCCGAAGCGCGAGGGCTGGCTGGACATCGCGTGGGTCGCGTTCGCCCTTGCCAACCTGGCGGCCATGGCGTACATCGCCACGTGGGAGACCGTCCCGTTCCACTTCATCTGGGTCAGCCTCACGCTGCTGTACGGGTTCCGCGTGTGGCGGACGCGGCCCACGATGTGGGTGCTGGGGGCGGTCATGGCCACGACCGGCACGTTCATCTTGATCGACATCACGCGGGGGGCCCAGCCCTGGGGCGAGCTCACCGAGGTCCCCTTGATGGCGGCGATGTTCCTGGCGATGGTGTGGCACGCGCGACGCCGCCTCACCGCCATGGAGGAGATCGAGCGGGTGTCGGGCGAGAACCTCCGGCTCCTGGAGCGGGAGCGGCGGTTCGTCCAGGACGCCTCCCACGAGCTCCGCACGCCGATCACGGTTGCGCTCGGCCATGCCGAGCTCATCGAACGCGCCGCCAGGGATCCGATGGTCGCGGACGATGCCCGCGTCATCGAGGACGAGCTCGAGCGACTCCGGCGGCTGGCCGACCGCCTGCTCCTGTTGGCCGGGCAAGAGGATCCGGACTTCCTCCATCGGTTGCCGGTCGACGTCGGCGGGATCGTGCTGGATGCGTACCACCGGTGGGCGGCGACGCCACGGCGATGGCTCCTGGGTGACCTCGATGAGGTTCAAGCCGAGGCCGACCCGGACCGCTTGGCCGTGGCGCTCGATGCCCTCATCGAGAACGCCGTGAACCACACGCGCCCCGAGGACTCGATCGAGATGTCCGTGCGACGGAGCGCCACGACTGCGGTGATCTCCGTTCGGGATTCAGGAACCGGGATCTCCCGCGCGAACCTCGACCGGATCTTCCACCGGTTCGCCAGGGCGGATCCAGGGCGAAGCAGGAACGCCGGCGGCTTCGGGCTCGGCCTGTCGATCGTCAGGGCCATCGCGGAGGCGCACGGCGGGTCGGTCGCGGTTCGCAGCGTGCCCGGCGAGGGAAGCGTGTTCGAGATCCTCCTACCGGCCAGGCGATCCCAGCTGCCCCCCGCCGACCAGCTCTCCCGAGAGCGGGAGCCGGCTGCCTCCGGCGAATCCGGTCGGGGCGGGTGACGAGGAACCGGCCGTGGACGCGTGGATGACCAGCTGGCGGTTGGATCCGCTGGTCGTCGTGGGGCTCTTCGGGATCGGGCTCGTCTATGTGGAAGCCACTCGCCGGCTGAACCGGATCGGGGCGGAGCTCCCACGCTCCCGCGAACGGTGCTTCCTGGCCGGGCTGGTCGTCGTGTTCCTCGCGCTGGATGGCCCCGTCGATGCCGGGGCGAGCGCGTTGTTGTCCGTGCACATGTTCCAGCACATGCTGCTGACGATGATCGCGGCACCGCTCGTCGTGCTGGGCGCTCCCGTGACCCTCACCCTTCGCGCGTCGTCGCCCAAGACCCGAACCAGGATCCTTCTTCCCGTCCTGAACAGCCGTATGGTCCGGATCGCCGCCAATCCGCTGGTGACATGGTCGGTGCTCTTCGTCGTCCTGTGGGCCACCCACCTGACGAGCCTGTACGAAGCCGCCATCCAGAACCGCGGCCTCCATGCCTTGGAGCACCTGGCGTACCTGGGGTCGGCGGTCCTCTTCTGGTGGCCGGTAGTTGGCCTGGACCCCATCCCCGCACGGATCTCGCACCCCGCGCGCATCCTGTACCTGTTCCTGGCCATGCCGCCGATGGCGTTCCTCGGTCTCGCCATCTACAGCTCGGATCACCTCCTCTACACGTACTACGCCACCGTCCCCGGCGCGACGATCACCTCCGCGCTGGCCGATCAGCACCTGGCCGGAGCGCTCATGTGGGAGGGGGGGATGTTCGTGGTGGTGCCGGCGCTCGCGTTCGTGTTGCTCGACTGGATGCGCCGCGAGGAACGCGCAGCCGACCGGGCCGACGAGCGAGCCGCTCGGGCCGGGAGGCGGCAGGAGCCCGGAACAAGCGTCAACGTGTGAAGATGGGTGGGAGGGCGGCCATGGGACCGAGCCGTGGGAGGTGGATGGCATGACCGGGCTGTACGACCGGTGCGTGCGGTGCGGGGTTCGGGTCCCCTGGGGTCGTTCGGTATGCCGGCAGTGCAATCCCGCCGATCTCCCCAGTCCCAGCCCCACCCAGTATCACGCCACCGTGTTCCTGTCGGTGCTGCTCACACTGGTCGTGGTTGCGGTCGTGCTGCTGATCCGAGGCTGAGGCCGGCCGATCCCTCGCTCAGGGCTCCTCGACGTGCCGGTGCTGCCGGGCGATGTCCCTGAACCAGCCCACCGCGGCGAGCAGGAAGAGCGCCGCCCCCGCGGCGAGGAGCCACCGGCTGATCACGAGCCCGAGGGCCAACATCACGGCCGCGATCGAGAACCCGAAGGGCCAGATGGTCGGAGCGACGACGGTCTCGGCCTCCGACACCTCACCCGGCCCCTGTCCGGCGGGCTCCGGCCGGGTGGCGTCACGGACCTGTCCCCTGGCCACCATCCCCAGGTAGAAGAAGGTTATGGAACCCACCAGCAGCAGCGGCGCGCCGGCGAGCTCGTGGCTGGTGATGCCATAGATCGCTCCCGTCACGACCAGGAAGGCCGCCAGCGCGAACCACACCCGCGACGCCGTGATCATGGGTCGCTCTCAGCCCGCGAAGCCACATGCGTCATGGACCCGTCGCTCCCTCGTCACCTTGGGGTGAGTAAGTAGAAGACCGTGTACAGCCCCACCCAGACCACGTCGACGAAGTGCCAGTAGATGGCCCCGGCCTCGAGCGATTCGTGCCGGGACCGGGACAGCTGGCCCGTGCGAGCCTGCGTGAACACCAGCCCCAGGAAGACGACGCCGCCGAACACGTGGGCCATGTGGAGACTCGTCATGACGTAGAAGAGCGTGCCGAAGATGCCGTCCTTCAGGCCGAACCCCAGCTGCGAGTAGTCGTACAGCTGGAGCGCGAGGAACGAGATCCCGAGCCCCAGGGTCCCCGCCAGCCAGGCCTGGAGGCCCCTCCCGTCGCCCCTCCGGATGGCCCGGACGCCCTGCTGGAGGACGAAGCTGCTGCTCACCAGGATGACCGTGAGGACCGTCGCGATCCCGATCTCGAGGTGGGGGATCCCCTTGGGAGGCCATGCCGGGCTGGCTGCCCGGATCGTGAAGTAGGCGCCGAAGAAAGTGGCGAAGAACATGGCCTCGGACGCGACGAACAGGACCATGCCCAGGATGGGCCCGCTGGTGGCGCGGGCCACCCGCTCGTCGGTGATCTCGGCCGTGCTCATCTCGACCCCCGATCCGTCGGCCCCGCTTCAGCGACCCGTGCGTCGTACACCGGCCGCCCGGAGTGGATGGCCGGCAGGGCGTCGAAGTTATGGGGTGGCGGTGGCGACGAGGTCGCCCACTCGAGCGTATTGGCCCGCCATGGGTCGGCCGGGGCCGACCTGGGCTTGCGGAGCGTCGTGAGGACGTTGGCGAAGAAGATCAGCAGCGAGATGGCGATGAGAAAGGCGCCGATCGTCGATACGAGGTTCAGGAAGCTCCATCCCCGATCGGGCGCGTAATCGGCGATCCGCCGGGGCATGCCCCGCAGGCCGAGGATGTGCATGGGGAAGAACGTCACGTTGAACCCGATGAACTGCAACCAGAAGTGCCACTGGCCCAGCTTCCGGGAGAGCATCCTGCCGGACATCTTCGGGAACCAGTAGTACATCCCCGCCATGATCCCGAAGAGCGTGCCCCCGAACAGCACGTAGTGCAGGTGCGCCACCACCCAGTAGGTGTCGTGGATGGCGAAGTCCATCGCCGGAGAGGCCGCCCACACCCCGTCGATCCCCCCGATCAGGAACAGCGCGATGAATCCCAGCGCGAAGAGCATGGGCACCTCGAAGCGGAGCTTGCCCTTCCACAGGGTGCCCAGCCAGACGAAGAACAACACGCCGGTGGGGATCGAGATCAGCTCCGTGGTGATGCTGAAGAACGGGAGCTCGACCGCCCCGGTGGCGAACATGTGGTGCGCCCAGACCGTGAACGAGAGCGCCGTGATCATCAGGAACGACAGGACCACGCCCCGGTAGCTGAAGATCGGCCTGCCCGAGAACACCGAGAGGATCTCGGTGACGACGCCCCAGGCCCCCAGGATCAGCATGTAGACCTCGGGGTGGCCGAAGAACCAGAAGACGTTCTGCCATAGGAGCGCTACGCCGCCGTGCGCTGGGTCGAAGAACGAGGTGCCCAGCCTCCGGTCCGCGAAGAGCATGATCAGCCCGGCTGTGAACACCGGCGTGGCCAGGATGACCAGGAGCGAGGTGGCTAGGATGCCCCAGACGAAGACCGGCAGGCGCATCATCGTCATGCCGGGGGCCCGCATCCGAAGGATGGTCACGATGAAGTTGATCGCCCCCAGGATGGATGCCGTCCCCACCAGGATCAGGCCCGCGAGCCAGAGGTCCACGCCCGTGCCGAGCTGCTCGTTCAGCGGCGCGTAGCACGTCCAGCCGCAGGCGGCGGCCCCGCCCTTGGCAAGGAAGCCGGACAGGATGGTGAGGCCACCCACCGGCAGTAGCCAGAAGGACAGCGCGTTGATCCGCGGGAACGCCATGTCGAGCGCCCCGATCTGGAGCGGCACGAAGTAGTTCCCCAGTCCGGCCAGGATGGGGAAGATGACCAGGAAGATCATCAGCGTCCCGTGGATCGTGAACAGCTCGTTGTACGCGTGCGCGCCGATGAGCTGCTGCCCGGGGCGGGCCAGCTCGGTCCGCATGAGAAGGGCGAAGATCCCGCCCACGGTGAAGAACGAGAAGGAGTTGACCAGGTAGAGGATCCCGATCTTCTTGTGATCGGTGGTGGTCAACCAGACCAGGAGCCGGCCCCTCGGTTCGGGCGTCAGCTCCCTCGTCGGGGCCTGGGTTACCGCCATCACGCTCCTCCTACGGTCATCGTTACTTGACGATGAAGGCCCCGGACATGGCAGGGCCGTGGACGTCGCACTGGAAGTAGTAGTGACCCGGCGGCAGCGGGTTCGCGTTCAGGGTCTCGCTGTCCGGCCCCGTGATCCTCGGGGACGTGAAGTACTTCTTCTTCTCGAAGAAGCTGTCGTAGATCGAGAAGTTGTGCTGGATCCCGACATCCTGGTTCGTGATGTCGACGGTGAAAGGGGTGTTCGCAGGGACGGCGAGACAGAACTGGTTCCACGAGATGTTGTGTGCGATGAGCGATAGCGTCGTTCCCTGCGGTTCGCAGGTGATGCCCTGGGCCTTCTTCCGCTGCTGTTTGATCCAGGCCTGATAGTCGAGCGGCGCAACGACCTTCACGTCGAACGTCATCCTCGAGTGCCACAGGCCGCAGAACTCCGCGCACTGCCCGTGGAACGTGCCGAGCTGGGTGGGGGTGAACGTGAACGTGGTCGTCCGCCCGGGGATCGCATCGCGCTTGAACAGCAGATCCGGCACGAAGAACGAGTGGATGACGTCCCTCGACACCAGCTGGATCTGCACCGGCTCGTCGACGGGAAGGACCATGACGGCCGGACGTACCAGCGTCTTCCCGGCCACGAACAACCCCTCGTTCAGGTACAGGAAGGTCCACTCCCACTGGAACCCCTCGACCTTGATCTGGACCTGAGGGGTCTCGCGCCGCTCGATGTTCATGAGCGTCGCCTCGCCGAACGGGAAGAGGACAGCGATGATCACCGCCGGGATGGCGAAGAAGACGACGAGGGATCTGCTGCCGCCGACCGTCTGCGGCGCGGGGTCGTCGTCGCGTTTGCGGTACCGGACGATGCACCAGATCAGCACGGCCTCGACGCCGAGGAAGACCGGCGCGGCCAGGATCATGATGATGACGAAGAGCCGGTGGACTTCCTGGCCCTGGGGCGAGATCCCTTCCTTGGCGCAGCCCGTGAGGAGCAGGAGGGCAGACGCAGCCGCCAATCGAGCGATCCGCGTCCGTGTCACCGGCAGCGGGCTCGATCCCATCGTCGCGTTCAGGTGACGGTGAACTGGAAGAACATGCCCTTCGACAAGTGCGGCGGTCCCGTTCCTCCGCTGACGGTGCCGGTCTCCCAGCAGGCGAAGAAGTACTTCCCCGGGGACAGGTCGAACACGTTCGAGAGGGTCGCCCCCGTGTCCACGCCGGCGATCTCACCGAAGGCAAGGTACTGGGTCTCGCACGGGCCGCCGCCCTCGCATCCCGGGACCTTCGCGCTGTCGATGATGTCCTGCGCCGTCTTCCCCGAAGGCATCGCCTTCACGATCATCTCGTGCGTGATGGGGAACGACTCCTTGTTCGAGAAGTTGATCTGCAAGTTGCCCGACGGGATCGTCCCGGGCATCCCGTGGAACCGGAACTTCTGGGCGAACACGTTGTAGATCGGACTGCTGGGCGTATTCGAGGACTTCGAGCACGCCGACCCCAAGAGCATGAGGGTGGCGATCAGGGCGCCGATCGTGAACAGGCGTCCCTGTCCACGGACGGATACGGGTGACCACTCCATCTATCTGCCCCTCCTCGTCTCGCGCACCGGCTGCCCGGCCCGAGGGATCGGACCAGACAAGGGTTACGTAATGATGCCTCTGCGCCCGAATCAAGCAGATGACAGAACTGTCACCGAGCTTCACTCCTCACGTGCATCCTGACCAGGGCGTCCGCATCAACGCATGACAGGAGTGTCACGTGCTCGGGGCTGGGACTTCCGGCCGGCGTTCTGCTCGGCCTCCTCTACCATGAGGTCGACATGCGAACGGACCACCTGCGGTCGCTCCTCGCAGCCAGCCTCGATCCCGACCCCCGGTCCCAGCCAGGCCCGGAGGAGCACCTCGCCGCCGTGCTCGTACCGATCGTCGAGGGCCAGGACCCCTGGGTGGTGCTCACCCGCCGAACCGACGAGCTTCCTCGCCACGCGGGCGAGATCTCCTTTCCCGGTGGGCTCAGCCACGCGGGCGATGCGGCGCCACGCGACACTGCGCTGCGGGAGACGGAGGAGGAGCTGGGACTGCCCCCTTCGGAGGTCGACGTGCTCGGCGCCCTTCCCCCGGTCCACACGTTCGTCTCAGGCATCCTGATCGTCCCGTTCGTCGGCGTGCTCCCCCCCCGCCCCACGTTCGCCCCGAATGCGGGAGAGATCGCCGAGGTCCTGCAGTACCCGCTGGCCCGGTTGGCCGAGGCCGAGCGCGAGATGGAGTTTCCCCGGGGCGACCACGTCTACCGGGGGTTCGCCTACGAGATGCAGGACAACACGATCTGGGGGGCGACCGCCTTCATCCTGCACAGCCTGATCGAGATCGTTCGCAAGGAGCTGGCGTGAGCGAGCCGGAGCTCCTACCCTACGCGCCGAGCGATGGGAGGATGCGGTCGATCCTGGACCAAGCCGAGACCATCGCGGTCGTGGGGCTCTCATCGAAGCCGGACCGCGAGTCCTACGGCGTCAGTCGGTACCTCCAGCGTCGGGGCTATCGGATCGTCCCGGTGAACCCGAACGAGACCGAGGTGTTGGGAGAGACGGCGTACGCGTCGCTCCTCGACGTGCCGACGGAGGTCGCGATCGACGTCGTTGATGTCTTCCGCCGGGCCGAGGCGACGCCACCCGTTGCCGAACAGGCCGTGCGCGCCGGCGCGAAGGTGCTCTGGCTCCAAGAGGGGATCGTGAACGAGGAGGCCCGGCGCATCGCCGAGGACGGCGGCCTGACGGTCGTCATGGGCCTGTGCATCCGAACGACCAGGGAACGGCTGAGCAGAGAGGAATGACCGTGCAGAAG
>VAYX01000106.1 GCA_005885325.1 Actinomycetota bacterium
TGTGACCCACTGGCGTTATGCTTGGCATTTGCTCGGGCGTCGTCTCGCCCTTGAGCACGTTCACGACTGTTTGAAACTTGACCGTCGCTGCGTACCAGCCTCTTCTCGGCATGGCGGCCGAGCTCCTCCGCGAGGTCATCTGGACGATGCCCCTCTCATTCACCGAGGTCAACGAGACAATCAGGCATTCCCGGCACGGCAATTGGAGCTCAGCACCTAGCAACGGCAGAAAACGGCAGCCTTCCCAGAAGCCGAATACCGGATCCGTGGTGCGGCGGAGGTCGACATCGGGTAGGTCGTCCGGGAAAGCATCAAGGGGTTCGGAAGGCCAGTGGCGGCAAGACGCGCGGGCCGTCCGGTCCGCCGCAGTACCCGTCGCCTGGCGGCGACCCTCTTGACGCCAGCGCAATGGCGACCTAGGGTGCCTGAGTGTGGCCCAGAAACAGGGCCAAGCTCTTCTCGGGCTTTCTCGCCGGGTCACGGTCTCTCGCGCCCGCAGCGCACCGCTCTCCGAGGTCCCGCTCCGTCCCACGGCGCATGCTCGCGGAGACCCGATCGGCAACCGGAGTCCATAGCGCTTGCGACCATTATCGGCTTCATCGCTAGCGCGCTGGCGCGTCGCCGAGGCTCTCGCGCCTCATGAGTTCGCGCCTCGAGAGGTCGCCCTGGGTCCCCTGGGGCTGGTGGGCAATGCTTGCAGCAGTCCTGGCCACGGGCCTGGTCGGCCACTGGGCCCTCGCGACCGGGTTACTGATTGTACTTCTTGTGCACGTTGCACGCCCGTTCGACTTCCTCGTAGCGTTCATTCTGGTTACGGGCGGTGCGTCCTTCGTGCGCGGTGCGGCTGGGCAGCTGACGTTCGAGCTCAGGCTGCTCACGGGCGCTATTCTGCTGATGCTCGCCTGCTACGTGGTCTCCATCCGCCGCCAAGCACTCACGATCTCGCGCAACCACCTTACCTGGCCTCTCTTTCTGTATCTGGTCTTGTCGATAGCGAACGCCTTGCGCGGTCTATTGTGCGGATACTCTCCGAAGTGGATAGGCCTCGACCTGATGCCGGTGCTTGGGCTGGCAAGCGCGCTGGTTGTCGCGAACGCCTTCGAGCCGCGGCGGGATCTCCGCCTGGCGGTCGTGGGAGTACTGGCGGTGGGGTTCGCAAACGCCATCGTGACCTTGAGCAGCAACAAGTTTGCCCCCATGCACAAAGTCGGAGTGTACGATGCCGCGGTTCCCGGCATCGTAGGATTGCTTCTCGTCAATTTCTCCCTGCGGTCGAGGACTCCAGTCACCGCCCTGGGGTGGATCGCACTTTCGTTACCCCTTTTCCTTCATCAGTTCCTTACCTATGGACGCGGGCTCTGGCTCGCCTGTCTTGCGGGGCTGGCGTTTTCTGTCCTTGTCTTCACGGGGTTTGGACCCAGGTCGGTGGCCCGCTGGAGACGCTCAAGCGTGGTCGTTGGGACGTTGGCGGTGTTTGTACTGATGTTGGGCTTCTTTCTTGGTACGCAATTCCTCCAGGTTGCGGGGAGCCGCCTGGTATCGATCACCAGGACCGAATACAGCTACGAAACCGCCTCCAATGCAGCTCGTCTGATCGAATACTCGACCGTGGTAGGGCTCATCTCCCACTCCCCTTGGCTTGGCTACGGGCTCGGCTACACGTTCCTGGGAAGCAGTCTTTTCGGACTCCGCCACGAACAGTCGTGGGTGCACGAGAATTTTCTTCTCGTCTGGCTCAAGCAAGGACTCGTTGGGCTGGCGGTTTTTGTCTGGATGCTCTGGACCGCGGTTACATTGGGAGTCCGCGAGGCGCAACGCCCCAGGGACTATTGGGAATCTGCGTGGCTTGCGGCGAGCGCTGCCGGGACGGTAATGCTCGCTGTCCTGTCCCTGTCGAACTTTCCCCTCAACGTCGTCAACCCGGTCTTCTTGCTCGCATTGCTATGGGGTGGCTCGATCGCGATGACCCGCGAGGGTTTCGTGAGATTCCGCTGGTTCGCTCCGGGAACGACAGGGGGGACTCCGTGATGAGTGGAACGCAGCAGCCGACACCAAGACGGCCGATGGACCATGAATCCGCTTTCGTTGAGGATCAGCGGCCAGGCTTCGCCGAACCGACCCGGAGCGGAGCCTGCCCCGAACAGACACGGGTCACTCGGCGGCCACCGCGCGCATCACCGGTCTGGCCTGTTCCTCCTTGGTGAGCATCGCGTAGCCGGCGCCCATAGCCATGCTCAGAAGGAACGCGGCTGCGGTCATCGTCAGGCGATGAGGGCGCGATTTCTTCTCGGGGGGCTTCGCCACGTCCAGGACCTCGACCGTCACGACGTCGCGCGCCTCCGTGATGCGAGCCTCCTCGTACTGGGCGGTGAGGATCGCCAGCACCTGCTCGAGCGCCTTGACGTCGCGCACCAGGCGCGCCAGCTCGAGGCCGGTCTCGGGGAGCTCGCGCAATTGCCGGTCGATCTGGGCCAGCTCCTCGCCCAGCTGGCTCTCCTCCTCGGTCCCGTGCGAGTAGCTGCGGATCACGCCGAGTCTCACCTGGAGCCCGGTTCTCCGCGCATAGAGCCTGGCGGCCTGCTCCACTGCCGACGACACCTCGGGCGAGAGCACGACCGCCTTGTGCCGGGCCTGGTAGTCGGTGAGCCGCTGCTCCGCGGCCGCGAGCTCCTGTTTGGTGTCCGTCAGGCGCCCCTCGATGAACAGTCGGGTGCGCCGTCCCTTGGTCATGCGCACCTCGCGGTTGAACTTGTCCAAGAAGTCTACGTACGCGTTGGCCATGTCGGCGGCTCGCTTGGGGCTCTTGTCCTCGACCGAGATCTGGATGGTCCCCGCCTCGGTCAGCTTGAAACGGGCGTGGTGGCGGAGCTCGTCGATGGCGTCGACCATGTACTTCGCCTTGTAGAGCTTCAACAGACCGAACTTGTTGACGACCTGCTCGTTGATGCGCCAGCTTCCCAGTACGACCATGAACACGTCGGCCGGGGTCGACTGGCCGGGGATGTTGATCCCGGGCAGGCCCGCCCCACGGAGCAGGGTGGCGAAGCCGACGCCGCTCTCCTCCTCGGTGGGAGGAAGCAGCTCGGCCTTGGCCGTGTACCACGGGGGAAGAGTGAAGGCGATGATCCCCACGATGACGGTCGCGGGGAACACCAGGGCGAGGATGGCGCGTCGCCGCGACCAGACGCGATGCCAGAGCGGTCCGAAAGCGACGACACGGTCCATGCGTGGCTTGTCTGGAGTGCTAGTCAGGGGGAAGTCGGCGCGAGGAGAAGGGTTCGTGGCCGGTGTTTCCGGGCCAAGTCAAGACTACGCGGCTGCCCCGCTCGCGTCAACCTTCTGCAACTACGATCCGAGGCGCGCGCTCGGCAGATGCATCCGACCAAGGTGACTGTCGCTCGAAACGGCGAGGGCGAGTTGGCGCCGAGCAGTCGGCAGTCCTCCTTGACTTCATCGGCCAGCCGCCGCCCCGGGGCCACCCGTCTTGATCGAGCCATGCCCGTCGCCTTGTATCGTCGGGCGAGAGGGTCCGGTTCTCGCTCCTTCCACCCCACGTCGGAAATGCCGAGGCTGTCCGACCGCAAGGATGGAGCTGGGGCTGGATTTTGAGCGGAGCGCCGGCTCCAGCGTAGTCTTCTCCGGTCTGCGCGGCGTCGGAGTTTCATCCACAGCTCCGCTCACCTTCGCCGCGAGGGACACCGTGACGCGGCCGATTCGACCCGACCAACAGGCACAGTGCCATCCTCGTCACCGCGATGATCCCCGATGCTGATTCGATCCACCTCGCATCGCGACGCCCGAAACCATCGTGGCCACCGTCCTCATGATCCTGTTAGAATTCCGCCCGGTAACCAGGCAATACGTCGCTCACGATGGCGATGCGTGGGTGGTACTCGGGTCTTTGCCGCTCGATATGGTACGCCAAATACTCAAGTGTGACCGATCGGAGATCTTCTATTTGCGGTATACCGCGAGCTTGTAGTAGCGCGGAAGGCGATGGGTATCAAAGTGTCGTACTACCAAGTGCTCGGTGGAAAGTACGGCTCCCGTAGACTTCCATGATCCGGCAACCTTCTGCTCGACTTCGGGAAGATCTTTGGGCTGCACGATCGCTACCGTGATGCGATCGGCCTCCTCCGGCCTGCGGTACCCCCGTCCCCCGGCGTACGTCAGGGAAAAGAACCGGATGCCTGACGCCTTGGCCGCGTAATACAGCGCAGGATCCCCCATCAACCAGTCGTCCTTGCGGATGTTGTCGGCCAGGAAACGGCGGACCTGACTGTAGTCGCGGGCAGATGCGTCAAGGGAGTGTTCGTAAAGCAATCGGGGTAAGCCCCTCGCCGCACCGTACCCGAGCAGCGCCAGTCCGAGCAGGACCATCGCCCGGTCGCCGCGATGCCGTTTCAAAGCTGCGCATGCGCACAGGGCGGCGGGGATCAACGACATCCAGCTGTAGTAATCCGCATAGCGTCCCGCCAGCAGCATCGTCCAAGGAACCGCTAGGCACAGGATGAGCCCCACACCGGAAGGCGTCCGCCAGGAGAACGAGCCGGCGAAACGCTCACGGATTGCAGCCAGGAGCAGCACCAGCGTAGAGCAGCAAAGCGCGGCATCACCGGTCATCGCGCGCCACAGGCCGGCCGGTGAAACCAGCGAGAGCTGGCCCTTCCAGCGGGCGGTGGCGGCGGGGTCGCGAAATACCAACAGCTGGATCGTGGAGCCCAGAAGGCTGTAGCCGGAAGCGAAGGTCGCGGCGAGATAGGCGCGCAGCGCACCGGCAAAGTGAAACACCACGGCCAACATCGCACCGCCTGCGACAATTCCCATCGCCAAGGCCACGGCTTCTGGCCTGAAGCGCCGCGATAGGATCGCGTCGACCAGCACGATACACGCTACGAAGGGGATCATCTGCATCCCGGCCGCCAGCACCAGCATCCCCATCGCGAAGATCAGGGCGCGCCGCCGCCGCGCATCCTCGACGAACCAGGATCGCAACAGTGAAGCACCCACCACCATGCCTACGGTATCGGGCCGGCCGCTGCGGTAGATGAAGCAAATGAGCTCGCTCGAGAGCACTAGGGCCGAGAAAAGCAACAGCCACGCGGAACCGCACAGCCAGCCGGCTTTTTGTGCCGCACTCCAGATGAGATACACGGCTAGCAGCATCGCCACGTAGTTGAAGCTGCGGACTGCCACGGGTGACACACCGAAGATCTTCAGCCAAGGTAGCTGCAAGGCCGGGTACAGTGGGTTGTTCGCAGCCCAGAACTCGTGACTGCCCTGAGACTGCCAGGCCGTGCTGGTCCATCCGTTTCCCAGGACACTGTTCACTGCAGGATCGACGCACATTACTTCGTCCGTCCAAACAATCGGGAAACCCGTCGCGGTGAAGAGGTTCAGGATCAGAAAGGGTACTCCGACCGCTAAGATCAGCAGCAAAGCAGGCACCCGCCCGTCACGCCTATTCATGCGGGGCTGTCACCCCTCTTCAAGACCTGAGGCTACCGCGGGATGGTAACCGCGAAGCGGATTGATGGTCCGGTGGTCGTTTCCGAGTGGCATGGATGCGTTGAGCGCCAGGCTCCGCTCCCCGGCGCGGGGCCGACCGCCGGAACCGCACGAACCCCGTGCGCGTCATCGCCATCGAACCACTCAAAAGCAAGGCCAGGGAACATCTCGTTCACCACATGAACGGGACCACTTGCTCCTCGCAACGCGCCCTTCGATCCGGGTCCAGCCTCATCCCCTTGTTGGAAGGTGCCACCCGAATGTCGCCCTGGGAACCGCCGGAGCCACACGGGGTCATCGCCTAACTCCAGGATCCCGCCCAAACAGGACGGCGAACGTAAAGACGGGATTGAAGTTCGGGGAACAACTGAGGCAAGTAGGGGCCGGTGGTCACCCACCGGCCCCGTCCGCTTTCCTCGACTGATTCGCGCCCGTCAGCGCGCCAGGACCAGCCGCTTGAGCGAGCTATGTCCCGCCGCCTTGTACTGCACGAAGTACGCCCCTTGTGACAGCGTCCCGGTCTCGCTCGTCCCGCTCCACGTGACGTGGTAGCGGCCGGCCGGCTGCACGCCGTTCACCAGCCGGGCGACCACCCGCCCTTGCAGGTCCACGATGCTCAGCGACACCTTCGCCGCCTGGGCCACCGTGTACTCCATCACGGTCGGGCCGCCGGTCGGGTTCGGCGACAGCTTCACCAGCGCGAAGCCCGCGATCCGGTCCGCCGAGGTCGCCTCGATCGGTCCGAAGGTCTGGCTCCGCCCGTCGCGCATCTGCGTCACCAGGCGATAGAAGTAGGTCGTGTTCGGCGCGGTGCTCCGGTCGATCGCCACCACCACGCCGCCCTCGTCACGCCGCTCGACCTCCACCGTGCTCCACGGCCCGCTCGCGTCCGCGGCGCGCTGGACCGACGTGCTCGCCACCTCGCCCTGGTCCGCGAACTGCCATCTCAGCTCCACCGAGCCGTCGTCCGCGTTCCCGGAGTCGAACAGCATCAACTGCGTCGCCACCGGCGGCACCACCACCTGGCCCACCTTGTTCGAGGTGCTCCCCGAGTGGCAATCGTCGCCCTTGTACACCGCCGTCAGCGAGTGCACCCCGACGGCGAAGTCCGTGACCGACAGGGTCGCCTGACCCCCCGTCAGCGGCGACGAGCCGATCTGGGTCCCGCCGTCGAAGAAGTTGACGTCCCCCGTGGCATCCCCGGGGTTCACGGTCGCGGTGAGGGTCACCTTGGCGCCCTCGTC
>VAYX01000107.1 GCA_005885325.1 Actinomycetota bacterium
CGAGCCGTGGAGACCCCTGACACCGCCGATCCCTTCTACCGCTACGAACGAGGCAAGCGCCGGAACCAACGGATCGGGGCGGGCCTCCTGGCCGCAGCGCTGGCGATCGCCGGCACGTACCTGGTAGTTCGGGCCTTCGAGCACCCGCGGAAACCCGTGCCGGCGGGGCCGGCGCGCCCGAGTGGGCTCATCCTTTACGGGGACTACGTGGCCGGTCGCGGACAACTGCACCTGTTCACCGTGCGTGCGGACGGGTCGGGAGAGCGCGATCTGTCCATCGTCACCAGCTGCGCCCAATGGCTGCCCGATGGGAGCAAGATCCTCATCAGCAACGACGCCGCGTTCAAGGCCGAGGGGGTGCCGCTTCGTCCCGCCACAATCGATCCGGACGGCGGCGGACTGCAGCGACTGGACGGAGCTTCGAACCGAAACCTCAACCTCGGATGCGGCGATGCATCGCCCGATGGAGCGCGGCTCGTCCTCGAGGGGTTCAACGAAAACGAGCCGGGCCTCAACGGCATCTACGTCGTGCGCGCGTCCGACGGCGGGGGCCTCGTTCGACTCACCCGCAATCCCTACAACACGGGCGACGGTTACCCTCAGTATTCCCCGGACGGTACGACGGTGGCGTTCATGCGAACCAAGCCCGGCGTCAACCCCGATGGGGCCGGCGCTGTGTTCGTCGTGAACGCGGACGGCACGGGCCTTCGGCGTATCACCCCCTGGGGCGCGGCGTTCCTGGGCCAGAGCTGGTCACCGGACGGCCAGTGGATCTTGTTCCAGCGGCCCTACGGGCGTCTCTACGTGGTTCATCCGGATGGAACGAGCCTTCACGAGATACCCGTTCGGCTGCCGGTGGGGTCTGGGGCCATCTCGCCGGCGTGGTCACCCGACGGGCAGTGGATCGTGTTCAGCCTCGAACGGAACGCTCAGGCCGACATCTTCGTTGTGCGCGCCGACGGATCCGGGCTTCGCCAGGTGACGGATGCCCCGGGAGTTGAGACCTACCCGGATTGGCGGCCTCGTGGGTAGCGTTCCCTCGGCCTCGCTCGACGCTCCGCCTGGCGAACTCTTCTCGCGGGATTTCGTTGGTGGTTAGTCCATGTAACGAAGCACAAGCGACAGTCGTTTCCGCTGCTCAGAGTGAACTTCTGTTGGAGTGGACGACGGGATTCGAACCCGCGACCCCCGCGTTGGCAAAGGCGCTCGATTCGTCCGCGGTCGTTCACCTTCGTTCATCGTGGTGGGTCAGGTCGCCGCCAACAAGTTCGAGGCCAACCGCGGATCAAGGCGAATAGTAGCGAAGAGAGCGAATAGGGCGGGAAATGGGGCGGGCCCTAGTTGGACCCCGAGGGCCGCCGAGTTCCTTTGGAGGCGCTGAGTGTTGACTACGGCTACGATCGCCCTCCCGTGAGTGAGCAATCGCGCCAGGAGGTGGCCCGGAGGGCCGGGGTCGATCCCGGCTACGTCGACCGGTTGGTCGAGCTCGGGATCCTGAGGCCCGGCGCGGGAGGCGCGTTCTCCCAGGGTGACGCGCGCAGGGCGCGGTGGGTGCACGGCCTGGAGCGGTCCGGTGTACCGCTCGACCGGATGGCCGCCGCCGTTCGGGACGGAGCGCTCTCGTTCTCTTTCCTGGATGCGTCCGCATTCGATCGGTTCGCCGAGGTCAGCGGGACGACCTTCCATGAGCTGAGCGCACGGACGGGCATCCCCATGGACCTCCTGAAGGTGGTTCGCGAGGCCACCGGCTTCGCCGAGCCGCAGCCACAGGACCGTGTTCGCGAGGACGAGCTGTCGGTCGTGCAGACGATCGAGCTCCAGCTCTCGAGGGGGTTCCGGCCTGTCGTGATCGAGCGGTGGCTTCGGGTCTGCGCCGACAGCCTCCACCGCATCGCCGAGACGGAGACGGACTTGTGGCACACCGAGGTCGAGCTCCCCCTCCTCGAGGGGGGCATGACTGAGGTTGAGATGCTGGAGGCCCAGGCGGACCTCGGGTCCCAGATTGCTCCCCTCATGGAGCAGACCCTCTTGGCCATCTGGCACGGGCAGCAGGAACACGCCTGGAGCAAGAACCATGTCGAGAACGTGGAGAACGCGCTGGAGAAGGCAGGCCTGTTCAGTCGGTTGCACTATCCCCCGGCGATGTGCTTCGTCGACATCACCGGCTACACGCGGCTGACCGAGGAGCGGGGGGATGAGGCCGCGGCGGACCTGGCGGGGAGGCTGGCCACTCTGGTCCGTCGGTGCTCCCAGGAACATGGGGGGCAGCCGGTGAAATGGCTCGGCGATGGTGTGATGTTCTACTTCCCGGATCCGGGGCAAGGCGTGCTGGCCGCTCTCGACATGGTGGAGGGGGTCGCGGCCGAAGCCATTCCGCCTGCCCACGTGGGCATCCACGCAGGGCGAGTGGTCTTCCAGGAGGGCGATTACTTCGGCCGGACGGTGAACATCGCCGCGCGGATCGCCGAGTACGCCAGGCCTGGCGAGGTGCTCGTGAGCCAGGAGGTGGTGGACGCGGCCGATGGAACACCGGTGAGCTTCACGGAGATCGGACCAGTCGAGTTGAAGGGCGTGTCGGGCACCCTCCGCCTCCATACGGCCCGCCGGCGCAACTGAGCTTCATGGGAAGTTCGTGGGATGGAAGAGGCCCCCGGACCGGCCTCACCGTTTCCGCTGGTCAGAGTGAGCGGACGATGGGATTCGCACCCGCGACCCCCGATTCGTTGGTGCGATAGGCGGGTGGGCGCGGTGGAATGGGAGTCGGAGCTCTGAGAGGACGAGACGATGCGAGGAGCAGTCATCTATGGAGCCAGAGACATCCGCTTCGAGGAGCGCGACGACCCGAAGATCATCGAGCCGACCGACGCGATCATCCGACTGTCGGCTACTTGCGTCTGCGGCTCAGACCTGTGGCCCTATCGGGGCATCGAGCCCGTCCAGGGCCCGGCCCCGATGGGTCACGAGTACGTCGGCATCGTCGAGGAGGTCGGCCGAGATGTCAGGGAGATCAAGCCAGGTCAGTTCGTGATCGGCTCGTTCTTCGCCTCGGACAACACCTGCGAGATCTGCCAGGCCGGCTACCAGAGCTCGTGCATCCACCGCGAGCTCATGGGCACCATCGGAACCCAGGCGGAACTGGCCCGCGTTCCGCTCGCCGACGGGACGCTCGTGGCCACCCCCGACCTACCGCCGGCTGACCTGATCCCGGGCTTCCTCGCCGCCTCCGACGTGCTCGGCACCGGCTGGTTCGGTGCCGTCGCCGCCGAGGTCGGCCCCGGCAAGACCGTTGCCGTGGTCGGTGATGGCGCGGTCGGCCTGCTCGCCGTGCTGGCCGCACGGCACCTCGGCGCGGAACGGATCATCGCCATGAGCCGCCACGTGCCCCGGCAGAAGCTCGCGCTCGAGTTCGGCGCGACCGACATCGTCGAGGAGCGAGGGGGCGAGGGCGTGGGAAGGATCAAGGAACTCACGAGCGGGCTCGGCGCGCACTCGGTGATCGAGGCGGTCGGCACCCAGGAGTCGATGATGCAGGCCATCCGCTCCACCCGGCCGGGCGGGCACGTCGGCTACGTCGGCGTCGCTCACGGCGTCGAGCTCCCAGGCGAGGAGATCTTCTTCTCCCACGTCCATCTGCACGGCGGTCCCGCGCCGGTGCGCCGCTTCCTGCCCGAGCTGGTCGACCTCATCTGGAAGCGTGAGATCGACCCCGGCAAGGTCTTCGACCTGCCCCTGCCCCTCGACCAGGTCGCCGAGGGCTACCGCGCCATGGACGAGCGTCGTGCCATCAAGGCGCTGCTCTGGCCCTGAGCCGGGCGGGAGGAAGTAAGCGACCAGGTTTTGGAGCGGACGACGGGATTCGAACCCGCGACCCCCACCTTGGCAAGGTGGTGCTCTACCAACTGAGCCACGTCCGCACGCGCCCCGAAGGGCACCCCCAAGTCTAGGGATTGGGCCTCAGGCCTTCAACGGACGAGCGCGGCGGCGGTGCTTAGGCGCCTGTGGATCCGAATCCGCCTTGGCCGCGGGTGGACGGCGGAAGCTCCTCCGCCCAGGCCGGGCGAACCGTCGGCAGGTCCACGATCACGAGCTGGGCGATCCGGTCGCCCTTCCTGATCTTCACGGCCTGATCGCGGTCCAGGTTCACCACAGCGCAGGTGACCTCTCCGCGATACCCCGAATCGATCAGCCCCGGGGTGTTCGCCAGGGTCAGGCCGTGTCGGGACGCCAGGCCGGAGCGAGGCAGGACCAGGCCGGCGTGTCGCTCCGGGATGGCCACCGAGATGCCGGTCGGGACCATGGCTCGCTCCCCCGGCAGGACCTCGACGTCGACGGTCGAACAGAGGTCGAGGCCGGCGTCGCCGGGGTGCGCCTGAGCGGGCAGCTCGGCCGCAGGGTCCAGCCGCTTGAACGGCAGCTCCACCGGGTCAGCCTACGAGCAGCCGCTCGTGGAGCCGCACGACGGGCACACGTAGCAGGATCCCGCCGGCTGCATCTTCGAGCCACACGTGTAGCACAGCGGCGCGTCGGCGGCCTGGGCCCGAGGCCGTTCGATCACGTCGCCGGGCTGGGCGGGCATCACGGCCTGGGGCTCGACGGGCTTCATCGGGATCGGCGTCCCCGCCCCCTTACCCTCGGCCTCCGCCTTCGCCGTCTCCTTGCGTTCCGCGACCGAGCGGATCCCCAGGGCCTCACGCTTGTCGGGCGGCAGGTGATCGAGGGCCAGGCGCCGGAACACGTAGTCCACCAACGACGAGGCGAACCGGATGTCCTCGTCGTTGGTCATCCCCGACGGCTCGAACTTCATGTTGATGAACTTGTCGACGTAGGCCTCGAGGGGCACCCCGTACTGGAGGCCGATCGAGATGGCGATGGAGAAGGCGTCCATGATCCCGGCCAGGGTCGAGCCCTGCTTCGAGGACTTCAGGAAGATCTCGCCGATCCCATTGTCCGGATACGAGCTCGCGGTGATGTACCCCTCGGCGTCCCCCACCTCGAACTTCGTGGTGATGGAGGGGCGGCTCCGCGGGAGGCGCCGACGGACCGGCTGCGCCAGCTCGTCCGGCTCCGGGGCCTTGGCCTTCTTGTCGGCCGAGAGCGGCTGGGCCACCTTGCAGTTGTCCCGGTAGATGGCCACGGCCTTCAGGCCCAGGCGCCAGGACTCCACGAACAGCTGCTCGACCTCCTCCACCGTGACGTGCTCGGGCATGTTCACGGTCTTGGAGATGGCCCCGGAGATGAACGGCTGCACCGCCGCCATCATCCGGACGTGGCCCATGTACTGGATGGCCGCGTCGCCCATCGACGTGTCGAACACCGGGAGGTGCTCGGCCCGAAGGTGCGGCGCCTCGGCCACCGAGTTGTGCTCGGCGATGTAGGCGACGACGTCCTGAACCTGGTCGGGCCCGTACCCCAGTCGCGCCAGGGCCCGAGGGACGGTCTGGTTCACGATCCGCATGGACCCACCGCCCACCAGCTTCTTGTTCTTCACCAGCGCGAGGTCGGGCTCGATGCCGGTGGTGTCGCAGTCCATCATCAGGCCGATGGTGCCGGTGGGCGCGAGCACGGTGGCCTGCGCGTTTCGGTACCCGTGCCGCTCCCCGAAGGCGATGGCCTCGTCCCAGGCCTGGCGGGCCGCGGACAGGACGGCCTCGGGGACCGCGTCGCCGTCGATCTCGTCGGCCGCCGCGCGGTGCTTGCGCATCACCCGGAGCATGGCGTCGCGGTTCGGCGTGAACCCGGCGAACGGCCCGGTGACCTCGGCGATCCGCGCGCTGGTCCGGTAGGCCCATCCCGTCATGAGCGCCGTGATCGCGCCGGCCCACGCCCGCCCCCCGTCCGAGTCGTACGGGAGCCCCCGGGCCATCAGCAGGGCGCCGAGGTTCGCGTACCCCAGACCGAGCTGGCGGAACGACTTGGCGTTCCGCCCGATGGCCTCGGTCGGATAGTCGGAGTTGCCCACGATGATCTCCTGGGCAGTGAACACGATCTCGACGGCGTGGCGGAACGCCGCGACGTCGAAGGTGCCCTCGTCGTCCACGAACTTCATGAGGTTCAGCGAGGCCAGGTTGCACGCCGAGTTGTCCAGGTGCATGTACTCGCTGCACGGGTTCGACGCGTTGATCCGGCCGGATGCCGGGGACGTGTGCCACTCGTTGATCGTGGTGTCGTACTGCATCCCCGGGTCGGCGCACTCCCAGGCTGCCTGGGCGATCTCGTGCATGAGGTCCCTGGCCCGCACGGTCTCGACCGTCTCGTCGGTCAGGACGGCCTTCAGCTTCCAGTCTCGATCCTCCAGGTAGGCCTGCATGAACTCGTCGGTCGCCCTGACCGAGTTGTTCGCGTTCTGGTACTGGATCGAATAGCTGTCCTTGCCGTCCAGGTCCATGTCGAAGCCGGCGTCCCGCAGGGCCCGAGCCTTGTGCTCCTCGACGGCCTTGCACCAGATGAAGTCGTGGACGTCGGGGTGGTCCGCGTTCAGCACGACCATCTTGGCCGCTCGCCTGGTCTTGCCCCCGGACTTGATGGTGCCGGCGCTCGCGTCGGCCCCTCGCATGAAGGAGACCGGCCCGGAGGCGGTGCCCCCGCCGGCCAGCGGCTCCTTGGACGAGCGGATCCTGGACAGGTTGATCCCCGAGCCGGACCCGCCCTTGAAGATGGTCCCCTCCTCCACGTACCAGTTGAGGATGGAGCTCATCTGGTCGTCGACGGCCAGGATGAAGCACGCGCTGCACTGCTGCGGCGTGTTCGGCACGCCGACGTTGAACCACACCGGCGAGTTGAAGGCGGCCTTCTGGGTCACCATGAGGTGGGTGAGCTCGTCGCCGAAGACCTCGGCGTCCTTCTCGGTGGCGAAGTAGCGGTCCTTCACACCCCAGCCGCGGACCGTGTCCACGACCCGGCCGACGAGCTGGCGCACGCTGGACTCGCGCTCGGGCCTCCCCAACGTGCCCCGGAAGTACTTCTGGGCCACGATGTTCGTGGCGTTCTGCGACCAGCCCTTGGGGAACTCCACCCCGCGCTGCTCGAAGGCGTTGCCACCCTCCTTGTAGTTCGGGATGACCGCGTCGCGGGTCTCCCACTCGACCTGGTCGAACGGGCGAACGCCCTCCGTGCTGAAGTGCCGCTTGAACGTCAGGCCGCTTCGAACGACCTCGACGTCCCCTTCCTTGGTCGCCACCGGAACGCCCCCTTTCCCCTCGAGCCGGGGAAGTCTCACCAACCGAATTACAGCCTCGTGATTCTGCACCCGCCCGGGTTCTCGGTCAAGGGTCCTGGACGGAACATCTAGTGCTTTCTCACCGCCCGTACCACTAGATGTAGTAGTTTACCGGCTCCGGGGCTTCGCCGGCACACGCTTTTGGAGGGCTCCCAACTCCCGCTCGAAGTCCGTAATCTCCTGGAAGTCCTTGTAGACGGAGGCGAACCGCATGTATGCCACCTGGTCCAGCTTCTGGAGCTGGGAGAGCACCTCCACACCGACCTGGTGGGAGCTGACCTGGGGCCCCTTCCGGCGCAGCCGCTCCTCCACCCGATCGGCCAGCACGTCCACCTGCTCCCCGGTGACCGGGCGGTTGACGATGGCCTTCCGGACGCCGGCCAGGACCTTGTCCCGCGCGTAGGGCTCCCGCGAGCCGTCGCGCTTCACCACCATCACCCCGACCTCGTCGATCCGTTCGAACGTGGTGAATCGCCGCCCGCAGGACAGGCACTGACGGCGGCGCCGGATGGCCGCGTCTCGTTCCGCCGGGCGGGAATCGACCACCCGGTCCTCGCCGTGGCCGCACCATGGGCATCGCATCGCACCCACCACAATATCTGGTGGGTCAGCGGATGCCAGCCGCCACATGTGGCCTCCCCGCCGATCCGCCCACCCGGGCTCAGCCGACCGCCGGGATGAGCAGGACCTGGCCGGGGGCCAGGGCGCCGGGATCGGCCCCGTTCGCTGCCTGGATCGCGTCGACCAGTGCCCGGGGGTCGCCGTCCTGGATCCCCCGGGCGATCGACCACAGCGTGTCACCGGGCCGCACCACGTACCGCTGCTGAGCCGGCCGGGTCGGGCTCGCAGCCACGCCGCCTGCAGGAACCACCCAGGCCAGGCCGCTGGCCAGGGCCAGCATCGAGATCGCCAGGAGCCGCCGACGAACGTGCGTTCGACTCATGCGGGCCATCCTATCGAACGCCTGTTCGGGGTCAAGAGGGGAAACCGAACATATGTTTGAACCCCTTGCGTTGTCGTGCTAGCCTCCGGGAGCCTACGAGGAGGGTCTGACATGGCCGAGACGACCGACCTCACGCCGCGGCAGCGCAGGATCGTGGACTTCATCGCCGACACGGTCCTCGACCGGGGGTATCCGCCGACCGTCCGCGAGATCGGCGAGGCGGTGGGCCTCACCTCTTCCTCCAGCGTCCACAGCCAGCTGGCGAACCTCGAGCGCAAGGGTTTGCTCCACAAGGACCCGACCAAGCCTCGGGCCATCGGCCTGGCCGATGAGAGCACCAAGCCCGAGGGAGTCGTCATCCCGATCCTCGGACGCATCGCCGCCGGGACACCGGTCCTTGCGTCCGGGAACGTCGAGGAGTACCTCACGGTTCCCGTCGGCTTCGCCAAGGGGGGAGAGCACTTCGCCCTCCGGGTGACCGGCACGTCGATGACCGGGGCAGGCATCCTCGACGGCGACGTCGTGGTGGTCCGCCGACAGGAGAGCGCGGGGGACGGCGACGTCGTGGCGGCACTTCTGCCCGGCGTGGCCGAGGAGGAGGCGACGATCAAGCGACTTCGGCGGCGGGGCGGGAAGGTGACCCTGCATCCGGAGAACCCAGCCTTCTCCCCCATCCCGATGACCGACGGGCGGATCCTGGGCAAGGTCGTGGCGGTCCTTCGGAAACTCTAAGCTTCGCGCCGATACCTTTCGTAGGGAAAGGGACCGTCGATGCAACAGACGGCGCTGGAGCGCCAGATCCGTTCGCAACCCGAGGAGCTCGATCGGCTGGCGACACATCCCCTCGGCCATGATGTCGTGGAGCGGCTCGCCCAGTGCCGCCGGATCTGGTTGGTGGGCACCGGCACGAGCTTCCATGCAGCGGAGCTCGGAGCGGCGATGCTGTACGAGGCGGGCCGAGGCGCTCAGGCCATCCCGTCGATGCACTTCGTGAACTGGGCTCCCCCGGTGGACCATCGCGACGGGATCGTGCTGATCAGCCACAACGCCGGCCAGGAGACGGCCTACGCCGCCGCCGCGTACCGGCAGGCCAAGGACGCCGGCCTTCGCGTGCTCGCGATCACGCGTCAGGGCGCGGACCTGCCCGACGCCGTGGAGACGGTCCCCAAAGAGGCGTCGGAGACCTACACGGTGAGCTACACGACCGTCCTCCTGCTGCTGGCCCGCATCGCCAACGCGCTGGGCGCTGAAAGCCTGAGCCCCGAGTCCATCGGCAAGGTCCCACAATCCGTCGCCGAGGCCATCGAGGACCCGGGGCTCGACCGGATCGTGGCCCCCCGCCGCCTGCTCGTGCTGTTCGGAGAAGGGCCCGCCTCGGTCACCGCGCGGGAGGGCGCCCTGAAGCTCCGCGAGGCCTCGCGGTCCCCGACCGAGGGCTTCGACGTCGAGTACCTGCTCCACGGCTCCGCGGTCCCGCTCGGGGAGGAGGACCACCTCCTCGCGTTGTCCCCTCCGGACACCGACGGGCTGGTCCGGGCGGTCGGGGACGCTGCCGAGCGTGAAGGGATCCAGGTGACCGCTCTCACGGAGCCGGCCGACCTGCCGCCGCTCCTGGCCCAGATCCCGCTCACGGTTCGCCTGCAGATCCTGGCTCTGCGGTTCGCCGAGGCTCGAGCGCAGAACCCCGACCGCGTCATCACGAGGGCCTGGGCCGACCCAGCCTTGTGGGCCATACCCTCGCCCAAGGCCTAGCGGTTCTGCGACCCGAGGACGGGGCTCAGAGACCCGAGGCCCGGCGTCGCCTCGTTGCGACGACGTAGTCCCCCACGGCGGCGAGCTCGCGGTCCCCCACCCGTGCCCGGACGAGCGTCCCGTCGGTGCCGGGTTCCGTCTCGAGCACCTCGGCATCTCGGTAGAGGAGCGCGATCACCTCGTCCCGCCCGTACGGAACGAGCAGCGTCACTTCGACCGGGGGCCGCGGAAGCTCGAGGGCGACGCGCTCCAGCAGCGCCTCCCGTCCCTCACCGCTGAGGGCGGAGATGGCCACGGCATCGGGGAACCGCCGAGCCGTACGCTCCCGGTCCATCTCCGAAAGACGGTCCACCTTGTTCAGCGCGAGGACCTCGGGGATCGCTCCCGCACCGATCTCTCCCAAGACGCCCCGGACCGCGTCGACCTGTTGCACGACCTCGGGTGACGAGCCATCGGCGACGTGCAGCACGAGGTCGGCGCGGGTCACCTCTTCCAGGGTCGAACGGAACGCCTCGATCAGGTCGTGCGGCAGCTTGCCCACGAACCCCACGGTGTCCGAGATCGTGGCGTGCCGCCCGCCGGGCAGCGCGATCCGCCGGATCGTGGGGTCCAGGGTGGCGAACAGCTGGTCCGCCACCAGCACACCCGCTTCCGTCAGCGCGTTCATGAGCGTCGACTTGCCCGCGTTCGTGTAGCCCGCGATGGCGATCTGCTGGACGCCGGAGCCCTCGCGGCGGGCGCGCTTCACGTCGCGCGTGCGCGCCAGGTCCTTGATGTCCCGCCGGAGCTTGGAGATCCGCCGCTTGATGTGCTGCCGGTCCACCTCGAGCTTCGTCTCGCCCGGCCCGCGCGTGCCGATGCCGCCTCCGAGCCGGGACATGGCTTCGCCCCAGCCGCGGAGCCTGGGCAGGAGGTAGTTGAGCTGGGCCAGCTCCACCTGAGCCTTGCCCTCCCGGGACCTGGCGTGCAGGGCGAAGATGTCGAGGATCAGCGCGGTTCGGTCGATCACCTTGGTCCCCAGGCGCCCCTCCAGGTTCCGGAGCTGGCCCGGCGTGAGCTCGTCGTCCAGGATCACGGCGTCTGCCCCGGTCGAGTGGACGGCCCGGTGGATCTCCTCGAGCTTGCCCTTGCCCACGAACGTCGCCGGATCGGGGTCGGACCGGGTCTGGACGATGCGCGAGACCGGCTCCGCCCC
>VAYX01000108.1 GCA_005885325.1 Actinomycetota bacterium
AACCGGGCGGATCGGGCTCGGATTCGTCCGAGGGTTCGGCCTGAAGCGGGGGGCCCTGGCGTCGACGCACGCCCACGACGCCCACAACGTGGTCGTCGTGGGCGTGGACGACGGTGACATGGCCGTCGCGGTGAACCGCCTGGCGGAGACCGGCGGCGGCCAGGTCGCCGTGGCCGGCGGAGTCGTCCTGGGCGAGGTCCCGTGCCCGTTCGGCGGCCTCCTCTCCGACCGGCCGGCCGAGGAGGTGGCCGCTGCCGTCCACGCCATGGGCAAGGCCGCCGAGGAGCTGGGTGTGAGCCTCCCTTCACCGTTCATGGCCATGTCGTTCCTGGCGCTGTCGGTGGTGCCTGAGCTGAAGCTCACCGATCGCGGCCTGGTCGACGTGGACCGCTTCGAGCTGGTGCCGCTCGAGGTCTAGGACAACTCAGGCGAGGGCGCGGCGGATCGTCGCCGCGATCTTCGGCCCGGAGATGCCGGCCCAGTCCCTGAGCTCCTCGGGCTTCCCCGAGCCCGGCATCTCGGTGACCGCCTGCTTGACCAGGCGGCCCGAGAGGTCCCCCTCGCCGGCCAGCGCCTGGAGGACGGCGTCGCCGAGGCCGCCGTCGATCCAGTGGTCCTCCACCACCACCACGAGTCCCGTCTCGCGAAGGGCGCGGGCAAGCGTCGCCGCGTCGATCGGCTTCACCGAGTACGCGTCGATGACCCGGACGGCCGTCCCTTCGCCCGACAGCTCGTCGGCCGCCTTCAGGGCCTCGTACACGGTCACGCCCGCTCCGACGATCGTCGCCCGATCACCGTGGCCCGAGCGAAGGACCTTGCTCCCTCCGATGGGGAATCGCTCGTCCACGTCGTAGAGCTTCGGCGTCCCCTCCCGGGTGGTGCGGATGTACGAGATGCCCGGGAGATCAGCCATGGCGGCCGTCAGCTTGGCGGCGGCGTTGCCGTCCGCCGGATACAGCACGGTCGAGCCGTGAACGGCCCGCATCATGGCCAGGTCCTCCAGGGCCATCTGCGAGGGGCCGTCCTCACCGATCGACACGCCGGCATGCGACCCGGAGAGCCGGAGGTTCGCCCGGCTGACCGCGGCCATCCGGATGAAGTCGTAGGCGCGGGTCAGGAACGCACCGAAGGTCGCAGCGAACGGCGTCTTGCCCAGGACCTGGAGGCCGACGGCCGCGCCGGCCATGCACTGCTCCGCGATGAACATCTCGAGGAACCGGTCCGGTGCGACCCTCTGGAAATCCTCGGTGTGCGTGGAGTTGCCCACCTCCCCGTCCAGGACGACCACGCTGGGGTTCGCCGCCATCGCGGCGAGGGTCTCGCCGAACGCCTTCCGCGTGGCGACCGCGTCGTCGTAGCCGGGCAGCTGATACGTGAGGGGCTTCGGCGGTTGCGGGATCCGCAGCTCCGGCTTCGGCGGCGTGATCGTGATGTTCCTCGGCCCGCCGAGCTCCGTGATGGCCTTCTCCGCCTCCTCCTTCGACAGCGCCTTGCCGTGCCAGCCCTCCTTGTTGGCCAGGAAGGAGACGCCGTGGCCCTTCTCGGTCCTGGCCACTACGAGCACGGGCCTCCCGGCTTCCTCGGCCTCCCGGTAAGCGGCGTCGATGGCCGACACGTCGTGGCCGTCGATCTGGATGGCGTGCCACCCGAATGCTCTCGCGCGCTCGGCATAGACGTCGCCCTGCCACTCGAGCATGGTCGGGCCGCGCTGCCCCAGCCGGTTCATGTCGAGGATCGCGACCAGGTTGCCCGCCCCGTGGAACCAGGCGTTCGCCATGGCCTCCCACACGGATCCCTCGGCCGCCTCCGAGTCGCCCATCAGGACCCACACCCGGGCCGGGCTCTCGTCGATCTTCATCGCCAGCGCCATGCCGAGGCCGATGGGGAGGCCCTGGCCGAGCGACCCCGTGGCCACGTCGATCCACGGCATCTCCGGCAACGGGACGGGGTGGCCCTCGAGCGGGCTGCCGAGCTTGCGGAACGAGAGGAGCTGCTCGTCGGTGATGGCGCCGACGGCTTTCAGGACCGAGTACATGAGGGGGGAGGCGTGGCCCTTGGACAGGACGAAGCGGTCGTTGGCCTGGTTCTTCGGATCGGACACGTCGTACCGGAGGTGGTCGGCGTAGAGCACGGCGAGCAGGTGCGCCGCCGACATGGACGAGGTGGGGTGGCCGGACCCGGCCTCGGTGGACGCGCGGATGCTGTCCACCGCGAGCTGTGCCGCGAGCTCGTTCCACTCCTGGACCTTGTCCATCCCGCCCTCCTGTTCGATCCCTTCGTTCGACGAACGACCTCGACGCTCCAGCTTATCGACCGAGCGTGCGAAGGCTTGCCATGTCGCCACTCCGGCCTCGGGCAGGGAAGATAGCTGCGTGCGCCTGCCGGTCATGCCACCCGTCGCCCCCATGCTGGCCAAGCCCATCGAGAACATCCCAACCGGGCCGTTCAGCTTCGAGCCGAAGTGGGACGGCTTCCGCTCGATCGTCTTCCGCGACGGAGAGGAGGTCGAGATCGGCAGCCGCAACGAGCGCCCGATGACCCGGTACTTCCCGGAGGTCGTCGATGCGATCAAGGCGAACCTCCCGGAGCGGTGCGTCGTGGACGGCGAGGTCGTCGTCCCCGATCCGGCGGGTCGGCGTCTGGAGTTCGAGACGCTCCAGCAACGGATCCACCCGGCCGACAGCCGGGTCAGGCTGCTCGCCGAGCGGACCCCGGCGCATTTCGTGGCGTTCGACCTGCTGGCCCTGGGCGATCGTGACTACACGAGGGAACCGTTCGCGGGGCGGCGTCGCACCCTCGAGGAATCCCTCGCCGGCGCGGCCTCGCCGATCCACGTCACGCCCGCGACCACCGACCGAGACGTGGCCGACCGGTGGTTCCGCACGTTCGAAGGTGCGGGCCTCGACGGCTTGATCGCCAAGCCGCTCGACGGGACGTACCAGCCGGGCAAGCGGGTCATGTTCAAGATCAAGCACGTTCGGACCGCCGATTGCGTGGTCGCCGGCTACCGCGTGTACCGGAACGAGAAGCAGGCGATCGGCTCGCTCCTCCTCGGCCTTTACGAGGAGCTGGGCCAGCTCGCCAACGTCGGCGTCGTCGGCGCGTTCCCCATGGAGCAGCGCCGGAGGTTGTTCGAGGAGCTTCAGCCGCTCGTCACGACCTTCGATCAGCATCCCTGGAACTGGGCCAACGTCGAGCCCGGCGCACGAACCCCCCGGAGCGCCGAGACCAGCCGCTGGAGCGCCGGGAAGGATCTCTCGTTCGTGCCGCTGCGACCCGAACGCGTCGTCGAGGTCCGCTATGACCACATGGAGGGGCCGCGCTTCAGGCACACCACTCAGTTCGTCCGGTGGCGCACCGACCGCGACCCATTGTCCTGCACCTTCGCCCAGCTCCAGGAGCCGGTCCGCTTCGACCTCGAGGACATCCTGGGCTCGTGACGCTTCGCTGGCCGGGGCTGCCTTCGGCCCCCTGCTACCCTGTGCGCCATGGCCGAGTTCAAGGAAGTTCGGGTCGAGCACCTCTATGTGAAGGTCCCGAACACCGACAAGCTGCGCAAGACGGCCGCCGGACGGCACCGCTTCCTGCTGGCGACCGGATGGCGCGAGATGGAACGCAAGCTCGAGTTCGATCACGTGACGGTTCGCTACGAGCGGACGGGCCACACGCCGCTCAAGTCGCGCCTGCCCAAGGGCGAGGCCGAGGTCCCACGGATGGACCGTCGTCCTCGCGGCCAGTTCGGCGGGGGCGGCCGGGGCTTCGGCGGACGTGGCGGAGGGCGCGGGGGGCCTCGGGGAGGCGCCGGCGGACCACGAGGTGGTCCTGGCGCCGGGCGTGGAGGTGCAGGACGGGGTGCCCCGACACAGGCGGGCCCGCCGCCTGGAGGTGCGCCGCCACAAGCAGCCCCGCCGCCCGGAGGTGCGCCGCCACAAGCAGCCCCCCAGCCAAGCGGCGAACCACCCCAGGCCCAGCCGGCCGCTCCGCCGCCCGAGACCGCCCAGAAGTAGCCTCAGACCGAAGATCCTTCGGCCATTCTCCTTCAGAGCCGAACAGAACGCCCCTACGATAGGATTGGGTGTCGTTCCGTTCGCCGCTTCAGGTTTCGCCGGAGGCGGCCGAGTAGGGAGAAGGGAGGTCGGGTGAGCGACGAGCGCGCCGTCCACGGCAAGGCGGAACGGCCCAGGCACCAGTCGGGCAGGGCGCATGCCGCCGAGCAGCCGTTCCCCTACCCGCTGAAGCGCGAGTTCGTCGAGCCCGACTGGACGCGCTTTCCCGCCTACGCCGCGGTCACCGCCGAGGAGTGGGAGAGCGCCCAGTGGCAGCGCGCACACACCGTGAAGAACCTGGCGGAGCTGAAGCGGGCGCTCGGCGATCACCTCGACGACGAGCTGTACGCCGACATCGAGCGCGATCAGCAGGAGCGAGCCACGATGTCGATGCTGATCCCGCCCCAGATGATCAACACGATGGACCAGCGCGATCTGAGGAACGATCCCGTCCGGACCTACATGGCGCCCACGTTTTCCGACCGGCACCCCGAGTGGACGTCCCACCCCATGGCCGGTCGCGACAGCCTGCACGAGGCCGACATGTGGGCCGTGGAAGGGCTCACGCATCGCTACCCCACGAAGGTGCTGGCCGAGATGATCTCGACGTGCCCGCAGTACTGCGGGCATTGCACCCGGATGGACCTGGTGGGCAACGACACGGCGCAGATCCTGAAGTACAAGTTCGAGGCGAAGCAGCAGGAACGGTGGGACGCCATGCTCGCGTACCTGCGGCGGACCCCGTCCGTGCGTGACGTGGTGGTCTCCGGCGGCGACGTGGCGAACATCCCGGTCAAGCGCCTGGTGGAGTTCGTCCTCGGCCTGCTGGACATCCCGACGATCCGCGACATCCGGCTGGCCACGAAAGGGCTGATGGGTCTGCCCCAGCACTTCCTCCAGGAGGACGTGCTGAAGGGCTACGAGGCGATGGCCACGCGCGCGCGCCAGCGCGACGTGGACATCGCCATCCACACCCACATCAACGCAGCCCAGCAGGTCACGCCGCTCGTGGCCAGGGCAGTGGGCAAGCTCCTGGACATGGGGTACCGCGACGTCCGGAACCAGGGGGTCCTGCTCCGAGGGGTGAACACGACACCGCAGGCGCTCCTCGAGCTCTGTTTCACGCTCCTCGACCACGGCAAGGTCATGCCCTACTACTTCTACATGTGCGACATGATCCCCAACTCCGAGCACTGGCGGACATCACTGGCTGAGGCCCAGGACCTGCAGTACGCGCTGCTCGGCTATCTGCCGGGATTCGCCACCCCACGCGTCGTGTGCGACGTGCCGTTCGTCGGCAAGCGGTGGGTCCACATGGCGAAGAACTACGACCGGACCCGGGGGATCTCCTACTGGACCAAGAACTACCGCACGGGGATCGAGTTCGACGACCCCGACGCGCTCTCACGCGAGTATCCGTACTACGACCCCATCTACACCCTGCCCGAAGAGGGGCAGGAGTACTGGCGGGAATACATCCGCAAGGGCCGGCGCGAGCTCCAGCCGGTCTGACCCGGCTCAGGCCTCCGTGACCTGGTTGAACAGGTCGAAGTACTGCTGGAACTCCTCCTCGGACAGGGCCTTGTACTCGTACAGGTTCGCCTCCGACGGGTCGTCCGGCGGGAACAGCAGCGGACTCTGCGAAAGGGTCTCGTAGTAGCGCCGGGTCCCGCCCTTCGAGTCCCGGGCCTTCTGCGCCATGAGCTCCTGCACGCCCTTGACCGGCGTCATGTACAGGACCCAGTCGGTGACCTGCATCGCGATCTCGGGCTGATAGAACCAGTCCAGGAACAGGTGGGCATCGGTCGGGTGTTCGGCCAACCGCGGGATCTCCATGGGTGTCACCCAGATGACCCCGCCCTCCTCGGGCACGACGAACTCGAGGTCGGGCGCCCCACCGAGGTACTTGTAGTAGAAGACGTCACCGGACCAGGCCATCGTGGCCCACGTGTCTCCGGCCACCATGGCGTCGGTGTAATCCTGCCCGTAATACTTTCGCACGACCCCAGCGTCCCGCTGCTCGATGAGCTTCTGCTGCGCTCGGGCGGCGTCGTCGATCGTCGCCTTCTGCGGATCCACCCCCAGCATCAGCAGGGTCAGGGTCATCGTGTCCACCATCTCGGTGAGCATGCCGACGTGGCCGGCCAGCCGGTGGTCCCACAGGTCGGCGAACCGCTTCAGCTCGAAGCCGGTGAGCTTTGGGTTGTAGGCGATGCCGGTGATCCCGCCCTGCCACGGCACGCTGTGCGCGTTGCCCGGGTCGTAGATGGGATCCTTGAACGCCGGCAGGAGGTTGGCCTCCACGTTCGGGAGGCGGTCGTGGTGGAGCTCCTCGACCCACCCGCCCCGGTTCATCCGCGTGACCACCCAGTCGGAGAGGGTGATGAGGTCCCATCCGGTGGGCTGGTTGGCCTGGAACAGCGGGACGAGCTTGGCGAAGAAATCCTGGTTGTCGTTGATGATCTCGCGGTACGTCACGTCGATGTCGTACTTGGATTGGAAGGCCTCGAGCGTTGGCCGATGCCCGCCCTTCGCCCGGTCGATGTACAAGGGCCACTGGGCCACGGTGAGCTGGTGGGCGAGGGGCGGGAGCGTGTTGGGAGCGGCGACAGGCGTCTGCTTGCCGGCGCACGCCGCCAGGAACGCGGCCGCGGCTGCTCCCATCCCTCCCCGCCCGACGCCTCGCAGCAGCTGCCGGCGGGAGAACGATCGATCCATCCACCTCGTCGAGCGGTCGGTCACCTCTGCCCCCCCGTGATCCCGAGCCGAACCATCGGCGTATCCTGCCACAGCGTCGCCGACAACCGGGTCGGGGCCGTCAGCCCGCGGGGAGCTCGAACACGAACCACCCCTCCACCGAGGCGGCCGGTGCCGATGCGAGCGGCGAGCCGGCCGGGGGCGGCGTCGGAAGCACGACGAACAGCTGCTCGCTCGGCGGAACGGACTCACGGAGCGCGGCGAGTGACGCCACATCGGTCCCCGCCAGGCCTCGTCCCCCGCATCTCGACGCGTACGCCACTTGAGGGAAGCCGGCGGAGCTGGCAACCACGCATGGCCGGCCGGCCGCGAGCCGACGCACCTCGCCTCCGACGGCGGCGACCTTCTCGCGGGCGGCCGCCGCGTCGGTCCCGATCGTGCGAGCCGTCGCCACCTGCCAGACGGTCAATCCGGCGAGGACGGCCACGGCGGCGGCCCCAACGATCCGACGAGGGGTTCCGCCGGTCAGGAGCCAGATCAGGCCGACGGCCGCCGGGAGCGAGAGCAGGGCGTAGGCCGGGAGCAGGAACCGTGGCGCGAGGCCCGATACGAGCACCAGGTACTCGGCGGCCAGGGCCGAGCCGGGCACGACGGCGCAGACGACCGCTCCTCTCCTCGGCGAGGAGCGCGTTCGAACGATGGCGACGACGGCGAGGGCCGCCGTCGTCCCCCACCACAGCGCGCCGGCGAGTGGCACCCGGGCGTGCGCCTCCGGGCCGATGGTCGGCCCGTTCGTGAGCGCGAGGTTCTGGAGCAACCGCTCCCCCACCCCGAGCGTGGTCAGATGCCCGAGGGCGGCGGCCTCGCGCAGCGCCTTCCCCGGGCCCCCGAAGCGCACGGACATCTCGACGAGCCAGGCCGCCCATCCGCTGGCCAGCCCCGCGCCCAGCCACACCAGTGCGCGGCTCGACGACCGGCGGAACAGAAGGACGTACAGCGCCAGCGCC
>VAYX01000117.1:0-3604 GCA_005885325.1 Actinomycetota bacterium
TGGTCTTTCCGCTGGTCGATCCAATCATCGGGCGCGTCGCCGACTTCTTCGCGGCCGAATGGGAGAAGCACTACCGACCTTACCGAATCCGTAGCTTCACGCCCGACAGCTATCTCGGTCTGCCACCTGCCGATGACCATATCGACTGGTCCCAGCTGGGCCAAGGCAGGGCCCTACTGATGATCCACGGTACAGGCAGCCAGGCACACACCGGATTTGCCGGTCTGCCACGAACCTACCTCGAGGATCTGCATCGCGCCTATGGTGGCCGGGTCTTTGCCCTTGATCATCCCACCCTATCGGTGACGCCCCAAAAGAATATCGAGTGGTTCTTCAGTCAGGTCCCCGATGGATCCAAGCTGGACCTCGATATCGTCTGCCATTCGCGCGGAGGTCTCGTTGCGCGCGTGCTGGCCGAGAAGCAGAACGAATTTTCTCTCGGATCTCGAGCCGTAAGTGTTAACAAGATCATCTTCGTCGCCGCACCGAATGCCGGCACCATCCTGACGGATGCGAACTACATGAGCGACTACCTCGACAGTTACACCAACCTGCTCAACTTCTTCCCTGACACGGCCGTGCTGGACACGCTCCAGGCCGTGATCGCGGTCGCGAAGCAGCTCGCGGTAGGAGCGTTCAAGGGACTCGACGGCCTCGAGAGCATGCTGCCGACCGGAAACTTCCTGCAATGGCTCAACGTGGGCGCACGCACACGCGCTCCTGGAGCAGCGACGAGGTACTTCGCGCTGGCCTCGAACTACGAGCCCACCCAGCCAGGGCTCAAGCTCTGGGCGGAAAACCGCCTCCTCGACGACATATTCAAGGCGGACAATGACCTCGTGGTCCCAACGGCGGGCGTCTACGCCGGAAACGGAGCCGCCTCATTTCCGATCGATGAGCACGTTGTCTTCGATCAAAGCCGCGGCGTCCCGCACAGCGGTTATTTCGCCAACGAGGATGCGCGCACGCAGATCGCGGACTGGCTGAACCGTAACTAGGGACTACCTGGCTGGAGCGGCGACCGGAACGGGTTGCGGTACGGCAACCGTGAAGGGGCGTTGCCGTTCGAACGGTCGATTCGCAACTCCAACTGGAAATAGATTCGGACTCTGCGAGGCCGGCATTGTTCGACTGATTTCTCGCCAGAACCGCTTGTAACCGCCCTTGAACGCGCCCTTATCCCAGACCTTGAGAAGCGCTTCGGTGAACAATCCGTTACGGGTGCCATCCATGGACGACTGGTTGTCCTGACACCCCGAGATCAGGATGACGCTGGCGCCCACGTTGACATTCTCACCCCGGGAATTCGCCCGCTGAATTCCGTCGTAGAGACCCTTGTTTTGGTCGTAGGTTTTCGCCTGGATGTCCAACGGGATCAGGCGGGTGACATCCGAGGTTGGTTCAACCACCTCCCCGGGTACCACGGTGGCGCGGACCATCGCGGGAAAGGCCATCTCGCGAGCCACGGTGCCGCTGTGGCAGCTGTCCGACAGCATGATGACGCGGACCCCGCTCCGCAGCGTCGCCCATTGCGCGTAGAGCTCATCATCGACTACCTGCCGGTCATACAGGGCCCAGGTCTCGTCCTTCCCATCCGGACGTGCATTCTCGGCCTCNNNNGCCCTCGTTGAGCTGACTTGCCGCATTGCCCATCGCGGTCAGGAAATTCTTTGTCGTAGCCTCGTTCGTCAACAAAATGGTCGAGTCGAAGCCGCGCGCCTCGGCGATCGCCTTCATGTCCTTGGCATCGAATTCGCAGGCGGTCAGCTTTCCGTTCCAGCCTCCGTAGTGCGCAGGGTCGACGGCATTTAACCCCAGGTGAATGGAAATACCTTTCGAGTCAGCCATGGTGCGCCCCCTTCTGGTGCTGAACCCGTTTGGATGTTCTCTCGTAGCTGACGCTACACCCGATGGGCAGCTTCGTCAACGCCAGTCCCCCAGCAAGATGAATGGCGCCCAGTGATAGGGGTGGGGGAAATCCTTGCGGGTCTCGAGCATCGCCGCCTGCAGAGCTTGAGCGGTTCCTCCGGCATCGCCGGCGGCGGCCTCACGCAGATGACGATAAAAGCGAACCATGAGATCGCTCGTCGACTCGTCATTGACCGACCAGAGACTGACGATGAGCGCCGGGATGCCGGCATACAGAAACGCGCGTGACAGGCCCATGAGCTCGTCGCCGCGACGGACTTGCTCGACTCCGGTCTGACAAGCGCTGAGGACGATCAGACGGGTACCGAGAGCCCCGGCCAGCACCTCGCGAGCCGTGAGAAGCTCGCGGTTTGCGAGCGTAATGCCTGATGAAAATGGATCGGTCGGGATGAATGATGCGTGTGTCGCCAGATGGCCAGCCGTGCGTCCAGCCAGTTCCGGCATAACGCGTTCTTTCGTGGCCTCCTCGCGCAGCAGCGGGCGAACGCCAAAGCTCTGCGCCACCGATCGCGCCTCCTCTGCCGCGTACGGCAGGTCGCCCATTGGGTCGCCGACGACGACCGCTTGAGTGTGGTCGTCGCTGAGCCCGCCAGCGAGCACAGCCGAGTGGTGGGCGACCCGAACCGCGACCGCAACGCTGGGCGCATAGACGATAGCAAACTGCTCGAAGAGCCGTTTGCCGGACACCGTGAGCGCATGCAGCGGCAGCCCGTGTAGCGCGCCGTGCGGGACGAGATAAACGAGGGATGCTCCCTTCAGGTACTCCATCAATGGAGCGATGAGGAACTCGGCGAGACCCGACCACGTCTCCGTTTCAGAATGCTCTACGTCGTACCGCGTAACTTCGCGGTTAAAGCGCGTGATGTAGTCCGTCAGGCGTGCCGCGGAGATTTCGATCCGAACCCATCGCGGCTCCGCCTGCTCGGGACGAACGACGAACGCGACGAAACCACGATCCAGGGTGAAGAACTCTACGATCGCGACCTCTGTGGATTGGGATGCTAGCCAGGCCTGCAGGTCGCCCCACTCCAGCCGAGCTCCCCGGCGGATCGTGACATAGTCCCCGGCCCCATAGTCCGCCTGGAAGTGGTCCCAGAGGACCCGTAGCTGACCTCGGGCCTCGGCCGCTTCCATCACCAGCCTTTCGCGACTGCTGTCGTCGCTCACGACGCGAACGGCATTCTGGGCATTGTTCAGAGTTCGCAACAGTTTGGCCTCCTGTTCTATCTCCGACAGGGGAATCGCCGGCGAGGCCGGCAGCAAGAGGACCCCTACCTGGTCGCGTAAGAGGCGAGATCGTGCCTCTTCAGCCGTCAGGAATGCCCGCTGGACCCGTGGCGGATCGAGATTCAAAGAGGTCTCCACCAGCTTTTGGTAGATTTCGCTGTTCGTCTCAACCTCGGCCGTCCGGGCCTCCTCCGTCAGGGCGGTCGCGTAGCATCCATCCGCGGCGTTCACCGCATCGGTGAGGACGGCGAACGCGCTATCCCATTGGCGGCGCTCGATATACACGTCCGCAAGATCATTCGCGACGCTGCGACTGTCTCTGGGAAAGCGCTCAGGGGTGAAAACTTCCTTCGCCCCTTTGTAGGCTTCGATGGCCCGGTCCAGATTCGCTGGACGGTCCCCGTTGATGCGGTCCGAATAGGCGATCCCGAGGTTTCGCTGCCAGCCG
>VAYX01000117.1:3616-10280 GCA_005885325.1 Actinomycetota bacterium
TCACGATTCGCGGCCCGGTCGCCCTGGATGCGCACCGAGAGGACCGCCGACAGCGCGTTCTGGAGTTCGCCCCACTGGTCCGGCGCGGCGTCCCGGGTGTGAACGGACAAACCGGCCTGACACGCGTTGAGCGCGCGTTCCAGGTTCTCGTTTCGATCGCCACGAACCCGCAGATACAGCGTTGCCGCCAGGTTGAGCTGCAGCGTCGCCCATTGCCACGGGGAGCGCTCGCGCGTCTCCACGGTCAGGGCGTCTTCATAAGCACCGAGGGCCGCCTCGAGGTTGTCGGCACGGACTCCTCGCATCCGCTCCGACAGCGCCGAACCCAGCGAGGTCTTCGCCACCGCCCAGAAGTAGGGCGACATGTCCTTGTTCAGCACGTCGAGAGCAGACTGAAGAAGAAGGACCGATCGTTCGAGGTTTTCGAGGCGATCCTCGCGCACCCGGTGGAGGTACGCATGACCGAGGTACGCCTGCGCCCGCGCCCATTCGAAGGGAGACGTTTCACGAGATACGAGAGTCAGAGCCTCCTCTGCCGATTGAATGGCAATCTCCAGGTTGGTGGCTCGATCACCGCTCGGCCGCTTCGCGTACGCGAGGCACCTGGTGCTCAGGACGGATGCGCGCCGCTCAGCGAAGTCGGGTTCAGAGGTAAAGACGGTGAGAGCGGCCTGGGCTGACTCGATGGAATTGTCCACGTTGGACGCCGGATCTCCATACACGCGGTCCGTGTAGGCGACGCTGAGGTACGCCTGCGTGGTTGCCCAGTCCGTTGGGTAGGTCTCGTGTGTATAGACCTCGAGGGCGGCAGTGCCGGCGGCCATCGCCAGCTCGACGTTCCGGGCATGGCCATCGAGGCGGCGATGCTGGTACGCGAAACACAACCCTTGCTGGGCCATCGCCCAGCCGAGCGGATTGGCCTTGCGCGAGTAGATCCCGACAACGGCTTGATAGCAGCCGATCGCTTGCTCAAGATTGTCAGCTCGATCGCCACCTGGCCGGTCGATGTAGGCTTGGGCAAGCACCGTCTGGATCGTCCCCCAGTTCATGGGATCCTTCGCGCGCGGCGCCGCTGTTAGGGCCAGCTGGCAGAGCCGGATCGCCTCTTCGACGTTTTCGATCTTCGCGCCTCGCCGCCGGTTCAGGTAGGTGTTGGCCAGCGCGACAAGGGTCCCCAGGCTCTCCGCCGGGCCACGCACGCTGATGACATTTCGCCAGGCCTTGATCGCCTGTTCGAGGTTCTCCGCTCGGTCGCCCTGGCGCCGTGCTTCGTAGATTTGACCAAGCTGGTCCTGAACTTTGGCCCAGTCGGCGGGTGACGCACCGCGATCGATAAGGGTCGTCGCCGCCTGGCAGGCTTGAAGGGCTCGCTCCAGGTTGTCGGAGAGGTTCCCGCGCTTCCGCTCGAGGTAAGCTCCGGCGAGATTGTTTTGTGTGCCAGCCCAATCGGCTGGATCGCCGTCACGAGTCAACACCTCAAGTGCCGCCTCGTACGCGGCGATGGCCTCCTCCAGGTTGTCGTCATGGTCCCTCTCGCGTCTTTCGCTCAATGCGATTCCCAGGTTGGAGTGCGCCACGGCCCAGGGCTGGGCGAACTGTTCGCGGTTGAAGACCGAGAGGGAGTCGTGAAAGGCGGCAATCGCCTCCTCGATCGCGCGGGCGCGTCCGGGCCCCTCACGCTGCAGGAGCTCGAGGCCGTGCCTGTACCGGTCCGCCGCCCAGGGAACCGAACCCTTCCTTGCCCCCGTCATCGCAGGCCTCCGTTACTGATGGGCTGTTAACGCTCTAAACGCGACGCCGGCGCTGGTCAACACTGCTGCGACCAACAGCAAGAATTTGCTGATCGTCGTGCCTGACGCTGCTCTGCTCAGCCAACCAAAGGGGTGACCGAAGCGCGCGATCAGGCGTAAAAGAACCAGGTCCTCAGCCAGGTCGAGGATAGCGTAGGCCACCGGGAGCCAGACGATGAAACGAACCGCTCCGGTTGCCTGGAGGCGGCCAAGTCCCCATCGATCGATTGCCACCATCGTTCCCGCGAGACCCGCGATCAGGAACAGGTCCGCCACCTGAAACCATGCGTACCACGGTCTCCCGGATGGCCCCAGGCGGTCGAGGAAGTCGTGTAGCCGGTCGGGCGAGTAGCCCTGCCAGCGCATCTCGGGCAAGTGGGGCCCACCGAGATGGCCCGCCATGATCAGCCCCTCGGCGGCAGCCGGGAGACCAACGGCCAACACGAAAAAGATGATGGGCACCATCTAGCTGCAGCCGAGGAGCTGTGCGGTGAGCCGGGTGGGTGAATATTCCGGTCCGATCGGACCGGCTCCGGTCCAGATGCTGGCGGACGCCGGCATCGCCTTGTTCGCTTTCCATTGCAGGGTGACCGTATACGGCGTGTTCGCCGCCACCGGCAACACCATCTGGAGGAAGGCCGCGTTCGGGGAATAGGTGCCGGCGAATCCTCCACTCTCCTTCCACGCCTCGGGCTGGCCCGCAACGGTCGGGTAGCCGCCTCCGAGGATGGCCACGCCGACGTCCTGGTTGTAGCCGGCAGTGTCGGTCCACAGGTCCGCATTCGCCGTCAGCACCGCGGTGCAGCTGGTCGTCGATTGGAACTGCAACCTGAGCGGGGTGGCCGACGCGATGTCGATGTCTTGCCAGTGCACCCCGTCACTGTGCGTCAGCGTGTACTGCCTCGTGCTAGCCGCGTCGAGCAGGCTCGGAGGTCCGCCGGTTGACGGGATGAACTGGAGGCTCAGCCGCGTTGGAGAAAATCGCCCGTTGATCGGTCCGGCACCAGCCCAGATGGTGGCGGACGCCGGCGACGCCTTATTCGCCTTCCAGGTCATCGTGATGGTGTAGGTCGTATTCGCCGTGAGCGGGACCATGCCCTGGACAAAGGCGGCGTTGGGTGAGAACGTCCCGGCAAAGCCACCGCTCTCCTTCCATGCTTCGGGTTGACCGGCGTGGGTTGGGTACGCGCCACCACTCACGCTGATCCCGACATCCTGGTTGTAGCCGGCGGATGATGTCCAGAGGTCCACGTTGCCGGTCAGCAAAGCCAGGCCGTTGACGCAGGGTGTGTACTGAAAGCTCAGTCCGCCGTCGAGGGTCTTCCAGAGCACTCCGTTACTCCCCGACTGACTGGGCTGGTTGGTGACGGCCGCACTCCTGAGATTCGACGTCGAGGCGGGCAACAGCTGAACGGTGAGGCGTGTCGGTGAATACTTGCCGCCGATCGGTCCCGCCCCGGCCCAGATGGTGACGCCGGGGGCGTTCCGGTTTGCTTTCCATACCGGCTTGACCGTGTACGCCTGGCCCTGCTCGAGCAACACCACGGTCTGCACGAACGCGGCGTTCGGCGAGAACGTCCCGGCGAAGCCGCCGCTCTCCTTCCAGGCCTCGGGCTGACCTGCCACAGTCGGGTAGACACCCGGACCAGGACTGGAGCCGCCGCCGGAGACGCTGATCCCCAGGTCCTGGTTGTAACCGGCGACCGAGGTCCACAGGTCGGCGTTGACGTTCACGACGGCATACGAGTCGGCGCTCGGGGTGAAGGTCACGGCCAGCTGCGCCGGGTCCATGGGCTGCCAGGTATGCCCGTCGCTGTTGGCCAGCGTCTCCTGTGATGTGCTCTGCTCGTCGTACTGGGTCGCGCTGACGACCAGCGTCACGCTGGTGGGCGCGTACTCGACATCGTAGTTCGGGCCGCAGATATCGAAGCTGGCAAATGTCCCGGTGCGGGTCGCGCCGGAGATGATCGGCCAGTCGCTGCCGGTGCTCGGCCATCCGACGGTCGTCACGCGGAGCTTGCCGTCGAGGTTGACGACGCCGCCGGTCAGCCGGCCGAAGCTGGTGGTGTTGGCGTTGATGGTGATCTGGAAGGTGCCACCGGACTGCGCGGTGAAGGTGTCGGGATGCGAGGCGCTGCCGGGGCAGGTGCTGACGGTGAAATGGCTGTTCACGTCGAGCGTGAACGTCCCGCCGTTGGTGATCCAGGTCGCGTTGTCGCCGCATGGCGCATCCTGCCTGGTGTCATTGGCGGCCAGGTCGATGAGGCCGCCTGCGGCGTTCTCGATGTTGACCTGCAGGTGCCGGATGCCGCCGCCGCCCTGCGCCGTTCTCACGATCCCCGTGTTCGTGATGGTTGGGCCCGCGGTGAAGTAGGTGCAGCACAGGGCGCTGTCGCCGTTGCCGCTGTCGCCCATGATCAGCGTGCCGTTGTTGGTGGCGTTGGGAAACACCCCGACGGTCGTACCCGACGCGACGGTCACGACCTGGCCGGCGGCGATGCCCGGGCTCGAGCCGGTGCCGGTCAGGCCGCCCGACGTGCTGGTGAACGTGAAGGAGCCCGTACCCGCCGAGGTGTCGTCGTCGAGGCTGGAGCCGTTCGTGATCACCACGGCGGCTCCCGTTTCGCTGCCGCGCTGCTTGAAGACCGAGCCGCCGACGCTGAACGCGCCCAGATTGGATACGGTGGCCCCGCTGTTATTGACAAAGCCACACTCCGCGGTGAGGTTGCCGCCGGCGCGGACGGCGACGGTGCCGCTGTTCAGGAATCCCTTGTTGTTGTTGGCGCCGCCGCCAGGCTGGCAACCGCCCTGAAGCAACGTGTTTCCGCCGACGTCCGTCGTGCCGCCGGTCGCATTAACCACCAGGACCAGCTGAATGTGGCGGGCGCTCCCGTCGCCCTGCACGGTTTTCAGCACCCCCGTATTCGTGAGGGTCGGGCTGTTCGGGGTACAGCCGGCGCCGGAGCAGCCGAACGCGTTGGCGCCGGCCGCGCTGTCGCCCAGCGTCAGCACGCCATGGGCGCCGATCGAGCTGTCGGCGCCGATGTTGAAGGTGAAGCTGCTCGGGATCAGCAGCGTCTGAGTGCCGCTCGGGCCGCCCAGCGTGAGCGAGTGGACCGTGGGGTTGCTGTTGGCGATCACGGTGTAGGTATCGGCGTTCGCCGGCGGATTCGTGCTGGTGGTCGCCGTGATGCAGGCGTCATCCGCGCTGCCCGGAACAAAGCCGAGGGACCAGTTGCCGGCGGTGTTGAAGTTGTTGTCGACGCCGCCGATCCAGGTATCGCAGCTCGCCTGGGCCACCAGGATCACACCGCCGGCCGGGTACTGGACGGCGTAATTCCAGCCGGCGAAGTCCTGGCTGGCAAACGTGCCGGACCGGTTGGCGTTGGTGATGATTGGCCAGCTGCTGCTGACCGCTGGATGGCCAACGGTGTTGACCTTGAGCGTGCCGTCCAGGTTGACGGCCTCTCCCCCGCCGTTGAGCTGGCCGAATGATGGGGTGTTCGCGTTGATGGTCGTCTCGAACGTTCCGCCTGATCCCTGGGTGAAGGTCGAGCCTCCACTGAAGGACATGGTGCTCCCCGCGTGGATGACGAACGCCCCGTTGTTCACCGTGGTCGCGCCGGAACCGTCCTGCCTGCTATCGGCTGCGGCCAGATCTACGATCCCGCCGGCCGCGTTGGTGACGTTGACTCTCAGGTAGCGGATGCCGCCGCCGCCCTGGACCGTGTTCAGATAGCCGGTATTGGTCAGGACAACACTGTTGGTGCCGCCGCGCAGCACGCTGTACCCGCTGCCTGCGTCACCGAGAACGATGGTGCCGGCGTTGGTGAAACTGACACCGAGGTCGACCCAGCTGTTATCGCCGGCGATGGTGATCAGCTGGTCGGCCGCGACGCCGGGCTGGAGCCCGGTGCCGGTTAGCGGATACGGAGGACAGCCGGGGCAGCTGATCGTGAACTTTGCCGGACCGGCGCTCAGGTCATCATCGAGGCCGCCGGCGTGCAGGACCACGGGATTGCCCAATTCGCTCCCGCCTCGCTGGATGAAGTGGCCGCCACTCTGGCTGAAGGCGCCGCTGTTCGTCACCGATCCGCCCTGGTTGATGAAAGAGCCACCGTTGGAGAAGGCGAACGCCGCGCCGGTCTCCACGATGAAGGTCCCGTTGTTCGTGGTTGTGTACAGGCTGGAACCAAAGCCATCCACCCGCGTGTCGGGCGCAGCGATATCCACAGTGCCGCCCGCTGCGTTCGTGATGCTGACCCGCAGGTAGCGAATGCCGCCGCCGCCCTGAACGGTCTCGAGGCTTCCGTTGTTCGTCAGGACGGAAGTGTTGCTTGCGGCCCCCAGCCAGGTGTAGCCATTGCTGACGTTGCCATCTCCGATCAAAAGGATGCCGTTGCTGTTGATCGTTCCGGTGTTGAGGAAGAACTGGGTGTTGTTCCCGGCCAGCTGGAGCGTCTGCTTCCCCGATGGCGCCCCGAGCTGGAGTGAGTTGACGGTGCTGATGCCGTCGAAGAGCACGGTGTAGGTGTCGGCCGCCGCCGGCGGCGTGCTGCTCGTTGTCTGGGTGATACAGGCATCGTCGGCCGAGTTCGGAACGACTCCGGTCGACCAGTTGACTGGCGCGCGACCACCGCACCCCCGACGATGCTGAGTCGCACCCAGCGCCCCATCCCCTCCTCCCCTGGAGCGACGACCGTCTACCTAGGCAGGCCCGCAGTCTAGCACGGTTTCAGAGCCCCCACCCTACCCTCCCCCAAGGGGAGGGAACCATGCGTTAAAAGGTCTGCTGGGCGGTCACGCGGGTCGGCGAGAAGTCGCCCGTGCTTCCGGCAGCGGCGTAAATCGTCCCGGTGGTCGACTTGTTCGCC
>VAYX01000102.1 GCA_005885325.1 Actinomycetota bacterium
CTTCTTCTGCGCGGTCGTGCCGCCCTGGGAAGAGGATGACCTGCCGCCCGATCCGGACTTCTTCCCGCCTCTGCTTGAGGCGCCGGGCGAGTTCGCGATCCGGGCCGCCCGTTCCTTCGACATCCCCTTCCGCTTCAGCGCCTCGTACTGCTTCTCGTTCTTCACGCTCGGCCGTTTGTCGGGCATGGTGACCTCCTTTCGTCTTCGTTCAGTGATTCCCCGATTCGTTCGGAGGAAACTCGTGTGGTACAAGGGTTGTCGGTTCAAGAGAGGGTGGACGAGATGTCCGCAACTCGTCGTCTGCTGACGCTGTGCGTAACCGTCCCGCTCGCGGCGCTGTTCCTGCTCGTTCTCGCCGCGCCGGCCTGGGCCGCCGACGCCGGCAAGGACGAACCCCAGATCGTGTTGACCGGCCAGGTGGTGGTTCCCGCGGGCCAGACGGTCGGCGACGTGGTGATCTTCAACGGTCCGGCCACGATCGACGGGACGGTACGGGGCTCCGTCACATCCTTCAATGGGGACGTGTCGATCTCGGGCACCGTCACCGGTGACGTCACCTCGTTCAACGGCGATGTCACCGTGGCCTCCGGCGCCCGGGTCGGTGGGGACCTGGTGACCCAGTCTGCGCCGAACGTCGCCTCCGGCGCGACGGTCGAGGGCGACCGTCGGCGGGTCAACCGCGACGTGATCTTCGGCCGCTTCACCTGGATCAGCCGGTTCGCCGTCTGGGTGGCCGTCTCGGTCTCGATCCTGGTGCTCGGGCTGCTCCTCCTCCTGTTCGCGCCGAGGGCTGCCGAGTCCGTCGCCCTCGCGGCCAGGGAACGGATCGGCCCGTCGATAGGCTGGGGGGTCGGCCTGTTCTTCGGGCTCCCCATCGTGTCCGTGATCGCACTGGTCACCATCGTGGGCATCCCGTTCGGCGTGGGGATGCTCCTCGGTCTCGCGCTCATCTACTCGCTCGGCTACACGGCCTCGTGCTTCGCCCTGGGTCGAGCCCTGATCAAGCCGCCGACCAGCCGATACCTGGCGTTCCTCGCGGGGTGGGCCATCGTTCGCGTCGCATCGCTCGTCCCGTTCGTCTCCGGTCTGGTGTGGTTCGTGGCGGTCGTGTACGGGCTCGGCACCCTCGCGGTGGCGGCTCGTCGCAGGGAGACGATGGTGGGCGTCACGGCGCCGGCGACGATGCCTCCGCCACCGCCGCCCGTTCCGGCCTGACGGCAGCAGTACCATCGCCCTGATGACCACGGCTCCGGCCATCCACATGGTCCACGTGGCGGGCTCCCACCGGGAGGTGGGGACGCAGATCGGCTCGGCATGCGCGGACGTCCTGCGGGAAGCGGTGGAGTTCGACGCCGAGATCCCTGCGGGCCGCACCCGGGCCGATCAGCTGGCCCTGGCAGATCGGTACCGAGCGGTGACGGCCGAGGCACATCCCTGGTACCTGGACGAGGTCGAGGGCGCCGCGGAGGCCGCCGAGGTGGATCCCCTGGCCCTGTTCGCCTGCGCCACCGAGGAGATCTGGCACGAGCCGCGCACCCACGCCCTCAAGGGCCGGTGCAGCGACCTGGTCGCCGTCCCGCCCGCCACGGCGGGTGACCGCGTCCTCGTGGCCCACAACAACGACATGCATCGCAAGTACCAGGAGCAGCTCGTCGCGATCGAGTGGGAGGTCCCGGGCGATCCGGTCGTGCTCACCATCGGCAACGGGATCTGGATCAGCGTGGGGTGGAACTCGGCGGGGCTGTCGCTCACCGGCAACGAGCTCTCGCCGAACGACGAGCGGATCGGGGTCCCCCGCGAGATCCAGGTGCGGTCCATGTTGCGCGGACCGACCCTGGACATGATGGTCGGCGAGGCTCTCCGCCACGATCGCGCATCCTCCTACAACAACGTGCTCGTCTCCCGCCGGGGCGAGGTGGTGAACGTCGAGGGCTCGGCCATGTCCGCGGAGATGACCGAGCCGGACGAACGTGGCCACCTGGTCCACACCAACCACTATGTCTGCGAGGGCATGCTCGGCTACGAGGGCGACCCCGAGTACGCCGAGCACTCCGCCGTTCGGTACCGGCGGGCATCCGAGCTCCTGCGGGCCGAAGAGCCGGGCACGGTGACGGCCGACCGGCTGCGGACCATGCTGTCCGACCACGAGAACCCGCCCGACGCGTTGTGCCGGCACCCCGAGCGGTGGGGAGGCGACACGGCCACCGCGTTCTGGTGCGTGGCCGACGTGACCGACATGCGGATCACGTTCGGCCGCGGAAACCCTTGCGACTCGGTGGCGCAGGAGTACGTCTTCACCTAGCGGATCGCCGGGCCGAGCCGGAGTGCGACCTGTCTCCGACTGCGGGCGTCGGTGCCGTCGAGTAGGCTGTCCGCCGCTCGAAGCTCCCCGTCCCTCGTCCCCCGCCGGAGGCTCACCGAATGGCGCTCGACGTAGCGAAGGAGGCCGTCGAAGCGGCGCGAGCCGCCGGCGCCCACTATGCGGACGCCCGGTTCGTCCGCGAGGAGTCCGAGTCCATCACGGTCCGCAACCAGGAGATGGAGGGGATCGACCGGGCGACCTCCGAGGGCGTCGGCGTGCGCGTGCTGGTCGACGGGTACTGGGGCTTCGCCGCGACCGCACGTCCCGAGGGGGCCGAGATCGCCCGGACCGCCGGCCTGGCCGTCGAGATCGCCCGGGCTGCGGCTCGCCTTCCACGGGAACCGGTGACGCTCACCGGGGTCGAGCCTGCCTCCGGCACGTGGGCCAGCCCGTTCCAGGACGACCCCTTCAACGTGTCGCTCGAGGAGAAGGTGGCCCTGTTGATGGAAGCGACCCGGCGGATGCAAGAGGTCGACGGCCTGGCGTTCGCCGAGGCGGGCATCGACCTGTTCCGCGTTCGGACGTCCTTCGCATCGTCCGAGGGGAGCGAGATCGAGCAGACCGTCCTGCACTCGGGGGCCGGCCTCGACGCCACCGCCGTGGCCGAGGGTGAGCTCCAGCGGCGCTCGTACCCGAATTCGTTCCGCGGCCACATCGCCGCGGCCGGCTGGGAGCACATCGCCAAGCTCGGACTGCTGGAGGAGGCGGAACGGACCGCGACCGAGGCGGTGGAGCTGCTCTCGGCCACGGACTGCCCGAGCGAAGTGACCACGCTGGTCCTGGACTCCGGCCAGATGGAGCTCCAGGTCCACGAGTCGATCGGCCATGCCGTGGAGCTCGACCGGGTGCTCGGCATGGAGGAGTCCTACGCGGGCTCCTCGTTCGTCTCGCCGGGCGATCGGGGCACGCTCCGCTACGCGAGCGACCTCGTGTCGATCACGGCGGATGCGACCATCCCGGGTGGCCTCGGCTCGTTCGGTTGGGACGACGAGGGCGTCCCGGCGCAACGAGTTCCCATCATCGTCGACGGGACGTTCCAGGACTTTATCTCCAGCCGCGAGACGGCCGGCGCGATCGGCGGCACGTCCACGGGAGCCATGCGGGCGGACGGCTGGCAGAACCTCCCGCTGATCCGCATGACCAACATCAACATCGAGCCCGGCGAGGGATCGCTCGCCGACATCATCGGCGACACGAAGGACGGTATCTTCATGGCCACGAACCAGTCGTGGTCCATCGACGACAAACGAGTGAACTTCCAGTTCGGGTGCGAGATCGCCTGGCGCATCAAGGGCGGCAAGCTCACGCAGATGTACCGCAACCCCAACTACACCGGCATCACCGCGGAATTCTGGCGCTCGTGCGACGCGGTGGGAGGCCGGGAGGACTGGACCCTGTGGGGCACGCCCAACTGTGGCAAGGGTCAGCCCGCCCAGACCGCCCGGGTGGGTCACGGGACGGCGCCGGCGCGCTTTCGCAACGTGCAGGTGGGTGTGCGCTGATGCCGGGGGTGATCGGACCCGACCGGGTCCGCGCCGTCGTCCAGCCGGCGCTCACGGTGCCGGGCGTGGACGGCGTCGAGGTCCTGTTCATCCACGAATGGACCGGGCTCACCCGGTTCGCCTCCTCGGCCATCCATCAGAGCACCTGGCAGGAGGACACCGGCATCCGGGTTCGCGTGGTGAAGGGCGGACGGATCGGGGTTGCCGCGTCCAACGACTTCTCCGAGGAAGGAGCCCGACGGGCGGCCGAGAGCGCCCGAGAGATGGCGGAGGTGGTAGCGCCCGACCCGCTCTTCCCGGGACTGGCGCCCCCGCAGCCCGTGCCCGAGAGCGACCACTTCGACGAGGCTACGGCCTCCACGACCCCGGACCGCCGGGCCGAGGGCGTCGCGACGCTGATCGCCCAATGCGGGCGAGGCCTGATGGCCTCCGGCGCGTTCGAGACCGCCGCGAGCGAGGTGGGGTTGCTCAACACGGAGGGCCAGTTCTGCTGGGCTCCCTCCACCCAGGCCTCGGTCACGACCGTGGTCACCGCCGACGAAGGCGGGAGCGGCTTCGCCGAGACGTTCGCCTCCACCCTTGCCGAGGTCGATCCGGAGGCTGTGGGCAGACGCGCGGCGACCAAAGCCGCCGCCTCGCGCCGGCCGATCGATCTCGACCCCGGTCGGTATCCGGTGGTCCTCGAGCCCGCCGCGGTCTCGACGTTGGTGGGATTCCTGGCGTGGATCGGGTTCGGCGGGCGGTTGCTGGCCGAGGGGCGGTCCTGCTTCTCGGGGAAGCAGGGGCAGCAGGTGGCCCAGCCGGCCATCACGATCTACGACGACGCCACTTCGCCGGACACCATCGGGCTGCCCTTCGACTTCGAGGGAACGCCTCGTCGCCGGGTCGACCTCATCCGCAACGGCGTCTTCCTCGACGCGGTGTACGACCGACGCACGGCCAAGCAGGCCGGCTCGGAGACGACCGGCCACGCCCTGCCCCCGCCGAATCCGGAGGGTCCGTTCCCGCTCAACCTGTTCATGGAGCCCGGGGTGGCCTCGGTGGAGGACATGATCGCCTCGACCGACCGCGGTCTGCTCGTCACCCGGTTCCACTACTCGAACGTCGTGCACCCCTTGGAGTCGACCATCACCGGGATGACCCGCGACGGGACGTTCCTCATCGAGTCCGGGGAGGTGACTCGCCCGGTGAAGAACTTCCGGTTCACCCAATCCATCCTCGAGGCCCTTCGGACGGCATCGATGGTGGGCAGGGACACCGAGTTGGCGAGCGAGTTCTTCTTCTCGGCCTCTCGCGTGCCGGCCCTGAAGGTGGACTCGTTCAATTTCACCGGCCGCTCCGACCACTGAGGCGCGACCGAGCGGATTTCACGCCGGCCGCTCCGTTCCGGTACCCTCGCAGGTGGGGCTTCCCCACGGTTCCACGACGGAGGTGACCGATGCAGGTCGGAGACGTGATGAAGAGCGCGGTGAAGACCACGACCCCGGACCAGACGTTCGCAGACGTCGCCAAACTGCTGAAGGACAACGAGATCTCCTCCGTCGTCGTGATGGACGGCGACCGGCTGGCCGGTATCGTGACCGAGCGCGACCTGGTGAACCTGGTGGCCGAGGGCCTGGATCCGCAGGCCGCCAAGGTCGCCGACCGCATGAGCACCAATCTCGACACGGTCGAGCCCCGGACCGACATCGCCGAGGCCGCCGAGCACATGGCCAGGCTTCGGATCCGCCACCTCCCGGTCCTGGACAAGGGGACGCTCGTGGGGATCATCTCCATCCGCGACCTGACCAACTGGGCGGTCGGGGAGATCACCGGCGGCCACGAGCTCCCGGATCTGGAGCGCAGCCACACCACGCTGTCGGCCGCGGCCGAGATCAACCGGAACCGCTGAGGGGACCGCTTCGCAGCTACTCGCCCTGCGCCGCCCGTTCGAACGCGTCGCGGGGATGGTGGATCGATCCGAGCTGGGCCACATCGCGAGGAAAGAGCAACCCCACGGTCCAGTCCATCACGATCCGGACCTTCCGGTTGAGGGTCGGCATCATCAACAGGTGGTAGCTGCGGTGCAGGAACCACGCGGGGAACCCTTTCACCTTCACGCCGAGCACGAGGGCAGCCCCCTTGAACCGGCCGAGTGAGGCCAGCTGCCCCAGGTTCCGCCACCGGAAAGGCTCCAGCGGTTCTCCACGCAGCGAGGCGATCACGTTCTTCCC
>VAYX01000103.1 GCA_005885325.1 Actinomycetota bacterium
GCCAGGACCACGGCGGCCATCTGGGGGCCGGCCAGCTCCATGGGGCCGTGGCGGAACGCGCCGGACTCGAAGGACTCGGCCATGACCCCGCACTCCTTCAACGTGAGGGCGCCCATCTCGGCCGCCGCCCGTGCCGGCCCGCGGCCGAGCACCACCGTCACGCCCTTCCCTCCGAGGAACTCCGCCAGCTCGGCGGCACTCGCCTCAGGGTCGTCCAGCAGTCGCTCGACGGCCTGGGCCGCGCCTTCGGCCGCCGTGCGGGTGCGGTCGATTGCGGTGTCCACGCCATCGCCCGCCACCAGCCGGGCGATGCCAGAGAGCTGCGCCATCGCCGCGGCGAACGTCAT
>VAYX01000104.1 GCA_005885325.1 Actinomycetota bacterium
CGTTCGTGATGGATACGACGGTCGGCCGTCCTCGCTGCTTCGACAGCTCGCCTACGAGCTTGACGATCTCGGCGCTCTCGCCCGATTGGCTCAAGATGATGAGCAGGGTCTCCGGCCCCAGGATCGGCCGCCGGAAGTGCAGGAGCTCCGCAGTGTCGACCAGGAGCGAGGGGACACCCCGCCCGGCCAGGTCGTTCACCGCCGGGTAGCACGCGTCGTAGGAGCTCCCCATCCCGGTGAACACCACCGTGCGCGCCGTGATGCCGGCCTCCCTGATCCCCTCGAGTGCCAAGCGCTGCTCGAGCAGGGCCGTCGCCGCGCGCCGAAGGGCCTCGGGCTGGCGGGCGATCTCCCCCAGGAATGGGTCAGGAAAGTTTCCTAACGATTTCACCTGACGGAGTGTACGATGCGGCGCCATGGGTGTGAAGGTCGCCGTGGTTGGTGGCGGAAGCACCTACACGCCCGAGCTGGTCGAGGGGTTCGTCACCCGCGCGAACCGGGTCCCCCTCGACGACCTCGTCCTCCTCGACGTGGACGCGGAGCGCCTCGAGGTCGTCGGGGGCCTGGCGGGACGGATGCTGGCCAAGGCCGGCTACGACGGGTCCCTCACGCTCACCGGCGATCGCGATCGGGCGCTCGAGGGCGCCGACTTCGTGGTGGTCCAGCTGCGGGTGGGCGGACAGGCGGCGCGATACCTGGACGAGACCATCCCGCCGAGGTTCGGTTGCATCGGCCAGGAGACCACCGGCCCTGGCGGGTTCGCCAAGGCCCTTCGCACCGTCCCCGTCGTCCTCGAGCTGGCCGAGGAGACGGCGAAGCGCGGCGCGCCCGGCGCGTGGTTCGTCGACTTCACCAATCCCACCGGGCTCGTGACGCAGGCGCTCCTCGACGAGGGCCACCGGGCCCTCGGCCTGTGCAACGTGGCCATCGGGTTCCAGCGGCGGTTCGCCGAGGTTTTCGACGTGGAGCCCGAACGGGTCGAGCTCGAACACGTGGGCCTGAACCACCTGTCGTGGGAACGCGCCGTCCGCGTGGATGGGGTCGACCGGTTGCCGGAGATCCTGTCGACGCGCATCGACCTCGTCGCGGACGAGCGTGAGATGCCTGCCGAGCTGATCCGTGCCCTCGGTGCCATCCCTTCCTACTATCTGCATTACTACTACCTGACCGACGAGGTCATCGAGCGGCAGCGGACCGAGCGCACGCGTGCCGAAGAGGTCATGGACATCGAGGCGGGCCTCCTCGAGCTGTACCGAGACCCGGACCTCGCCGAGAAGCCCGAGCTCCTGGAGCGCCGGGGGGGCGCGTTCTACAGCGAGGCCGCAGCACAGCTGATCGCCTCGCTCCATGAGGGGACCGGCGACCTCCAGGTGGTGGACGTCCGAAACGACGGGGCCATACCCGACCTCCCCGACGACGCCGTGGTCGAGATCCTTGCGCGGATCGACCGGGAGGGCGCGCACCCCATCCCCATCGCGCCCCTCGCGCTCGAGATGCTCGGGCTGGTCGAGCACGTGAAGGCGTACGAGCGGCTGGCGGTCGAGGCCGCTACGACGGGTGACCGGACCATCGCGCTGAAGGCGCTGATGACGAACCCTCTGGTCCGCGATTACCGAACCGCGGTACCGCTCCTCGACGCCCTGCTCGAGGGGAACCGTCGGCACCTGCCCCGGTTCTTCCCCAGGTCGCCGGGGTTGCCTTGACTTTCGCCGAGCGCCGGGCGTATCGTGCGGGCCATTCGGTAGGAAAGTTTCCTAACTAAGTTTTGGCAGGGTTCGCACTCGCCCGCGTGCGAACCCCCGGTGGGAACGAGGGGGCCGGGATGAACGGGTTGGACGACCTCAGCCGGCGGGACTTCCTGAAGCTGAGTGCGGCGGGTGCCGGTATGGCCAGCATGGGGGCGATCCTGGCCGCCTGCAGCAACGAGGCCGGCCAGGGCACCACCACGCTGAACGCGCTGTTCATGCAACAGGCGGCGTACAGCAACACCGACGTGCAGGGCATGGTCGACGCCTTCCAGAAGGCCAACCCGAAGATCGCCGTCAAGCCGACGTTCGTGGCCTACGAGTCGTTGCACGACAAGATCGTCACCGCGGCTCCTGCAGGCACGTACGACGTCGTGCTGATCGACGTGATCTGGCCGCCCGAGTTCGCCACGAAGAACGAGATCATCGACGTCACCGACAAGTTCCCGTCGAACTGGACGAGCGAGATCTTCCCCGGCGCCCTCCAGACGGCCCAATACCAGGACAAGTTCTACGGGGTCCCGTGGATCCTCGACACCAAGTACTTCTTCTACAACAAGGACATCCTGAAGGCCGCGGGGGTCAAGTCCGCGCCGAAGACGTGGGACGATGTGTTCGCCGCGGCGAAGCAGATCAAGTCGAAGCACATCATCCAGTACCCGCTCATCTGGAGCTGGGCCCAGGCCGAGGCCGTGATCTGCGACTACGCCCAGCTGCTCGGGGCGTACGGCGGACAGTTCCTGGACTCGAGCGGCAAGCCCGCTTTCAACACGGGTGGCGGGCTCACGGCGCTCGAGATCATGAAGAGGAGCATCGACGACGGGACGACGAACCCGGCCTCGGCGGAGTCGCTGGAAACCGACGTGGTGAAGATCGTCTCGCAGGGCCAGGCGGCGATGGCGCTCAACTGGACGTTCATGTTCTCCCTGGCCAACGACCCGAGCCAGAGCCAGGTGGCCGGCAACGTCGTCGTGGCCCATACGCCGAGCGGCCCGAGCGGCGCGGCGCCGGGCTGCAACGGCAGCATGGCCCTCAGCATCGGTTCGGGGAGCCAGCACAAGGACGAGGCCTGGAAGTTCATCGAGTTCATCACCAGCCAGGACATCCAGGATCAGTACGCGAAGCTCTCGCTCCCCATCTGGAAGAGCTCCTACGACGAGCCCGAGGTGGTGAACACCCTTCCCGAGGTCGTCGCGGTGGCCAAGACCCAGCTGAACGACATGATCCTTCGTCCGCAGGTCCCGAGCTACAACGAGGCGTCGGCCGCCCTCCAGCTCGAGATCCAGAGCGCCCTGACCGGGAGCAAGTCCCCCAAGCAGGCGCTCGACGCCGCGGCAGACGCCTGGGGAGGGCTCCTCCAGGCCTAGCGTGCGGCGCAAGCGTCGGCTTGGCCCGTTCCAGGTACCGGTGCCGGGCGCCGCCGGCACGGCCCTGCTGCTGCTCATCCCCAGCCTGATCGTGGTCTTCGGGATCGTCGTCTATCCCCTGGGACGCACGCTGTACACGTCCTTCTTCGACGTGAACAGCCCGTTCCCCGGCCACTACCCGTTCCTCGGGCTGGGGAACTACCGCCGGACGTTCACCAACCCGGCCTTCTGGGCGGCCATCCGCCGGACCGCCTATTTCACGATGGTCTCGACGTGGTTCGAGCTCCTCCTCGGGATCCTGCTCGCGCTGCTGCTGAACGCCCGGTTCCACGGGCGAGGGATCCTTCGGGCCATCGTGATCCTGCCGTGGGCCCTGCCGACGATCGTCAACGGGCTGATGTGGCGATGGATCTTCAACCCCGAGTACGGCGCCCTGAACGCGCTCCTCACCCAGCTCCACGTCATCTCGAACTACCGGTCCTGGCTGGGGAGCCCGTTCCTGGCGCTGAACATGGTGATCGTGGCCGACGTGTGGAAAACCACCCCGTTGGCGGCGTTCCTCCTGCTCGCCGGCCTTCAGACGATCCCCCGGGAGCTCCACGAGGCCGCTCGGGTGGACGGTGCGGGCGCCGTCCGCGGGTTCTTCAGGGTGACGCTTCCGCTGCTGGTCCCGAGCATCCTGATCATCCTGGTGGTCCGGACGATCGAGGCGTTCAAGGTGTTCGACATCATCTACATCATGACCCGGGGAGGCCCGGCCAACGGGACCCAATCGATCGCCTACTACGCCTACATCCAGGCCTTCTCCAACCAGCTGTTCGGGTACGGGAGCGCGCTCGCGTACGTGATCGCGCTGTTCATCCTGGGGTTCGCCCTCATCTACATGCGACTGCTGAGGACCGAGTTTGCGTACTGAGGGGAGGCCGGCTCGGAGGAGGAAGCGGCGCGGCAAGCGCGCTGCGTACCTCGTACTCCTCTACGCGGCGGCCGTCCTCACCGCAGTCATCGTCCTGGCGCCGTTCGCCTGGCTCCTGATCTCGAGCGTGGCGTCCCCGGTGGACCTGCTGGCCCGGCCGCTCAAGTGGATCCCGTCCCACATCTCGTTCGACCGCTACACGAGCATCTTCCACGCCGGCACGAACGACGCGGCGGCCGACTTCCGCTCGGGGATGATCAACAGCACGATCATCGCGTCGAGCTCAGTGGCCATCTCGATGGCCGTGGGGATCTTCGGTGCGTACGCGTTCGCCCGGATCGATTTCCGCTTCCGGCGAACGTCGCTCCTATTCTTCCTGTCGACGTACATGCTTCCCCCGATCGCCATCCTGATCCCGCTGTACCTGACGATGGTGCGGCTCCACCTCCTGGACACCAAGATCGGATTGATCGTCGTGTACTGCTCGTTCATCACGCCATTCGTCCTGTGGATCCTGAGCGGGCACTTCCGGACCATCCCTCGTGACCTGGAGGACGCCGCCAGGATCGACGGGGCGAGCCGCCTGGGAGCGCTGTTCCGGGTGACGCTGCCGCTCGCGCGCTCCGGACTTCTGGCCACCGCCCTCTTTGGATTCCTCCTGGCGTGGGATGAGTTCCTGTACGCGTTGATCTTCACGTCCTCCGCCCAGGCAAAGACGATCCCCGTGGCCATCGCGGAGTTCCAGGGGCGGTTCACGGTGGACTTCGGGCTGGTGGCCGCGGGCGGGATCCTGGCGGCCATCCCACCGCTCCTGATCGCGTTCGCCTTCCAGCGCTACATCGTGAGCGGGCTATCGTCGGGCGCGGTCAAGGGCTGACCGGAGCGCGGCAGCGTCTCAGCGGGCCGTCCAGCCGCCGTCGACCAGGATGGTCTCGCCGGTGATGAGCGACGCCGCGGGCGAGGCCAGGAACACCACGGCGCCCGCGACGTCCATCGGCACGCCGACCCGGTGCAGCCCGGCGATCCGCTCCAGCACGTCGGCCCGGAACTCGGGGTCGGCCAGCGCTGGCTCGGTCCCGGGAGTCGAGATGAACGTGGGCGCCACGGCGTTCACCGTGATTCCGTGCTGGCCCCATTCGATGGCAAGACATTTGGTGAGGTGGACGATGGCGGCCTTGGTCATGCAGTAGACGGACTCGGTGGGGAGGGCCACGAACCCGGCCTGGGAGCTGAGATTGATGATGCGCCCGTTCCCCTGGGCGATCATGGCGCGGCCGGCGGCCTGGCTGGCGAAGAATGTACCCTTCACGTTCACCGCGACGGTCAGGTCGAAGTCATCCTCGCGGACGTCCTCCGCAGGGTTCTCGGGCCCCAGGCCTGCGTTGTTCACCAGGATGTCGAGGCGCCCAAGGCCTTCCACCGTCTCGTCCACCGCGCGTTGGACCTGATCGAGACGGGTCACGTCCATCTGGAGCGGCAGCGCGCGGCGGCCCATGCCCTCGACCAGCGAAGCCACGTCGCCGCCGGCGTTCGCGTCACGGAAGCCGAGTGCCACGTCCGCGCCGGCATTCGCCAGCGCGAGCGAGATCGCGCGCCCCAAGCCGCGCGCGGCGCCCGTCACCAGCGCCACCTGTCCCGCCAGGTCGAACCGTGGGAACTCATCCATGGCGGCTCCTTCCGAAGGGCTTCCCTTGACCGCCGACGCCGGGGGAGCGTAGCATCCGCCCGAATAGTTAGGAAAGTTTCCTTAGCACTGCAACGAGGGGGACGGACGGGCGCCG
>VAYX01000114.1 GCA_005885325.1 Actinomycetota bacterium
CTCCGCCATCAACGACCTGCGGCTGGTGCTGGGGACGCGTCTCGACGTCCCGGAGGACCTGAGCGAGCTCGACGTGCATCATGGCGACCCCCGGGCCGAGAGCCTGGCGTTGTACGCCTACCTCAGCATCCTGGAAGAGGACGCGGTCGCGGCGCTTTCCTGAGGGGTTCGTCCTCGGGATCCTGACGGCGAGGCTCAGGCGTCCCGCCGCCGGCGCGGAGGGTGGAGCGACCGACCCACGAGAGACACCATGCCCATCAGCAGGGCGACCAGCAACGCCGTGATCACGGCGACTCCGGCGAACCACACGGCGAGGTTGACGGTGGCCGCGCCGAACGCCGTCCCCTTGGTCATCGCGTAGATGCCGAAGAACGCGTATAGGAACACGGCGAGTAGCAGCGGCAGCAACAGGAGGTAGAAGAGCACCGCGAGGCCGATGCCCACCGCGATCCCGCCGCCTTCCCTCATGGGCCAAGCCTACCGGGCTCCGCCTGGCCCACGCAGCCTGGCTGCCGAATCGCCGTCGAGATGGGACCATCGTCGGATGCGCCGATTGACCGCCCTCCTCGCCGCAGGTCTCGTCGTGTCCGTGGTCGCTGCTTCCTGCGGGCGGGCGGAAGCGCGGCGCGAGCCCGCCGACTCACCGCGAGCCGCCTCCTCATCGGACGCCACGACCTCGCCCCAGGCGGACCGGCGCCTGTCGAGCCCCCTTCCCGAGCCGGACGCCTGGATCCCCCGGGCCCCGGACCGGCTGGCCCCGGCGCTCGACGCCACCACCCGGTCACTTCGCTCGGCCATCGATCGATGGACGACCGAGGGCGATGTCTCGAGCGGCGAAGCGCCGCTCGACGTCCAGCTCCTTGCCCTGTACCAGCAGCGGATTTATCGGATGCTGGCCCGGGACCCAGCGCTTGCCGACGATGTGGTTGCCCGACTCAGCTCCTCCGTGGCCAAGGAGGCCCGGATCAACGTGGCGGCCGGATCCAACCTGTTGTCCCTGGCCAGCCCGGTCTCCCGGCCCAGCCTGATCAGGACGCAGCCGCCCGAGCCGGCCGGCGTGTTGCTGGGGTTCTACCGGGAGGCGGAGGACCGGTTCGCGGTGGCCTGGCAGGTCCTGGCCGCCGTGAACTACACGGAGTCCAAGTTCGGACGGGTGGTGTCGGCGAGCTCGGCCGGCGCACAGGGCCCGATGCAGTTCATCCCCTCGACTTGGGCGGCCTACGGCCTGGGTGGCGACGTGCACGACCCTCACGACGCGATCCTCGGGGCCGCGAACTACCTGCATGCCTCGGGCGCTCCGGGGAACTACCGCGTCGCGCTGTATCACTACAACCCCGTGCCGGCGTACGTCGACGCCGTGATGCGATATGCGCGTCAGATGACGCGTGACCCGAGGACGTTCTACGCGTACTACAACTGGCAGGTCTTCGTGCTGACGAAGCACGGCGAACTCCGCCTCACGGGCCCCGGCCTCTGACCGGCGCCAATCTCAGGGAGCGGCGGCCCCCAGGTGCACGTCCGCCCCGGGCTCGATCTCCTCGACCGGCTCGATCTTCGCCACCGAGGTGAGGGCTGTGGCGGGAAGCCAGAACTCGACCGTGGTGCCGCAGTCGGGGAGGCTGTGGACCTTGCACCAGCCACCGGCCAGCTCCGCTCGCTCGCGCATGGAGGACAGGCCGAGGTGTCCGGGAGCCGAGCTCAGCACCTGCGGCGGGGTGAACCCGACCCCGTCGTCGCGGATCTCCACCTTGTATCCGCCGTCCTCCTGGCCCAGATGAACCTGGACCTTCTTGGCTCTGGCATGCTTGCGCACGTTCCCCAACGCCTCCTGGGCGATTCGGAACAGCAGGACCCGGGTCTCGCCCGAGGGTTGCTCCTCGAAGTCGTCCTTGAGCTCGAGCTCCAGATCGCTCTCGAGCTTTGCCATGTGCTCCCGCAGGGCCGGGGCCAACCCCTCGTGCTCCAGGACGGAAGGATGGAGCTCGAAGATCATGTGCCGCAGGCTGAAGATCGAAGCCCGGATCGATTCCAGCAGCTTGTCCAGTGACGCGCGGACGTCCGGGTCCTGCACCTGCTTACGGATGAGCTGCAGCCGCATGCTGGCGGCCACGACCTTCTGGACCGGATCGTCGTGGATGTCCCCGGCGATCCGCAGCCGTTCCTCCTCCTGGGCGTTCACCAACCGCGACACGAGCTTCCGGCGGGCGTCCTCGACCTGCCGCAAGCTCCGCAGGCTGTCGCTGAGCTCCGAGGTGCGTTCGTCCACCGCCACCTCGAGCGACATGTTCTCCGCCATCAGCTCCCGCTGGAGCGCTCGGTTCTCCTCGAGCCGGTGCCGGATCTCGTCCAGGAGCCAGGCGTTCTGCATGGCCATCGCGGCGTGAGCGGCGAACTGCTCGATCACGGTGACCGTCCAGCGCTTGATCCGATCGGCGTTCCCCGGGGGCTCCAGGGCCAGGATCCCCAGCCGCTGCCCGCGGTCCAGGAACAGCGGCACGATCACCAGGCGCCCGGCGAATGGGAACAGGGCCCCGAGGCGTGGGTCCGCGCCGGGGTCGAGTTCCTTGATCAGCTGGGTGTGCCGGTCCTTCCAGGCTCGTTCCATCACCGGGTCCAGGCCCGGCACGATCAGCGGAGCCTCGGCCTCTCCCCGGTACGCCAGCACGGCCAGGTCCTGCTCGGGGGATGCCAGGATGACGCCCCTCGTGAACCCGAAGACCTCGCACAGCTTGTCCAGCAGGATGCGTGGGATGTCGGCGGCGTCGGTCCGGGCATCGATCTCCCGTACCATCGCCGACAGCTGGTGGAGGTCGACCTTCTGGGCCCGGAGCTCGCGCTCGTTGACCGAGGAGAACGCGGCGGTCGCCAGGGCCACCGCCCACAGAGCCGCCACGTTCAGCATGGCGAACAACCGGAAGTGCTCACCCTGCCCGGGGAGCGCCGAGATGAGCGTCTCCTTCGCCCCGATGATCCCCCCCGCCTGCGCGTACAGCACCACAAGCAGCAGGAGCGAGTTCCATGCGGCGACCTTCAAGCCGGTCCGGGACGAGGCGATCAGCGTGACCGCCACCACGTGCACGAACAGCAGGGAGCGAAGCGGGCTCTCGACGCCCCCGGTCGCGTAGATGACCCACGTCAGGTACATGCCGTCGAACAGCAGCAGCGCGCCTGATGCGAGCACCGCGGGCTCTCGCGAGAGCGTGCGGACCGCGGGAGCGAGGGCGAACGCCGGTACCAGATACACGCAGGTGACCAGGGTCAGAAGGCCCATCGACACGCCCCGCATGTCCGGGGCGAACGCGCCGAGAGCGAGGATGGCGAGGGCGAAGCCCGCACGCATGAAGCTCAGGGAGCCCACGCGCTCCTCCAGCGAGACCAGCTCGCCGGGCTCGGGCCGCGAGCGCGCTCGTGGCCGAGCCAGCTTCATTCGAACCTCAGGAGATCCGGCGCGATCGGGGCCAGCGCGAGCTTGGGGTCCTTGCGGTCGATCCGGTTCTGGACCGCCACGAAGAGCAGGACGATCACCGCGAGCGCCAGGGGGAAGGCGAGCGCCTCCGCCGCCTGGATCGTCAGGGACCCGATCCGTTCGAACAGCCCCTGTTGCGGGATGGCCATCGAGAGGGCCGGGGTCGAGGTGATCGGGCCCGGGACGGGCCCGATGACCGGACCACGGCCGAGGAACGTGGGACCGGCGCCGCCGGCGGCTGGGGACTCCGCCCCGCGAGGACCGGCCGCGGAGCCGTTCCCGCCCGGCCCCGTGGTGCCCGGGCCGGTGGGCTCGGTGACCGATGAGCCCAGGACGCCGGAGAGGAGCCCGGTGGGGTCATCGATCGCGCCGGGGTCCGGTGGGTTCGGGGTCTGTCCGACGATCCCCTTGACGGTGTCGGTGACGGGCTCAACGGCCTGGGTCACCGGATCGGTGACGGGCTCCACCGCCTGGGTCACCGGATCCGCGGCGGTGGTGGCCTGGTCAACCGCGCCCGTAGCTGCGGCCGCCACCTCCGTCGTGGCGTCGGCGATGGTCGTGACGGGATCGGGGGTCGTCCCGGGCAGACACGTTGGGTCGGTCACCGGGCAGTCCGCCATCGCCGGGGCGGACATCAGGACGAACGCCGCGCCCACCATGAGGCCGGCCACTGCGAGCCGGGTCGCGAACCACCTTCGGACGGTGGGGCGGCGCCTCCAAGGGATCTGGCTCATGGAGTCTCCTCTGCTCCTCTTCCTAGATCGCTGCCCGTTCCTGGGACGAGCCCTCAACTCTTGTATCGGCCAGGATCAACTCTCCGCTTGACCAGGAGTTTGCATCGTCTGGCAGGGCCTGCGGCCGGGCGAGGTAGAAGCCCTGGCCGAAGTGCACGCCGGCCTCGAGCAGCGTGGCGAGTTGTTCCGGGGTCTCCACGCCCTCGGCCACGACCCTGGCCCCGATCTGGGACCCGAACGCGACGAGGGCCACCACGAGTGCCCGGCGGGTCGCGTCCACATGGACGTCCCGGGTCAGCGTCATGTCGAGCTTGATGAAGTCCGGATGGAGCAACACGATGTGCCGGAGGCTGGCGAATCCGGCGCCGGCGTCGTCGATGGCCAGCCGGAACCCTCGTTCCCGGAAGACGGCGAGTGCGGCCTTCAGCGCCGGATAGTCGTCGACGCGTGCGTGCTCGGTCATCTCCAGGACGACTCGCTCCGCCGGCAGACCGTCGAGCACCTCGTGAAGCTCGGGCGCGATGGCCGTCGCGGGGGAGACGTTCAGGCTGAGGTACGTCTCCTCGGGCAGGCGGTCGAGGTCCCGGAGCGCGGTGCGAAGGCACGCCAGCTCCAGCTCGAGCAGGCGTCCGACCGCTTCGGCCTCGGCCAGCCATGTGTCCGTGGAGCGGTCGGGGGGGGAGGTGAACCGGGCCAGGGCTTCGACCCCCACGACGCTGCTGTCCTTCAGGTCGAAGATGGGCTGGTAAGCCATGTAGAGCTCGTGGCCATCGCCGTCGAGCACGCGGCCGATCCGGTCCTCCAGCTCCTGCCGCCGCTGCTTGGCTCCCTGGGACACCATGTGCAGCTGCTCGGCCAGCGCGTGCGCCATGTCCCCGGTGACCTGGGAGGAGAACGTCCCCTGCTGGTCGAGGGAACGGTGGATGGCCTTGACGATCGCATCGGTGGAATCGCCCTTCACCACGTAGCCGAGGGCCCCTGCGCGCAGCATCTCGAGGACGCTGTCGACTTCCTCGTGCGCCGACAGCGCGATGATCTTGCTGGCCGGCGACCTCCGAAGGATCTCCCGAGCCGCCCTGGGTCCTCCACCTCCGGGCATCCGTACATCGAGGATGGCGACGTCGGGCTGCTCCACCGTGGCCAGCTGGATCGCCGTCTCCGCGTCCTTGGCCGAACCGGCGATCTCGAGGTCGCTCTCCGCCGCCATCAGTGCGGTCAGGACATCGAGGACGGACTCCTCGTCGTCTGCGATCAAGACCCTGATGCGATCCATCGTCCTCATCTCGCTGGAGGCTCGTGGTACCCGAATCAAGGTATCGGCGGGAGACACTCGTCCAGTACATAGCTCCCCGGGTCCATCTTCAGCATCCGACCATCGGGTGATTCGGTGTCCGCAAGATGTGGCGTCGGACCTAGGTCCCTCGTCGCTCCCGAGGTGCGTGTGTCACGGGTCCCCGATTCGGCGGACAGGGGAAACCGGCATGCGGTGCGATGGGAATCGCGGGGACCGTTCTCCATACTTCTCTGCTGGGAGCGCGCAAGGAGGCCCCGGTGGGAACCGTCGTCGAGATGGAGACGCGATCGGCCTGGCCATCTCCGAGATCGGAGAGCGCGCCGCCCGACGAGTCAGTCCTCCCCAGCCGGCTTCGGGTCCTCATCGCCGACGACGAGCCGGATGTGCGGGAGACCCTGATGAGCGTGGTCGACGGGGACCCGGGACTCGAGCTCGCGGGGGTGGCGGAGGACGCCGAGGAGGCCGTGGAGGTGGCCCGAGTGACCAGGCCCGACGTGGCCCTGCTGGACGTGAGCATGCCCGGTGGTGGTGGAACCAGGGCCGCGCTGGGGATCGGGTGGCGATCCCCCCGGACGCACATGGTCGCGCTCTCGCTGCACGACGACCGGGCCACGATCGTCGACATGATTCGCGCCGGCGCCACCGGCTACGTGGTGAAGGGGGCGAGCTGCGAGGAGATCCTCGACGCCCTCCGGTGGGCCGCGCAGGGCCGCGGCTACTTTCCCCTCGACGTGGTTCGGACGCTGGCGGGGGAGGACGGTGCCGTCCCGGAGACCGCATGGCTCGACCGCTCCGAGGTACCCCACGTCGTGCGGCCCCGGGCAGTGCCGCCCGGCGCACCGGGACGGCAGCTCGGCCGTGTCGTCATCGACACGGACGCGCGCGAGGTCTACGTGGACGGCGTGGAGGTCGAGCTGACGCGGCTGGAGTTCGATCTCCTGGAGACGTTGACCGCGAGGCCGAGGGTGGTGCTCACCCGCACGAAGCTCCTCGAGCTCGTCTGGGGTCCGAACTGGTTCGGCGACGACCGCGTGGTGGACGTGCACATCTCCAGCCTGAGGCGCAAGCTCGGAGACGATCCCCAGTCGCCGCGGTTCATCCAGACGGTCCGAGGCGTCGGCTACCGGATCGGCGACGGGTCCTGAACCAGCGGCTGGCCACCTTCACCTTCTCCTGGCCGGGGAGCCCACGGGTGCGGCGGTACCATCTCGCCGATGCCCGAAGCCACTGAAACGGTCAGGCCCCTCCTCCGGGGTTGGATCCACCTGGTCGCGTTCTTCGTCTCGATCCCTGCCGGCGTGGTACTGGTGCTCCTGGCACGGGGCCCCACGGCCCGCGTGGCCGCCTCCATCTACGCGCTGAGCCTGACGGCGGTGTTCGGAGCCAGCGCGGCGTACCACCGGGTCCGATGGTCGCCGGAGGCGAACCGCCGCATGAAGCGGCTGGACCACTCGATGATCTTCGTGTTGATCGCCGGGAGCTACACGCCGATCAGCATCCTCGTGCTCCACGGCACGTTGTCGGTCGTGATCCTGTCGATCGCGTGGACCGGGGCGGCCCTCGGGATCATCCTCAAGCTGGCCCGGATCGACGGCCTCCACGTCGTGACCGGCATCCTCTACATGGGACTCGGATGGCTCGCCACGATCGCGCTGCCGCAGTTGTTTCGAGAGATGACGCTCCCGGAACTCCTGCTGATGGTGACGGGCGGGCTCCTGTACACGGCTGGAGCGATCGTCTTCGCCAGCAAGCGCCCGGACCCGAGTCCGGCGACGTTCGGGTTCCACGAGGTGTGGCACGCGTTCATGGTGGGCGCCGCCGCCTGCCACTTCATGATGATCGCGCTGGTGCTTCGAACCGTGGCCTAGAACTCCGTGCGGGGAGCGAACCTCCCCGCCATGCGCCTCGACGACCTCCTTGACGATGGCCAGGCCGAGGCCGCTTCCGCCGGCGACCCGGCTGCGCGATGCGTCGGCTCGGAAGAACCGGTCGAAGACGTGGGGGAGCGAGTCCAACGGGATCCCCGGACCCGTATCGCTGACCGAGACGCCGGCTCGCTCAGCCGTCCGCCAGACCCTCATCGTCACCGCCGTTTCGGGCGAGGAGTACTTGACCGCGTTGTCGACGAGGTTCGTCACGACCCGGCGGAGCAAGCCCGGGTCCGCGTCGACCTCCGCCTCGTCCCCGGACACCGAGAGGGAGACCCCGCGCACCTGGGCCAGCGGGGCGAACTCGTCGGCCACGGCGTTGGCAACGTCGCGCAGGTCGATCCGCTCCCGCGTCAGCTGGAGCTGTCCCTCGTCGAGCCGCGAGAGGGTCAGCAGGTTCTCCACGATCCGAGACATCCGATCCACCTCCTCGCGGTTGCTCTCCAGCACCTCGCGGGCGGACGGCGGCAGGTCGGGGTCGCGGAGGGCGATGTCCAGCTCCGAGTGCATGATCGCGAAGGGTGTCCTGAGCTCGTGTGAGGCATCGGCGACCAACCGGCGCTGATCCGAGACGGCACGCTCGATCCGATCGAGCATCGAGTTGAGCGTCGAGGCGAGCTCTTCGAGCTCGTCCTCGGTCGGCGGAACCCTGACCCGCTCGCCCAACGCGCGGGGTCCGATGGCGGCAGCCTCCCTGGTCATCCTGGAGACAGGGGCCAACGCACGCCGGGCCATGAGCCAGCCACCAGCGGCCGCCCCGGCCAGCGCGACCGGGCCCGCCACGAGGAGCAGCACGAAGAGGTGGTGGACCGAGCCGTTCACGTCCTCCAGCGAGGTGCCCACCACGATCACCTCGCCGGGGTGGCTCGCACCGAGCGGGGAGGCGAGCAACCGGAACGGCTCGTGATCCGAGCCGAGCTCCATAGTCGTGCGCACACGGATCCCGCGAACGGCCTCATCGAGCTGCTGAGGCGTGAGCAGGGCTGAACCGGCAACGGCATCGCCCGAGGTCTCGAGCACCGACCCGTCCGACGCCAGGAGTTGCGCCGCCGACTCGCCGCGAGGAAGGCCCCTGAGGGAGAGGTCGCTGATGTCGCGGAACTCGCCCTCGCCGTGGCCGCGGAACCCCAGGGCGATCTGAGCCACCCGGACATCGAGCGATCGGTCGATCCCGGCCACGAGGTCCGCTCGCAGCCGGATGAGGAGGAAAGTGGAGAACCCCGCGAGCAACAGCGCGAGCAGCCCGACGTACGCCATCGTCAGGCGAAGGCGGATCGGGAGCTTCACGCCGGCCCCTGCAAGACGTACCCGATACCGCGGACCGTTCGGATGAGCGGGTCGCCGGAAGGGCCTTCCAGCTTCCGGCGAAGGTACCCGACGTACACGTCCACGACGTTCGATCGCCCGGTGTAGTCGTAGTCCCAGACGTGCAGGAGGATCCGATCCCGGGACATCACGGTGCCGGGCCACCGCATGAGGAACTCGAGGAGCGCGAACTCCTTGGTGGAGAGGGATACGGGCCGTCCGGCTCGCGTGACCGTATGGGCGGCCGGATCGAGCACCACGTCGCCCACGGTCAGGACGGGCGGTCGGACCATGGGGTCACGTCGAAGGAGCGCCCGCAGCCGGGCCAGCAGCTCGTCGAAGGCGAAGGGCTTCACCAGGTAGTCGTCGGCGCCTGCATCGAGGCCCCGGACCCGGTCACCCACGCCGTCGCGCGCCGTGAGCATCAGCACGGGCAACCATCGCCCCTGGGAGCGAAGGGCATGGGTCACGGCGAAACCGTCCTTCCCCGGCAACATCAGGTCCAGGATCACCGCGTCGACCCCTGGCTCGAGCGCGGCCTCGAGGCCGGCCTCTCCGTCCGCGGCGACATCGACCACGTAGCCCTCCTGCTCCAAGCCACGTCTGATCGCGCGAGCCATCTTGATCTCGTCCTCGATCACCAGGATCCGCGCGGCATGCCTCCCGGTCGAACGTGGGATCTCCTTCGAAGAGTGTGCGCCTGGAACATGAGAGCCGGATAAGAGTTTGCCGCAACCGGCGTGATCGTGATCCTCCGCTGGTAAGAACGACGGAGACGAAAGGAGCGCCCCATGCGCAGCAAGGCCCTCGCCGCCGCCATCGTCGCAGCGTTCGGGTTGCTCGCCTCGGCCTGCGCCTCGACGTCCGGTTCGTCGGCAACCGGGCAGCCGTCGGCAACCGGGCAGCCGTCGCAGCCGAGCCCGGCGTCGCCCACGCAGAGCGCCGTCCCAGTGCAATCGCCGGTCCCCGTGGAGAGCAACCCGCCGGGTGACATCCCCGACAGCACGCAGTTCGTCGCGTATCGCTCGAGGGGCGGACACTTCACGGTTCGCGTGCCGGAGGGATGGTCGCGGCGAACCGCGGCCGGCTCGGTCAGCTTCACCGACAAGCTGAACACGGTCCAGGTGACATGGGCGCCGGCCTCGGCCGCCCCCACGCTCACCAGCGCCAAGGCCGACGACGTGCCGATGCTGCGGCGCACGGTGCTGGCGTTCGCCCTCAGCAAGATCATCGGATGCGCGCCGTCGTGCACCATCCCGTACAGCACGGGCCCCATCTCGGTGGCCCTGCCCCTGCGCGCGGTCGTCATCACCTATCGGGCGAACAGCCGGCCGAATGCCGTCACGGGCAAGCAGTACCGGCTCGAGGTGTTGCGGTTCGAGTTCTTCCGCGGCGGCGAGGAGGCGGCGCTCACGCTGTCCGGGCCGGTGGGATCCGACAACGTCGATCCGTGGCGCCTGGTCTCGGAGAGCTTCGGGTGGTCGTGACGGGGAACGCCCTCGAGGCGCACGAGCTGTACCGCTTCTATCACGCGGGCGACGACGAGACCTTCGCCCTTCGAGGGGTGTCGCTCGAGGTGGGGGAGGGCGAGACCGTCGCGGTGGTGGGCCCGTCCGGGAGCGGGAAGTCCACGTTGCTGGCATGCCTGGCGGGACTGGATGACCCCGACGGCGGCTACGTGGTCGTGGCCGGCCATCGGATCACGCGGCGGCCGGAGGCCGTCCGGTCCTGGATCCGCGCGAGGTCGATCGGGATCCTGCTCCAGTTCGCCAACCTCCTGGAGCACCTGAGCGTCCTCGACAATGTGCGGGCCGCGCAGTCGCTGGTGGGATCGAGGGACCGACCGGATCCCCACCGCTTGCTCGAGGACGTGGGGTTGGCGCACCGGGCTCGGGCTCGCCCCAGCACGCTCTCGGGTGGCGAGGCGGCCCGAGCCGGGCTGGCCGTCGCGCTGGCAAACGACCCAGCGATCGTGCTCGCCGACGAGCCGACCGGCGAGGTCGATCACGACACCGAGTCGCAGCTCCTCCAGATGCTGCGGTCTCGGGCCGAGCGCGGGTCCTCGGTCGTGGTCGTGACTCACAGCGACCGGGTGGCCGCCGCGGCCGATCGCGTGCTCCAGCTGTCGGACGGCCGGCTCGCCGATGGCTGAGCAGTTCGTCGTGGGGCGAGGCGTGGGCCGGACGTTCGGCTCGGGGGAGTCGAGCGTGATCGCCGTGCGTGCGGCATCGTTCGAGATCCTTGCGGCTGAGCGCGTCGCGGTGGTCGGACCCTCGGGAAGCGGGAAGTCCACGCTGCTCCACCTTCTGGCCGGTCTGGACGAGCCCACGGAAGGGGAGATCGAGTGGCCGGCGCTCGGGGCGCGAGCCGGCCTGCGGCCGGGCCCGGTGGCCATCGCGTTCCAGGGGCCGAGCCTCCTGCCTCCGCTCTCGGTGCTGGAGAACGTGGCGCTCCCCGTGCTGCTCGCGGGGGGCGATGAGGGGCCCGCCACCGAGGCGGCTCGCGGGATGGTGGAGCGGTTCGAGCTCTCCGACGTCTCGGCGAAGCTCCCGGAGGAGCTCTCGGGTGGCCAGTCACAGCGCACCGGCATCGCGCGCGCCCTGGCCGGGCGGCCGCGACTGCTGTTGGCCGACGAGCCCACGGGCCAGCAGGACGGGGCAACCGGGCGCCGTCTCATGGATGCGCTGTTCGAGGAGATCGCGCGGTCGGGCGCCGCCCTCTTGGTGGCCACCCACGACACGCGGATCGCGTCGCTGTTCGACCGGGTGTGGTCGATGCGTGACGGCGCACTTGACGGAGGTGTGGTCGCACGAACTCGGTGACCTGGGTGGGGGGACTGGTTCGCCGCCGAGCCGCGCGCGAGGCCGGCGTGCTGCTCGGGGTGGCGCTCGCGGTCGCGTTCCTCGCTTCCCTCGGGGCGTTCTTCTCCGCGAGCAAGGCGCGCATGACCCGCGAGGCGAAGGCCGGGGTCGACGTCGACTGGCAGGTGCAGCTCACCCCGGGGACCAGCGTGAGCCAGGCGCAGAAGGTCATCGCGTCTGCGCCTGGCGTCGTGACGTCGCTGCCCGTGGCGTACGCCGACACGCCCGGTTTCTCGGCGAAAACCGGTCGATCCTTCCAGACGACGGGGAGCGGCCAGGTGGTGGGGTATCCGGCCGGGTACGCGGACGTCTTCCCCGGAGAGGTTCGATACCTGGTCGGAGCCCGATCCGGGGCCCTGCTCGCTCAACAGACCGCGGCCAACTTGCACGCGTCTGTCGGCTCGACGATCGGGTTCAAGCGTCCGGGCCTTGCCCCCGTGGCCATCCGGGTCGACGGGATCATCGACCTCCCGCAGGCGGACTCGATGTTCCAGGCCGTCGGGGTGGCGCCCTCGGCTGCGCCGAGGGCGCCACCGGACAACGTCCTGCTGCTGCCGGACGCGTTGTGGCATCGATATTTCGATCCGGTGGCCAAGGTCCAGCCGTCGGCGGTTCGGACGCAGTTCCACGTGAAGCTGGCGAACGACCTGCCGCCGGATCCATCGGCGGCCTTCGCCCAGGTGTTGGCGCGGGCCAAGAACCTCGAGGCCCGGCTGTCGGGCGGTGGGGTCGTGGGGGACAACCTGGGCGCGCAGCTCGACGCGGGACGAAGCGATGCCCTGTACGCGCAGCTCCTCTTCCTGTTCCTCGGCGTCCCCGGGGCCTTGCTCGCCGGGCTGGTGACTGCGGTCATCGCCGCGTCGGGCGGCGACCGGCGCCGGCAGGAGCAGGCGCTGCTCCGGATCCGCGGCGCCACCCCTGCGCCTGGCCGCGGCGGAGGCCGGATCGATCGGTGTCCTGGGAACGGCGCTGGGACTTGGCGGGGCGGCCCTGGCCGGGCTCCTCGCGTTCGGGACCATCCGGTTCGGGGCCAGCTCGGGACAGGCCCTCCTGTGGGCGATGGGGGCCGCGGTGATCGGGATCGGGCTGGCCTTCGCCACGACGCTCCTCCCGGCCCGGCGCGACCTCCGCACCATCACCGTCAGCCAGGCCCGGGCCATCGTCGGGCCCCCGCGCCAGCCCCTGTGGGCCCGGCTGTACCTCGACGTCATCCTGCTCGCCGCCGCGGGCCTGATCTTCTGGCAGTCGGTCAGGAGCGGCTACCAGGTGATCCTGGCGCCGGAAGGCGTGCCAACCATCTCCGTCAGCTACGTGACGTTCCTCGCGCCGGTCCTCCTGTGGATCGGGGCGGCGCTGTTCGCATGGCGGCTGTCGAACGGGATGCTCAGCTCGGGGAGGCGAGTCCTGCGACGCGCGGTCGAGCCAGCAGCCCGCGGCCTCTCGGGGGTGGTGGCGGCCTCGATGTCACGCCAGCGCCGCCTGCTCTCGCGAGGGCTCGTGATCATGGCGCTGACCGGGTCGTTCGCCGTCTCGACCGCCGTCTTCAACGCGACCTATGCCGCGCAGTCCAGGGTGGATGCCCAGCTGACGAACGGGGCCGACGTCACCGCCACCACGAGCGCGGCCACGGGCCTTCCGAGCGGCATCGTCGACGCGGTCCGCCCGCTTCCCGGCGTCGCCGCAGTCGAGCCGATGCAGCATCGGTTCGCTTACGTGGGCAATGACCTCCAGGACCTGTACGGGATCGATCCACGCACGATCGCCTCGGCCACGCCGATGTCCGATGCCTTCTTCGGCGGCGGCCATGCGAGCCAGGTCCTGGCCGGCCTGGCGTCGCACCCCGACGCCGTCCTAGTCTCCGACGAGACCGTTCACGACTTCCAGCTCCAGCCCGGAGACCTGCTTCGCCTTCGCCTCCAGTTCGCCGCCGACCATGCGTACCATATCGTGCAGTTCCATTACGTCGGGATCGTTCGGGAGTTCCCCACCGCGCCTCGTGACTCGTTCCTCGTGGCGAACGCGTCCTACGTTGCGCAGCAGACTGGGTCGAACGCGTTCCAGACCCTGCTCGTGCGGAGTGGCTCGCCACCGGCCGTCGCAGCCGAGCTTCGGCGCGTGCTCGGTCCGGGCTCCGGCGCGACGGTCCAGGACGTCGACTCGCAGCTTCGGATCACGCTCTCCGGTCTCACGGCGCTCGACCTCTCCGGGCTCACCAGGCTCGAGCTGGCGTTCGCCTTCGTGCTGGCCGCCGCGGCGTCGGGCCTGGTCCTCGGCCTGGGGCTTGCCGAGCGACGCCGGACCTTCGCCATCGTCTCGGCCCTCGGAGCGAACACGAGGCAGCTCGCAGCGTTCGTGTGGAGCGAGGCGGTGTTCGTCACCGTCGGGGGAACGATCCTCGGGGCCGTGGCCGGCTGGCTCCTCGCGTTCGTCATCGTCAAGGAGCTCACCGGGGTCTTCGACCCACCGCCGCAACACCTGTTCGTGCCGTGGGGATACCTGATCGCGATCGCCGCGATCACCGGGGCTGCCGTGGCCACGGCGGGATCGCTTGCCATCCGAGCGACCCGGCGGCCCGCCCTTCGCATCCTTCGAGAGCTCTGACTCCGCTGCGCTAGACGCGGGCCGGGACCCGGCCGGTGATCGTCGTTCCCTGCCCTGGCTGCGAGCGGATCTCCAGCGCGCCGCCGAGCGCCTCCAACCGGTCTGACATCCCCTGGAGGCCGGTTCCGAGCTTCGTCCTCGCGGGGTCGAACCCGGCACCGTCGTCCTCCACCATGAACGTCAGCCATGGCTCGTCGACTCGCAGCCAGACGACGGCTTTCGATGCGTTCGCGTACTTCGAGATGTTCTGGAGGCCCTCCAGGCAGCAGAAGTACACGGCCGCCTCGATCTCCTGGGGATGGCGACCGATGGAGTCCCGTCGCAGCTCCACGGGGACCGGGGTCTTTCGGATCTGCGCCTCCAGCGCGGCCGGGAGCCCCTGGTCGGCGAGGATCTGCGGGTAGATGCCGCGGGCCAGGTCCCGGAGGGTGTCCAGCGCCGCGGCCGTTTCCTCCTGGAGCTCGGCGATCATCGACACCGCCTTGTCCGGGTCCGTGTGGACCAACCCACCAACGAGCCGCTGCTTCACGGAGAGCGCGACGAGCTGTTGCTGCGCGCCGTCGTGGAGGTTGCGCTCGAGGCGCCGACGCTCCTCGTCCTGGGCCTTCACCAGTCGCTGGCGGGACGCGCGAAGGTCGGACAGCAAGGCGACGTTTCGAAGTACCAACCCCGCCTGCGAAGCAAGGTCGGCAAGGAGCTTCTCCTCGGCGGGGGCGAGCGGCTCCTGGGGCGGCTTGATGACGGTGAGCGCACCCAGCAGCACGCCCTGGTGCCGAACCTGGGCCACGCTGGTGGCGGCGGCCACGCGACTGGCCGAGGCCATCGCCGGCAGCGCGTCTCCGGTTATCGCGATCGGCGAACCGCTCGTCCCGTCCTCCGGCCACGACGCGGCGGGCCGGAGCTCCGATCCGACTCTGAGCCACACCTCGGTCCGGAGGGCTCCGGTGCCCTCCGCCAGGATCCGGACCATCCTGGGGAGCACCTCCTCCACCGAGTAGGTCTCCGCGACGCGCTCGGAGAACTCCGAGAGGACCTCGTAAGGCGTTGCCCGTTTGCCGTACACCAGGCGGTTGGCGATGCCCTGGGCCCGGGCCCGGACGGGCTGGAACGCCACCGCGACGATCGCCGTGGCCACCA
>VAYX01000115.1 GCA_005885325.1 Actinomycetota bacterium
CGATCACCATCGGTAATGCGCGAACGCCTTGTTCGCCTCAGCCATCTTGTGCATGTCCTCGCGCCGCTTGACCGAGGCCCCCTGGCCCTGGGAGGCGTCCATGATCTCCCCTACCAATCGGTCGGACATGGAATGCTCCTTACGGGCACGGGAGTAATTCACCAACCAGCGCAGCGCGAGCGTGGTGCCTCTGGTGGGCCGAACCTCCACCGGCACCTGGTAGTTCGCCCCGCCGACCCGCCGGGACCGCACCTCGAGCATCGGACGGACGTTCTCCACCGCACGCTTCAGCGTGATGACCGGGTCGTTCGCCGTCCGCTCCGAGATGACCTCAAGCGCCTTGTACACGGTCCGCTCGGCCATCGACTTCTTGCCGTCGTAGAGGACCTTGCTGATGAGCTGAGTGACCAGGGGGTTCTGGTAGACGGGATCCGGCTCGATCTCCCTGCGTACGGCAGGGCCCTTGCGCGGCATCGCTACTCGCCCACCCTCTTGGCTCCGTACCGCGATCGGGCCTTCTTGCGGTCCCGGACTCCGGCGGTGTCGAGCGTTCCCCGGATGATCTTGTACCGAACACCCGGCAGGTCCTTCACCCGGCCGCCACGAACGAGGACGATGGAGTGCTCCTGGAGGTTGTGGCCGATGCCCGGGATGTAGGCGGTGACCTCGACCCCGGTGGTCAGGCGGACCCGGGCAACCTTTCGAAGGGCCGAGTTTGGCTTCTTCGGGGTGGTCGTGTAGACGCGCGTGCACACGCCGCGGCGCTGCGGAGAGCCCTTGAGCGCGGGGCTCTTCGTCTTGCCCCGCGGGCGCTCGCGCCCTTCTCGGACCAGTTGCTGGATCGTGGGCATGTCGGTCTCGTGTTCACTCTCGCCTTGGTCTCCATGGGGGCCCCAACGAAAAGCCGGACCCGCGGGCCCGGCTCCCAGGGACTCGCCTCAGGCACAGTTGTCCCTTTCGGGGTACCCCCTGAAAGCTCGCATGGATACCGAACCCGCCCGCCGGGTCCGGTGTGCAACCGCTAAGGCTACTAGGCACGATGCGTGCCCGTCAACGAACCGGGTGCGAAGGAGAGGATGATCCCGGGCAGCCACCCCGCCCTGCTAGCTTGGCGCCGTGCCCGGCCTGGCCGACCTCCTGGAGCTTGCCGAGCGTGCCGCTGTGCGTGGCGGTGAGCTCGTGGCCGAGGAGGGCCCGGCCCCCGTGGCCGAGGCCAAGGGGGCCGGCGACTACGTGACCGAGGTGGATCGGGCCTCGGAGCAGGCTATCCGGGAGGTCCTCGGGCAGGGCACTCCGGACATCCCCATCCTGGGCGAGGAGGCCGGAGGGCCCGGGGGCAGGCGGTCCTGGGTGGTCGATCCACTGGACGGCACGACGAACTACCTCCACGGGTTCCCGATCGTCGGCGTCTCGGTGGCATTGGTGGAGGACGGCCGGCCCACTGTGGGCGTCGTCCACGCTCCGTTCCTCGACCAGACGTTCCTGGCAGCCCGAGGGCTGGGCGCCTGGGTCCGAACGGGCGGCCGCGCCGTGGAGGCGAGGATCTCGCGACGCCCGGTCGAGCAGGCGGTGGTGGGAACCGGCTTTCCGTTCAGGCGGAAGGACATCCTCCCCCGATACCTGGCGGCCTTCGGGGCGTGTCTGGAACGATTCGAGGACCTCCGCCGACCCGGGGCCGCGGCACTGGATCTGGCCTGGGTGGCCGCCGGGGCGTTCGAGGGGTTCTTCGAGCTCGGGCTAGCGCCTTGGGACGTGGCCGCTGGAGCGCTGCTGATCGAGGAGGCGGGCGGTGTGGTGAGCGACTGGGAGGGAGGGCCGAATTACCTGGGCGGCGACGTCCTGGCCGGGTCGCCGGCCATCCACGCGGTGCTGCTGGAGATCGCGCGAAAGGTTTGAGGGGAACTGGTCGGGGATCCTTCGGGAACAAGATCGATGGTGTGGCCTCTCGCGCTCGACTTGTCAACACCTTGACGCCTTCGTCCTGCGGTTTCGTTGTCAAGGTGTTGACAACTCACGGGGGAGCCAGGCCGGGCCATCACGCCCGCTTGTCAGTGACTCGCGATATCACTCGCCATGAAACCCGATGCGGCCGCTGTGCCCGATGCCGCTTCTCCGTCCGGCAGTGACGTCATCATCGCCGCACGCCTCTTTCACCGCATCCTGCGCCCTCGGTTGAACCAGTGCTTCGACCAGGAGTTCGCACTCACTTACGCGCAGTACGAGATCCTCCAGATCCTCGAGGAGGAACCGAACCTGCACGCCAGCGAGCTCGCTCGACGCCTCTGTATGACGAGGCAGGCGGCCAATCGGCTCGTCGAACGGCTTCGGCGCGCCGATCTCGTCGATACGGCACCCAGGGAGGGAGGGCTCCGCGTCATCTGGCTGACCGATCTGGGTGCGAGACGCCTGGCAACCGCCAGAAGATCAGTCGTGTCCGTGGAGCGCGACATCGAGAAGCTGCCCGCCGGAACCCGCTTCGCCTTCGTTGAGGCTTTGGGGGCGGGCAGGCTCGCGCTGATCCCGCCCCCTCGTCCCTGGTGGTGGGACTAGCCCGGGCTACTCCTCGGGCGCGTACGCCCCTCCGCCGAGCATCTGCTCGGCTTCCTCGCGGGTGAGGCCGGCCAGCGACGGCTCGGCCTCGCCGGCCGCGGCGGCCAGCTCTCGCTGGCGAGCCAGCCAGTACTCGGGGATGGCCTCCGGCTTGATCCGGACCTGCACGTTCCGGTACCGCCCCATCCCCGTGCCAGCCGGGATCAGCTTGCCGATGATCACGTTCTCCTTCAGCCCGAGCAGCTGGTCCGACTTCGCGCCGATGGCGGCCTCGGTCAGCACCCGGGTGGTCTCCTGGAACGACGCCGCCGAGAGCCACGAGTCGGTGGCCAGCGATGCCTTGGTGATCCCCAGGAGCTGCGGCCGGGCGGAGGCCGGGGTGTTCCCGTTCTCCACCGCGTCCCGGTTGGCCGCCTCGAACCGCCTCCGGTCCACCAGGTCGCCGGGGAGGAAGTCGGTGTCGCCGGGCTCGATGACCTGCACCTTGCGAAGCATCTGCCGCACGATCAGCTCGATGTGCTTGTCGTGGATGGTCACGCCCTGGCTCCGGTACACCTGCTGGACCTCCTCGACCAGGTGCCGCTGGAGTGCCTGGACGCCCTCGATCCGCAGCTTCTCGTGGGGGTTCACCGACCCCTCGGTGAGCTGCTGGCCCACCTCAACCTTCTCGCCGTCACCAACCGTCAGGCGGGCCCGGAACGACACCTTGTACTGGACCTGCTCGCCGTCGTCGGAGGTGACCGTGATGCGACGCTCCTTCTTCTCTTCGTCGTCCTCGATGGTCACCGTTCCCGGGAGCTCGGTGATGAGGGCCTCACCCTTGGGTCGCCTGGCCTCGAACAGCTCGACCACACGGGGCAGGCCGTGGGTGATGTCCTCGCCGGCCACACCGCCGGTGTGGAAGGTCCGCATCGTCAGCTGGGTGCCGGGCTCGCCGATCGACTGCGCGGCCACGATCCCCACCGACTCGCCGATGTCCACCAGCCGGCCCGAGGCCAGGCTCCAGCCGTAGCACAGCCGGCAAACGCCGTACTCGGCCTCGCAACCGGTGGCCGAGCGGACGTGCACGACGTCCACGCCGGAGTCCGCCAGCTTCTCGACCAGCGCGTCGTCGAGCTCCTGACCCTTCGACGCGATCTTCTTGCGGTCGGGGCCCTTGACGTCCTCGGCCAGCGCTCGCCCGAACAGCGACGTGTCGAGGTGCGCGTTCCGCTCCCGCGTCCCGTGCGGCGTCTCGATCGACACCTGAACCGGCACGCTTCGGTCCGTGCCGCAGTCGTCCTCCCGGACGATGAGCTCCTGCGCCACATCCACCAGTCGCCGGGTGAGGTACCCCGAGTCCGCCGTGCGGAGCGCCGTGTCGGCGAGGCCCTTCCTGGCCCCGTGCGTGGAGATGAAGTACTCCAGGACCGACAGCCCTTCCCGGAAGTTCGACTTGATGGGCCGGGGGATGATCTCGCCCTTGGGATTGGCCACCAGACCACGCATGCCGGCGATCTGGCGGATCTGCATGATGTTCCCGCGAGCCCCGGAGTTGGCCATCATGTAGATGGGGTTGGTCCGAGAGAACTGGGCCTCCATGGCATCCCGCACCTTGTCGGTGGCCTCCGTCCAGATCTCGATGAGCTCCTGGCGGCGCTCGTCGTCGGTGATGATGCCTCGGACGTACTGCTGCTCGATCTTCCGGGCCCGGCCCTCGTAGAGGTCAAGGATCTTCGCCTTGTCGGGCGGGGTCGTGACGTCCTGGACCCCGAGCGTCACCCCTGCTCGGGTGGCGTAGTGGAACCCCACGTTCTTCAGGTTGTCCAGGATCTGCTCGACCGTCGCCCGGTCGTACCGGTGCACGCAGGCGTCCACCACCTTGCCCACGTCGCCCTTCATCAACGCGTGGGTCACGTACTCGAAGTCGTCGGGGAACGCCTGGTTGAAGATGACCTGACCCGCCGAGGTCATGATCACCGGAACCGGCGATGCCCCGTCGTCGCTCACGTTCACGGTCTCCGGCAGCAGCTCGGCCGGCAGCGCCTTGCCCGGAAGCCGGACCTTGATGGCGTCGTGGAGCGTGATCAGCTTGTGATCCAGGGCCATCATGGCCTCGTCGGCCGAGGAGAACCGCGGCACCTCCTCGTCCTTCTCCGGCGGGATGGGCTCGAGCGTCAGGTAATAGATCCCGAGCACCATGTCCTGGCTGGGGACGGCGATGGGGCGCCCGTGCGCCGGCGACAGGATGTTGTTGGTCGAGAGCATCAGGACCCGGGCCTCGGCCTGGGCCTCCGAGGACAGGGGCACGTGCACTGCCATCTGGTCCCCGTCGAAGTCCGCGTTGAACGCCGCGCACACGAGCGGGTGGATCTGGATGGCCTTGCCCTCGACCAGGACCGGCTCGAAGGCCTGGATCCCCAGCCGGTGGAGGGTCGGCGCCCGGTTCAGCATGACCGGGTGCTCCTTGATGACCTCCTCCAGCACGTCCCAGACTTGCGGGCGAGCCCGCTCCACCATCCGCTTCGCGCTCTTGATGTTCTGGGCCAGGGCCTGGTCCACCAGGCGCTTCATCACGAACGGCTTGAACAGCTCGAGGGCCATCTGCTTGGGCAGGCCGCACTGGTGCAGGCGGAGCTGGGGACCGACCACGATGACCGACCGGCCCGAGTAATCCACCCGCTTGCCCAGCAGGTTCTGGCGGAACCGGCCCTGCTTGCCCTTCAGCATGTCCGAGATGGACTTGAGCGGGCGGTTGCCGGGCCCGGTCACCGGGCGGCCCCGCCGGCCGTTGTCGAACAGGGCGTCCACCGCCTCCTGCAGCATCCGCTTCTCGTTGTTCACGATGATCTCGGGTGCCTGGAGGTCCAGGAGCCGCTTCAGCCGGTTGTTCCGGTTGATGACTCGCCGGTACAGATCGTTCAGGTCCGACGTGGCGAACCGCCCCCCGTCCAGCTGCACCATGGGACGAAGGTCCGGCGGGATCACCGGGATGGCGTCGAGGACCATGCCCATCGGCGAGTTGGTGCCCTCGACGAAGTTCGAGACGACCTTGAGCCGCTTGATGGCCTTCAGCCGGCGGGTCCCCTTGGCCGTGTCGATCTGGCCCCGCAGGGACTCGGCCTCCTCCTCCAGGCGGAGGTCCTGGAGCAGGCGCTTGATGGCCTCGGCACCCATGCCGCCGTCGAAGTAGTCGCCGAACCGCTCCCGGAGCGAGCGATACACGGAGTCGTCGGCCACGAGCTGCTTCACGTTCAGGTTCTTGAACGCCGTCAGGACCTCGTCCAGGTGATCGGTCTCACGCTTGGTGGCCTCGGTCAGGCGCTCGATGTCGCGCTGGGCCTCCCTGCGGGCCGCGGAGAGCTGTGCGCCCTTGGCCCCCTCGGCCTCGAGCTCACGGAGGCGGTCCTCCAGCTCGGCCAGCCGTCCCTTGATCTCCTCGTCACGCTCCGCGTCGAACTCGTGCTTCTCC
>VAYX01000116.1 GCA_005885325.1 Actinomycetota bacterium
CCCCCAAGGATGCCCCGCGCGGTGCTCTGGATTTGCCTCGGAGACTCCTTTCCGCTAACTGTGAGGGTTGGCTGAAGGGAGGGGCGATGATCAGACATCGCATGCTGGTAGCCGCGGGAAGCGCCTTTGTGCTGCTGGGCGCAGGTTGCGGGGGGATGGAGGCGGCACGGTCGACGTGTCACTCCAGGAGTTCGCGGTGATCCCATCGGAGGATACCGTCGAGAAGGGGAAGGTCACCTTCAACGTCTCGAACAAGGGACCGGAGGATGACCATGAGCTCGTCGTCATCAAGACCGACCTCTCGCCCGTCGACCTGCCGACCAATCCCAACGGGTCCGTGAACGAGGAAGGCCAGGGCATCGAGGCCATCGGCGAGATCGCGGAGTTCCCCCCAGGCGAGGAGCGAACCCAAGCCTTCGACCTCGAGTCGGGCAGCTACGTGCTGATCTGCAACGTCTACGACGAGGCCGAGACCGAGTCCCACTACCAGGAAGGAATGCGGGTCTCTCTCACCGTCGAGTAGACCGGCCCTGCCTGCCGGGATCGACCGCGCGTTCGGCCACCCCCCATGGTGCAACGTCATCCCCCGGATGGTGGATGACCCATTGCCGCTCAAGCCCGCGACGGGCGGGCGCCGATAGGTAGTTCTGAGCGGAGAGAAAGGGCCATCTCCTTGTGACGGCCGAACCGAAGGCACCCTCCATCGAATCGCGCTTCGCGTCGCTCGACGCCGTGCGCGATCTCTTGGCGCGTCAGGAGGACCTCCCTCAGGGCGCCATCCAAGCCATCCAGTCGCTGTCGGGCGAACTGCGTCGGGCGACCGAAGAGCTGAGCGACGCCGACACGCGCTACCGGGCCGTGGTGGAGCAGATCCCGGCCATCGTCTACACCGACGTCGTGGACGACACGATGAGCACCACGTACGTGAGCCCCCAGATCGAGGACCTGCTCGGCATCTCCCCTGAGGAGTACATCGCCGATCCGGACCTGTGGGCCAAGCAGCTGCATCCCGACGACAAGGAGCAGGCTCTCCAGAGCTACCTGCAGGGACGGAAGTCGGGCGAGCCGTTCAGCTTCGAGTACCGCCTTCTGGGCAAGGATGGACGGGTCGTCTGGTTCCGCGACAGCGCGGTCGTCGTGAACGACCGCTCGGGCGCTCCGGCGTTCGTCCACGGCGTGATGTTCGACATCACCGACCGGAAGAACGCGGAGGAACGGGTCGCCTTCCTGGCCTATCACGACAACCTGACCGGCCTGCCCAACCGGACGATGTTCGAGGAGCTCCTGGAGCTCGGCATGGCCCGGGCCCGCCGTCACGACCTCTCCGTGGCCGTGCTGTGCATCGACGTGGACGACTTCAAGCTGGTCAACGAGAGCCTGGGCTACGAGGCCGGCGACGCGCTTCTCCGGGCGGTCGCCGAGCGCCTCCGCGAGGCCACGCGGGAGACGGACCTCGTGGCCCGCCAGGGTGGCGACGAGTTCCTGCTGCTGTTGGCCGACATCGAGGGGAGCTCGGCCCCTGGGTTCGAGGGCACGGACGGCGCGCTCCTGGTGATCGAATCGGTCGCCGCGCGGGTCCACGATTCGCTCCGCGCGCCGTTCAACGTCGCCGGCACCGAGCTGTACGTCTCGGCGAGCATCGGCATCAGCATGTTCCCCCACGACGCCGACGACGCCATGGCGCTCCTGAAGAACGCCGACGCTGCCATGTACCAGAGCAGGAAGTCGGCTCCCGGGAGCTACCTCCTCCACTGGAGGCAGAGCGAAGAGGCCCTGGGCAAGCTCTCCCTCACTACGCGCCTCCGAAAGGCCGTGGAGAATCGGAACTGGCAGCTCCACTACCAGCCGGTCGTCGAGCTGGCGGAGGGGAAGATGGTCGGCGTCGAGGCCCTGATCCGGTGGGCCGACCCCAACGGCGGCCTGGTCCCTCCCGGTGACTTCATCCCCCTGGCCGAGGAGATGGGGCTGATCGAGGCCATCGGTGACTGGGTCGTCGAGGAGCTGAGCCGCCAAGCCGCCGCGTGGCGCGCCGAGGGTCTCGAGCTCGAGGTGTCCTTCAACCTCTCACCGCGGCAACTGTGGCAACCGGACCTGACGGAGAAGATCCTCCAGCAGCTCAGCGCGGCGAACCTGGATCCGGGGAGCATCATCGTCGAGGTGACCGAGTCGGCCGCCATGGCCGATCCCGAGCGGACCCTGCGGATCCTCCGGGACCTCAACAACCGGGGGCTGCGGCTGGCCCTGGACGACTTCGGGACGGGGTACTCGTCGTTCGCCCGGCTCCGGTACATGCCCGTCGACCTGTTGAAGATCGACCGGCTGTTCATCCGGGACGTCGCCCATGACCGCCAGGCTGCCGACATGGTTCGGGCCATCATCCAGCTCGCACACGGCCTGGGGATGACCCCGCTGGCCGAAGGCATCGAGACCGAGGCCGAGTGGCGGTTCCTGGTTGAGCAGGGGTGCCGCCTGGGCCAGGGGTTCTACTTCTGCCGGCCGGCCCCGGCCGAGGACATCCTGGCCCGGTACCGCCGGTCCGGGTTCTCGCTGATCGAATCGGCCGGCTAGCGCCGCGATCCGCTCAGCGGCGCCGCCGGGCCCGGAGCGAGGAGCGCCGCCCGCCCGACGAGCCCGAGAACACCACGCGAGGCGGTGCGACGGTCATGCCCTCCTCCTCGAACTCTCGATGGAGGTCCAGGCGCGCGGCCATCCTGCTGATGTCGCCCTGCTGCTCCGCCGTGACGAGTGTGATGCCCGTGCCGGTCCGCCCGGCCCGGGCCGTGCGCCCCACCCGGTGGACGTAGCCCTTGTCGTCGGCGGGTGGATCGAAGTTGACCACGTGACTGATGCGGTCGAGGTCCAGTCCCCGGGCGGCAACGTCCGTGGCGACGAGCACGTCGACGTTCCCGGATTCGAACCGCTTGAGCGATCGCTGCCGAGCCGGCTGGGTCATGTCGCCGTGGAGGGCTTCAGCTCGCACTCCCTTCGCCTTCAGCTTGTGCACGAGGCGGTCGGCCCCCCGCTTGGTTCGGACGAAGACGAGCGTGAGGTCTCGGTCCCTCTCGAGCAGTTCGATGAGCGCCTCCACCTTGCCGTGGGCCGAGACGGGGACGAACCGGTGGTCGACCTCCTCGACGGTCTTGCCCTCGGACTCGATCTCGTGCCGCTTGGGATCGTTCGTGTACGAGGCCGCGAGGTGGCCAACGGCTCCGTCGAGGGTCGCCGAGAACAGCATGGTCTGGCGAGCCTTCGGGAGGTCGCGGACGATCCGGTCGACCTGCGGTTGGAACCCCATGTCGAGCATCCGGTCGGCCTCGTCGAGCACGAGGATCTGCACCTTGTCCAGCCTCACCAGCCGCCGTTCCACCAGGTCCGAAAGACGACCCGGCGTGGCGATGAGGATGTGGGCCCGGCCGACGCCCTTGCCCTGCTCGCGGATGGAGATGCCGCCATAGGCCACGGCGACCCGAACCCCCTTGGCCCCCGCGATGCCGTTGAAATCCTCGGCCACCTGGGCGGCGAGCTCGCGCGTGGGCGTGAGCACCAGGGCCGACGGCGTCGGGCCGGCCGGGTCGACCCGCTCCACGATCGGGATGGCGAATGCCAGGGTCTTGCCCGAGCCGGTCTGCGACTTCGCCAGGACGTCGCGCCCGGCGATGGCGTCGGGAACCACGAGCGACTGGATGGGGAAGGGCGCGGTGATCCCCAGCGTGGACAGCGCTCGAACGACGGCCGGGGATGCGCCCAGGTCGATGAAGGATGGTGCGGTTGTCATGTTCAACTCCTTGTCCCGCGACTCGAGGCCGCGGGTCGGTCCGGGGAGGTTTTGCGACACCCGAGACCGCCACAAGGAGGAACGAGGAAGCGAAACCTCACGGGACGGCGATAGCCGTCCGTTGGCTCAAGAGTACCAGGGATCCCCGCTCGAGCTGGGAGGACGGTACCCTGACGCGGATGCGCGGCCCTACGGGCGATCTGGTCCACCGCCTGGCCGTCGCCAGAGGCGACGAGCCCGCCGACGTCCTGCTGGCGGGAGGGCGCGTGCTGTCGGTATTCACGGGCGAGCTCCTCGACGCCGACGTCGCTCTGGCCGGCGAGCACGTGGCCGGGGTGGGACGGTACGAAGGCCGCCGATCGGTGGACGCCTCCGGGCTCATCCTGCTCCCCGGGTTCGTCGACGGGCACATGCATATCGAGTCCACCAAGCTCCCCCCGGACGAGTTCGCCCGGGCGGCGCTGCCCTGGGGCACGACCACGGCCGTCCTGGATCCCCACGAGATCGCGAACGTGTTCGGGCTCGAGGGCGTTCGCGCGTTGCTCGAAGCGTGCCGCGGCATCCCCCTCGATTTCTTCGTGATGGTGTCGTCGTGCGTGCCGGCGAGCCCCTTCGAGTCCAGCGGCGCGAAGGTGGACGCCGAGGACATCGCCCGGTTCCTGGCGGAGGAACCCAACGCGCTGGGGCTGGCCGAGATGATGGACTTCCCCGCGGTGGTCGCCGGCGAGGAGGGAACGCTGGCCAAAATCGCGGCCGCGGGTGGTCGCCACATCGATGGCCACGCTCCAGGGCTGTCGGGCCCCGCGCTGAACGCGTACCTCTCCGCCGGCGTGCGGAGCGATCACGAGTGCACGACGCTCGAGGAAGCGTTGGAGAAGCGCCGGCTGGGGATGACGATCATGATCCGCGAAGGGTCCGCGGCGCGGAACCTCGAGGCTCTACTCCCCCTCGTGCTCGAGCACGGTCCCGCGAACTGCCTCCTGTGCACGGACGACCGGGAGCCCGATCACCTGCTGGAGGAGGGCCACATCAACGACGTGATCCGAAGGGCGGTGGCCCTGGGCTGCTCGCCCGCCGACGCCGTGACGATGGGAACGCTGAACGCGGCGCGATATCACCGCCTGTACGAGCACGGTGCCGTCGCGCCCGGGTACGTGGCGGACGTCGTCGCGGTCGAAGACCTCCAACGGTTCCGCCCGGTCCGAGTATGGAAGCGGGGCCGCCTGGTGGCCGAGGAGGGCAAGCCGCTCGACGTACCGCGTTCGCCAATGCCCGACTGGATGCGCGGGAGCGTGCGGGTCCCCCACCTGGCCGCCGGGAGCTTCCGGATCGAGGCCAACGGCCGGGTCCGCGTGATCGGCGTGGAGCCGGGCCAGATCGTGACGCGATCGTTGGTGGAGGACGTGAGCCCCGTCGACGGCCAGGCGGCGGCGGACCCCGCTCGCGACCTGGCCAAGATCGCGGTCGTGGAGAGGCACAAGGGAACCGGGCGGATCGGGCTCGGATTCGTCCGAGGGTTCGGCCTGAAGCGGGGGGCCCTGGCGTCGACGCACGCCCACGACGCCCACAACGTGGTCGTCGTGGGCGTGGACGACGGCGACATGGCCGTCGCGGTGAACCGCCTGGCGGAGACTGGCGGCGGCCAGGTCGCTGTGGCCGGCGGCGCCGTCCTGGGCGAGGTCCCGTGCCCGTTCGGCGGCCTGCTCTCCGACCGGCCGGCCGAGGAGGTAGCCGCTGCCGTCCACGCCATGGGCAAGGCCGCCGAGGAGCTGGGTGTGAGCCTCCCTTCACCGTTCATGGCCATGTCGTTCCTGGCGCTGTCGGTGGTGCCTGAGCTGAAGCTCACCGATCGCGGCCTGGTCGACGTGGACCGATTCGAGCTGGTGCCGCTCGAGGTCTAGGACAACTCAGGCGAGGGCGCGGCGGATCGTCGCCGCGATCTTCGGCCCGGAGATGCCGGCCCAGTCCCTGAGCTCCTCGG
>VAYX01000134.1 GCA_005885325.1 Actinomycetota bacterium
GACCGCGCCGGGCATTTCTACTACGTCTCTCTGGGCGTCGACGCGGATGCTCCCATATTCTCGAGGGCCGTCATCATCAACAAGTCCACCGACAAGTCCGCCCGCGCCACGTTCGCGCCCGCGACCATCGTGGCGCGGGACGCTGGCTCGGACAAGCCGTGGCTTGCAGTGGGACCGGATCCGGTCCACAAGAGGCAGGACAATCTCTACGTCGCATGGACCAGCCTCCAGGTCGGCGGTGCCGAGCTTCGCTTCGCGCGCTCCATCGATGGCGGCGCCACCTGGTCGCCGCAGCGGACGCTCTTCGCTCCGGTTGACACGGGCCCCTGCGGGTCGGCCTTCATCCATTTCGCCAACCCCACGGTAGATCAGTCGACCGGCCGGCTCTTCATCCCGTTCCTGCACCTGAGCAACCTCGACGCCGACCTCATCAAGGTGCTGGTCTCCGACGACGCCGGCGACACCTTCATGTTCCTCGAATTCAACGCGCCCGGGGCGCCGGACAAGACCGGCTTCCCCAACGTCACACCCGGAGCCTTCAGCGACTGCGGACCGACGGGCGGCGTTCGCCTCGTGCTGAGCCAGGGCATGAATCTTGGGGGCGGCCGCTTCGGCCTACCCCGCTTCCGGCAGTCCACCAGGCTCATCACTCAGCCGAGCGCGGCGGCCGCGAGGGGGAAGCTCTTCATCGCGTTCAACTCCTCGACCAGCCCGGTCTTCGGCGATCCGAGCTCGCGTTCAGAGATCCGCCTCCTCGTCTCGGCAGACGGAGGCCGCACGTTTTTCGGCCCCATCACCGTGGCGGCCGCCACCGACGCCGACCCGCAGCACGTTCTTCCCTCAGTCTCCGTGGACAAGAACGGTGACAATGTGAGCGTCGCCTACTACGTGCAGCAAGCGGACGGGCAGATCCGCGTCGACCTCACGAGGGGCGAGATCGAGGATAAGGGGCGCCGCTTCCGGGCGAAGCCACCCGCCCGCGTGAGTAGCGTCTCCTTCGACCTCACTCCCAGCAACAATCCGCTCCCAGCACAGTTCGATCCCTTCTTCACCACGAACTACGATCGGACGCTGGCCCCCTGTTACAACCTCGGCGAGTACCTCGGCATCACGCAATCAGACGAGGGAGTGTTCGCGGCCTGGGGCGACAACCGCAACACCTGGACGCCGCCCTCCGGCTCGTCAGCGCCAGGTACCCATGCGCAACCTGACGTTTTCTTTCAGCTGATGGATCGCCGAATGGAGCGATAACGCGCGGCACCTCACCTCCCCAGGGGATCTCCCCCCTGAGACCCTGGGGACAGTCCCAATGGTTCCCCGTATACGGGCTCCATAACATGTTCGGGACTTTCCCCCTTGGTCGTTTCAGGCAATTGACGACCCCAACTGCGTAATTCGCCGAATTTGTCGACGAACCAGCCCTGTGTACATTCCGTTTGAGTCATCTGCGGTGGAGTCGCGATTCCCTGAATCAAACTCCGTCTCGAGGAGCATGTCGTGAAAAACCGTCGCGCGTGCCGCCTCCTTTGCCGACCCCTTCGCAGAGCCGCTGGCGATAGCGGTCGCCGGCGATTCGTCCCCCTGTGCCTCGTTCTGCTCGGACTCGTCGCGTTTCTCTTCGGCGGCCCAGCTTCGGCCCAGACGGAGCCCGGGTTGGTCGCCGCCTGGGGATTCGACGAGGGGAGCGGCGAGATAGCCGGCGACAGCTCGGGCAACGGCAACGCGGGAACCGTGGTGGGCGCCGCCTGGACGACGCAGGGCCGGTTCGGCAGCGCCCTCGTCTTCAACGGGACGAGCAGCCGCGTGACGGGCCCGAGTGTGTCGCTGGGGCCAGCCTTTACCCTGATGGCCTGGGTGCTCAACCCGACGCGAACGGCCTACGAGACGATGATCACGGTAGGTGGAAGCCGCGACTTCTACCTCGGGACCGGGGTGCCCACCTTCTGGACCGGGAGCGATAACCTCGCCTTCGGGAACGCTATCGCAGACGGCGTGTGGCACCACGTGGCCGTTGTGTCCGACGGCGCGACCGTGCGCGCCTACGTCGACGGCGATCCCGCGGGCACGCCGAGCACGGTCGCGCTGGGCGCGGCGTCCGGGTCGCTGCAGGTCGGCGCCTGGATCCTTGGGACGGACAACACCGACTACTTCGCCGGCACGATCGACGAGGTCCGCGTCTATAACCGGGCCCTCACACAGGGCGAGATCCAGACGGTGATGACCGTCCCCGTAACGGGCTCGTCGAGCCCCACGGCGATCGGTCAGTGGGGTCCGGTGCTGTCGTGGCCGATCGCGCCTGTGCACATGCTGCTGCAGCGGACCGGGGAGGTCCTGATCTTCAACGAGGTCAACGGCGGGCAGTCGGCGCGGCTCTGGAATCCCGCGACGGGCACGTTCACCCCGGTGCCGACCGCATCCAACCTCTTCTGCGCCGGCCACACCCTGCTCGCCGATGGTCGCAGCGTGGTGATCGGCGGGCAACTCAACCCCTGCTGCTACACCGGCATCGTCGACACGAACCTGTTCGACACGACCACTCGCGCGTGGACCCGGGTCGCCGACATGAACTTCCCGCGCTGGTACCCGACGGCGACCACGCTCCCCGACGGACAGATCCTCGCGATCAGCGGCTGGATCGTCCCCGGACAGATGGCCGACACCCCCGAGGTCTACGATCCCGCCGTCAATGTGTGGACGCAGCTCGCCGGCGCCACGCGGAGCAACCCGATGTACTCCTTCATGTTCGTTCTGCCCGACGGAACCGTGCTCAACGCCGGCCCGGATCAACAGACCCGGAGGCTCGACGTCGCGGCCTCGAGCTGGATCGACGTCGGCGACAGCTTCATCAGCGGCCACAGCGCGGTGATGTACCGGCCCGGCCTGGTGATGAAGTCGGGCACTCACGGCGACCCGGACAACATGCCACCCTCGGTCGATGGGCGCACCGTGGTGATCGACATGACCCAGCCGGCGCCCGCCTGGCGCGCCGTCGCGCCGATGGCGTTCCCGCGCGCCTATCACAACCTCACGATCCTTCCCGACGGCAGCGTGGTGGCGACCGGCGGTGGGACGACCGGGGCCGGTGACAACACGGGCGCGGCGGTGCGGGAAGCGGAGCTGTGGAATCCCGCGACCGAGACGTGGAACACCATGGCGCGCATGGTGCGGCCGCGCCTCTACCATTCGGGAGCGCTACTCCTGCCCGACGGACGCGTCCTCATGGCCGGCGGCAACCTCGGCAACTACTTCGAGCCCAACGCGGAACTCTATTCGCCGCCATATCTCTTCAGGGGGACCCGGCCGGCGATCAGCGACGCGCCGGCGACGGTCGCATACGGCGCCCGCTTCTTCGTCGCGACGCCGGACACCGCGAGCATCACCGGGGTGTCGCTCGTGCGCTCGGGCGCTCCGACGCACGGGTTCGACCAGAACCAGCGGTTCGTGAGCCTGCCCTTCACCGCCGCGCCGAACGGGCTCGACGTGACGGCGCCAGCGGACGCGAGGGTGGCGCCGCCCGGCGACTACATGCTGTTCATTCTCAACGGCAACGGTGTGCCCTCGGTCGCGCGCTTCGTGCTGCTTGCCCCATGACGCGACTGGGCGGTCGCGTGCTGGTGCTCACGCTCGTCGCCCTCGGGTGGTCGGGAGCGCTGGCGAGCTCGCCGCCGAAGGTCGTCAGGATCGGCGACCTCGGCTCGAAGGTCGGCGTGCTCGAGGGCTACGGGAAGTATCAGACGATGGCTCTCACCCTGGCCGTGGAAGAGATCAACGCCAAGGGCGGCGTCCTCGGCCACACGATCGAGATCCTCTCCGAGGATGACGACACAAAGTCGGCCACCGCCGTCCGCAAGGCTGAAACGCTTATCCTCCGGGACGGCGTCAAGCTGCTCATCGGGGCGGTGTCCAGTGACGCCACCATGGCCGTGATGGACGTCACCAAGAAACACAGAACCATCCACTGGAACTCCGTCGCCTGCGCGGAGTTCATGCGGACGACGAAGTTTCACAAGTACTACTTCTCCAACGAACCTGACTCGCGGATGCAAGCCAACGCGCTCGCGCGGTACACGCTCGACAGGCTGGGCCAGAAGGTCTACATCCTCTACACCGACTACGCGATGGGGCAGGTCGGCGTCTCGGACGGCCGCCAGTTCAAGATGGCGTTCGAGAAGCTCGGGGGCGAGGTGGTGGGCGTGGCCGGCGTCCCCCTCGACACCAAGGACTTCAGCCCCTGGTTCGGCGCGATCAATCAGTCCGGGGCCGACGTTCTCTTCCTGGCCTTCGCGGGGACGAGCTCGCTCCGCCTCATGACTCAGCTCCACGCCTCCGGTATGACCAAGCGGTACAAGCTGACCGGCATCGATTGTTTCCTGCTCCAGCGGGACCTGCCCGCCATGGCCGAACCGATGGAAGGCTTCGTCCAGCTCAGCCACTTCTCCGCCCACAGCCCCGGCGCCGACATGAAGGCCTTCAACGACAAGTTCAAGAAGCGCTGGGGCCTGGACGCCAACATCGCCGCCGGCGCCTATGACGCGGTCTACTTCTGGAAGAAAGCCGTCGAGAAGGTCGGCTCCTTCGAGGCCGACACGGTGGCGGGCGCACACGAGGGCTTGTGCATCGACAACACGCACATCGGCCGCCAGTGCATTCGCAAGGACGACCATCAGGTCGTGATGGACATGCACCTTTACCGCATGGAGAAAGGCAAGGCCGTCCCGATCGCCAGGATCGCCGGGACCGACGCGATCGGCGAGCCGCTGGTCGGCGCCAACCCGCTGGCGGGCTTCACCTGGGAGATCAAGAAGAAGAACTAGGGACCGAAGTGGAGGGCTCCGGCATCAGGAGTCAACGAGCGAGCAGGAGCCGGAGGAGCGCACGTCCCTTGTCACCGGTCCACGGGCGGACACCGATGCACTTGCCGACAAGCTTGCCGTCGCGGTCGACGAGGAAGACGGTCGGGGTGTACGCGATCCCGTAGCTCTTCGCGACAGCGCCCGTCGGCTCGAGCAGCACCGTGGACGTGATGTTCCGGCTCTTGAGCCAGCCCGCCAGCGTGTCACGCTCCTCGCCGAGGTTGATCGCGAGGACCGTGAGTCCCTGGTCTTTGAACTCCCGGTGGAGTTGCTCGATCGTCGAGGGCAACTCCCTCGCGCAGTACGGTCAGCCGCTCTCCCAGAAATAGAGGAGGGCCGCGCGACCGCGCAGGTCGGCGAGCGAGACCGGCTTGCCGTCCATCGACTCCAGGGTGAACGGCGACGGCACCTGGTCGCCGAGCGGAGTGATCTGGAAATCGGACAGGAGATCGTCGAGCGCGTCGTCCGCCGCGGCGGCGGGCAGCAGCCAGAGGCCGGCCGTCAGCACGGCCAGCGCCAGGCTACGGTTTGACGTACGCGTAGCCCGCCTCCTGCAGCTCCATCACCCGCGCGACTCCGCTCGGCACCGCCGTCGCGCCCTGCAGCAGGTCCTTGAGATCGATCTTCTGGCGCGTCATCGTGATCTGGCAGGCGTCGAACCTGAGCCCGCCGGCCAGGAGCGTCTCGAGCTTGCCGCGCACCTCAGGATCGATGTCCCGCGCGAGGAACGTGCGGAGCGCGGGCCCGTGGACCACCAGCTCGAGCGCCTCGATGTTCTTCCAGCCGACGACCTGGAGGTGGTTCTCGATGTTGACGAGCGCCGCTTTCGCCTTCTCGACGCCGCCGTCGTTGAGGTGATAGAAGACCTTGTGCTTCTTGGGATGCTCCGGCGAGTGCGACGCCTCGGCGCGACCGGCGCTCAGCGCCAGAATTCCGGCCGCGA
>VAYX01000135.1 GCA_005885325.1 Actinomycetota bacterium
ACAACCTTGAGCTGTTCGGCGGCTGGTTCCACTCCGACCTGTGGTTCGCGGTCGCGTGGGGGGCGTTCCCCGCGCTAACCGGCTTCTTCGCGCAGACCGGGCGGGTCATGGTGCCTGCGGTGGTGGTGGGGGGTGCGTGCGCTGTGCTGTCCGCAGCGCAGCGCACACTCTCGACCCCCGTCAGGCGGTTGCGGCGGCACGTTCGGTCCGTCTCAGGTGAACTCACGCTGGCGGACGGGAGCGCGGAGGCGCTCGACGCCTCCGCGCTCCGCCGAACCCCCGAGTTGGCGCTCCGGTATCTCTCCCTGGCGATGGTCCTGCTGGGGGTGGGGCTCATCGCGGCCCGCCTGGCCTGAAAGCTCCGAGCTCACCGAGTGGCTTTCGCGGCGCCGACGGGCGGCGGATAATACGCGTCGCTCGCGGGTTCCGAGAGGAGGGCTCAATGGAGGGGGACATCGATGGCGTCTTGGCGCGCCGCGTCGGGCGACGGGATTTCCTGCGCTATTCCGCGATCCTGGGCACGGCCGGCGTGCTGGCCGCGTGCAAGAAGGCCGAGACGGTAGGCGGCGGGGCGTCCGGCTCGCCGCGGCCGCCGGTGTCCCAGGAACCCGGCACCTTGCAGATCTTCGACTGGGCCGGCTACGAGGTGAAGCCACTGTGGCGACCCTACGCCGCACAGTTCCCCGGCCAGACTCCGCACTGGACGACCTACAAGGACGACCAGTTCGGGTACTCGAAGATCGCGGCCAATCCGGATGCCGCCGACTTCGACATCGTGCACCCCTGCCACTACTTCTGGTCCGACTACGTGAAGATCACCAAGTCGGATGGGAGTCCCGTCCTCCAGCCCTGGGACACGTCCCTCATCACGAACTTCACGCAGATGAACCCGGCCTTCATCCCGGACGGACAGTTCAACGGCCAGCAGTACTTCGTCCCGGTCGACTGGGGATTCGCGGCGCCGCTCTACCGATCGGACAAGGTCCACCCAACCGAGGACTCGTGGGGGCTTCTGTGGGACGACCGGTACGAGGGGAAGATCACGTGGTGGGACAGCTTCGACATGTTCATCCCAGCGGCGTACTACAAGGGGATCGCGGACCCCTGGAACATGACCGACGACGAGCTCAACACGATCAAACAGTTCCTGATCTCAAAGAAGAAGCTGGTGAAGACGTTCTGGTCGATCGATCCCGTGACCGAGGCCATGGCGAACGGCGACGCGTGGATCGCGTACGCCTGGCCTCTTCACTACGTGGAGCTGAAGGGAAAGGGTCTCCCCGCCGTGTACATGAACCCGAAGGAGGGAAGGACCGACTGGTACTGCGGCTTCGCGCTGGAGAACGGCACCAAGAACTACTACCACGCGCACGACTACGTGAACGCCTGGATCAGCGCTCAGTCGGGCCAGTGGTTGGTCGCCAACTACGCCTACGGGAGCCTGAACACGACCATCGATCTCAGCAAGGTGCCGAAGGACCTGGTCAAGGTGTTCAGCCTCGACGACCCGACCGCGCTCGCAGAGCCGAACTCGCATCCGGAGCAGAACATCGCGCGTCGCAGCGTGTACCAGGCCATGTGGGACGAAGTGAAGGCAGCATGACCGACGCCGGCGGCGGGCTGCCGTGGCAGAGCTGGCCGCCGGCGAGCTGACCCAAGTTCTCGCCCCGCGCCGGCGCACGTGGCCCGGCACGCTCGGCCTTCTGTCGGGTCCGCTCCTGTGGCTCGTTGTGTTCTTCCTGCTCCCCATCGTCATCGTGGGCGCGTACAGCGTGGGGGCGCTGTCCCTGCTCCCCTCGGACGTCCCCGGCGGACTGGAGATCTGGCGGCGCTTCCTGTCCGGCCAGTCGATCTATCTCGGCCTGTTCTGGAAGTCGGTGCGGATGGCGCTCACCGCTTCGGTGATCGTCGTGTTGCTCGCCTACCCCATCGCCTACTTCCTCGCGCTGTGCGTGAAGAAGCGGAAGTACGTCCTGCTGCTCCTGGTCATCGCGCCCTTCCTCACGAGCTACCTCCTTCGCGTCCTGGCTTGGAAGGTCATCCTCGGTGACCGAGGGGTCATCAACTCGCTGCTGTACTTCGTGCACCTTCGGCAACCAGACCACCCCATCTCCTGGCTGCTCTACAGCCAGTTCGCCGTGATCCTGGTGCTGTCTTACGTCTGGGTCCCCTTCGTCGCGCTGCCGATCTTCGTGTCGCTCGACAACCTAGACCGCTCCATCTTGGAAGCGGCGAACGACCTCGGTGCCAGCCGATGGAAGGTGTTCTGGAGGGTCACCTTCCGACTCAGCCTGCCGGGGGTGATCGCGGCGTTCGTCTTCGTCTTCATCCCGACGCTCGGCGAGTTCGTCACCCCGCTCCTGGTAGGGGGGACGAGCGGGTTCATGTACGGAAACGCCATCTCGGACCTGTTCACGCAAGGCCTGGACTGGCGGACCGGGTCGGTGCTCGCCATCTTCCTGCTCGGCGTCGTCGCGCTCCTGCTCGCCCTCTTCGGACGGTTCCTCCAGGTGCGAAGGATCGGGGCCGCCTGATGGACATCGCGACCTCCCGGAACGGGCTCCGCGCGCTCCGGGCGTTCTTCGCGTTCCTCGTCGTGTTCCTGTACGCGCCGATCGCGGTGCTGGTGATCTTCTCGTTCAACAACAGCGTCGTGATCTCCTTCCCGTTGTCGGGGTTCACGCTTCGCTGGTACGAGCAGTTCCTCTCGAACCCGTCGCTGCTCCATGCCCTTCGAACCAGCGTCATCGTGGCCACGCTCTCGAGCTGCGTCACGGTGGCGCTCGGCGTGCTGGCTTCCATAGCGATCGTCCGCCGGCGGCTGGTGGCGAAGTCCGCCATCTCGGCCCTATTGCTCTCACCCTTGGTCATCCCGTACGTGGTCTTCGGGATCTCGCTCCTCGTCCTGTTCCGCGTGATCGACAAGGTCCTCGCCCCGACGCTCGGGATAGTGATCGGCACTGGGATCCACGCCATCGTCATCGGCCACGTCGTGGTCTCACTGCCGTACGCTATGCTCACGCTCGTCCCACGGCTCGAACGGATCAGCGTGTCCCTCGAGGAGGCCGCCCGCGACCTTGGGGCGGGCGGGATCGAGACCTTCCGGCGTGTCACGTTGCCGCTCATCTTCCCCTCCGTCGTGTCGGCTTTCCTGATCGCCTTCACGCTGTCGTTCGACGAGTACGCGATCGCGTCGTTCGTCGCGGGACAGGATGCCACCTACCCGATTTACCTGTTCTCGCAGCTGCGAGTGGCGTTCCTGTTCCCGCAGCTCCTGGCGGTGTCCTCCATCGTGCTCGTGGTCTCACTGCTGTTGGTGCTGGCCACCGAGATCGGTCGCCGGCGCACCGAGCGGAAGTTCGAGGGCGAGGTCGGCCGCATCATCCTCTAGCGGGCGGGCAGGCCGTTTCGCGGGCCTGACGATACCCTGTTCCCCATGACCCTTCCGGCCACGATCGGCGAGCTCCGCACCGCCGGCTACCCCGACCGCACGGTGAAGGAGGAGCTCAGGGCCAACCTGCTGGTCAAGCTGGGCCGGGGGGAGCAGCTGTTCCCCTCGATCGTCGGGTTCGATACCTCGGTGCTGCCGGCACTGGAGCGCGGAATCCTGGCCGGCCACGACCTGATCCTCCTGGGCGAGCGCGGACAGGCCAAGACCCGGCTGATCCGAAACGTCGTGGGCCTCCTCGACGAGGACGCGCCGGCCATCGCCGGCTGCGAGGTGAACGACCATCCGTACCGCCCGATCTGCGCGCGGTGCCGGGCCCTGGTCGCCAGCGAGGGAGACGCCGTCCCGGTCTCTTGGATCGGACGGGACCAGCGGTACGCGGAGAAGCTGGCCACTCCCGACACCTCGGTGGCCGACCTGATCGGCGACGTCGATCCCATCCGGGTCGCGGAGGGGCGGTACCTGGCAGATGAGCTGACGATCCACTACGGGCTCATCCCGCGAACCAACCGCGGCATCGTGGCCATCAACGAGCTGCCCGACCTCCCCGAGCGGATCCAGGTGGCCCTGTTCAACATCCTGGAGGAGCGCGACGTCCAGATCCGCGGGTACCGCATCCGGCTTCCGCTCGACCTGCTGCTGGTCGTGACGGCGAACCCGGAGGACTACACGCACCGTGGGCGGATCGTCTCACCGCTCAAGGATCGGTTCGGGACCCAGGTCCGAACGCACTACCCGGAGACGCTCACCGACGAGATCCGGATCATGGACCAGGAGGCCCGCCCGCCGGCCGGCGACGCGCCGATCCGCGTTCCCCGGTACATGGAGGAGGTCCTTGCCGCCGTGACCGCCGAGCTCAGGCGGTCGCCCCACGTGAACCATCGCTCGGGCGTGTCGGTCCGGTACTCGATCGGCAACCTCGAGACGCTGTCGGCGGCCGCGGTCCGCCGCGCGGCCCGAACGGGTGAGCCGGAGGCCGTGCCCCGGGTATGCGACCTCCCGGCCGTGCTGGAGGCCTCGCTCGGCCGAGTCGAGTTCGACACGATCGAGGAGGGCCGGGAGGAGGAGATCCTGCTCCGAGCCCTCCGGACCGCCGAGCTCGAGGTGTTCCGTCGCCGGCTGTCCGGGTTCGACTTCGCGCCGATCCTGTCGAAGTTCGCCGGCGGGTTCGTGGCCGAGACCTCGGACCTCACGCCGGCCTCGGATGTGCTCGGCCAGTTCGGCGACCTCCCGGGGCTGGCCAAGCTGCTCGAGCGCCTAGGCGTGGAGGAGGAGAGTCCCGGCGTGGCCGCCTCAGCGGTCGAGTTCGCCCTGGAAGGGCTGCACCTCTCCCGTCGCTTGAACAAGGAGCAGTCCGGCAGGCTGGGGGCCTACCGGTACGAAGGACCCTCGGCCTCGTAGGATTTGCCGGCCGTGCCACGGGTCCACGAGTACGTCGGCTGGGTCGTCGTCGCCCTGTTCGCCGTGGGGTGGCTGTGGGGCCTGGTGATCTGGATCGCCAAGCGACAGGCGGGCGACTGGTTCTGGCGGTGGCTGGCGGTGGTCCAGGTGGTGGCCGTCGTGCAGGCGCTCATCGGCATCGTGCTGCTCGTGATGGGGTATCGACCGACGACCTGGCTCCACTACGTCTACGGGTTCGGCCCGCTCGTTCTCCTTGCCATCGCCCACGCGTTCGCACGGGAGGAGCCGCTCCGAGCCCAGCCGTGGGTCCCGTTCGCCTGGGCCGCGTTCTTCTGCTTCGGCCTGGCGCTTCGGGCGCTCACCACCGGGCTCGGCTACGCGTAGCCCTCCGGCGACGTTCTCGGAGGACCGGCGTACCCTGAGTGGATGCGCTCGCGCTACTCGCAGTGGGACGGGAGCCAGGACCCCTTCGGGCCCGATGTGCCGGCTGCCGAGCTCCTCGAGGAGATGTCCGAGGACCTGCTGTCGGGAGCCGGGGCGCAGGGCGCGATGTCGGGCTTGCTCCGGCGGGGGATGCGCGGGCGGTTCGGCGGCCTCGACGCGCTCCGAGCGCGTCTGCGCGATGCGCGAGCTCGCGAGCAGGCCCGGCTGAACCTCCAAGGTCCGCTGGAAGAGATGCGGGAGCGGCTGGGGGAGATCGTCGAACGCGAGCGTTCGACGCTCTCGTTCAAGGCCGAGGAGGACGCTCGGATGCGCGAGGCGGTCCTGGATTCGCTGCCGCCGGACGTCCCGGGCCAGATCCGCGAGCTGTCGGACTACCGGTTCGTCGATCAGGAGGCCCAGCGGGAGTTCGATGAGCTTATGGAGCACCTGAGGGAGCAGGTGCTCGGCGCGTACTTCCGCAACATGGCCGAAGGGATGCGCAACCTCTCGCCCGAGCAGGTCCAACGGTTCAAGGACATGCTGGCCGAGCTGAACCAGATGATCGAACGGCGGGACCGGGGCGAGGACGTCGACTTCGACGGGTTCATGCAGCGACACGGGGACATG
>VAYX01000136.1 GCA_005885325.1 Actinomycetota bacterium
GCCGGGGAGGATGCCATGCCCCTGTCGGCGACCGTCGATGCCATGGAGCGGCTCCACGACTACGAGGACCTGGACCGATCGATGCGGGGGGACTATGCGGGGGCATCGCTGGAGGACGTCGACGAGGAAGCCCTCCGTCGCACCCTGGGCGAACAGGCGGCGCGCGATCTTCGGAGGCTCAAGCAGATCGAAAGGACGCTGGGGCAGGCGGGGCTCGTGACCAGGCGTGAGGGGCGGCTCGAGGTGAC
>VAYX01000137.1:0-9654 GCA_005885325.1 Actinomycetota bacterium
GCCCCAGAGCGCGGAGGCGGCGCGATTTCGCTGCTCCGGGGTCATCAGTTTCCACAACCGTGAAGGCGTCACGCGAAATCCCCTACCCGGCCGCGCTGAGAACCTTCCCGCCGACCTCGACCGACTTGGCGTCGATGAGAATCACTGCCAGCACGCACGGCGCCGTGCCGTTGTTGGCCCAGTTGTGGATGGTGCCCCGCTGCACCATGACGTCGCCGGCCTTGAGATGCACGACCGAGCCGTCGAGCTCCATGTCGATCTCGCCCGAGATGATCACGATGTAGTCGATCGAGTCGGTGCGGTGATTGCGCGCCGCGAGACCCGGCGCGAACTCGATGATGCGAAAGATCGTCCCGTTCTTCAGGGTCGTCGCGACCTTGCGCAGCCCCTCGTCGGCGGCACCGTCGTTATTGGCCGGGAATCCTTCCGTCGTCCAGATGTTACAGGCCGTCGCGCCCGGCCGGCCCGACGCGACGTTCTTCGAGACCTCGTCGATCTTCACGATCGCCTTGCCGTTCGCGTCGTGGCCCGTGATCACTCGCCGCACCTGCAGTGCCATCTGTCGCCTCCTGGATCTCGAATGTCCGCTTCGCGGCCCATGATAGCCGGTCCGCCGTCCGCCATGTCGTTCGCTCTCGCCGGTGCCTCGGCAGGCGTCGGCCGATCGGCACGCGCCCCGCGCGAGGTACACTGAGCCGGCTTTCGGAGCATCCAACTCGCAGTCGCGAGGACTCGACATGAGCCACGGAACAGCCGTCTTCCTGTTCACCTCCAGCTTGTTCTTGGGCATGCTGCTCTTCCTGGAGATCGGCCGCCGCCTCGCCCTCCGGCGACTGCAAGACGATTCGAGCGCCGCCGCCGAGGGCATCGGCGCGGTCGACGGCGCGGTTTTCGCCGTGCTGGGGCTCCTCATCGCGTTTACCTTCTCCGGAGCGACCACCCGATTCGACGCGCGGCGCCAGCTGATCGTCGAGGAGACCAACCATATCGGCACGGCCTACCTCCGGCTCGACGTGCTCCCCGCCGACCTCCAGCCGGCGCTGCGCGAGAGCTTCCGGCGCTACCTGGATTCTCGGATCGAGACTTATCGGAAGATTCCGGACATGACGGCCGTCCGGGAGTCCCTGGCTCGCGGCAACGAATTGCAGCGAGAAATCTGGCGCCAGGCGGTCGAGGCCGTCCAGGCCGACGGCGCGCCGCTGACGGCGCCGATGCTCCTGCTGCCCGCGCTGAACGCGATGATCGACATCGCGACGATCCGAACCATGGCGGCGCAGATGCACCCGCCGAGGGTGGTCTTCGTGATGCTGTTTGGGCTGACGCTGGTGGCGTCCTTCCTGGCGGGCTACGGCATGACTGGCAGCAAGGTGCGCAGCCGCTTCCACATGATCGGATTCGCGCTCGTCATAGCGATCGCGGTGTTCGTGATCCTCGATATCGAGTACCCCCGCTTGGGGTGGATTCGAGTGGACGCCTTCGATCAGGCACTGGTCGATCTGCGCGAGAGCGTGAGTCGAGACGTGCCGGGCCCCGAACCGAAGTAGCCGCAGTCATGGGGCGAGCCCTCGCAGTCTATCCGGGGGGCTCGCGAGACCTCGCCCTGGAGATCACCCACTTCCACGATGTCGCCCACTCGGATCGGCCGCTCGAAGAGCAGGATCAGCCCCGAAACGAAGTTGTTCACGATGCTCTGCAGACCGAAACCGAGGCCAACGCCGAAGGCGCCGGCCAGGCCTCGCCGACTACTTCTTGAGCTTGACGCTGACCCCGCCTTGCGCGAACGAGAGCTTGACGCCTTGCGCCGTCGCGACCAGTGCCAGCTCGACGCCGTTCTGGTTCTTCAGCACGGCCGCGCCCGCCCCGGCGCCTGCCGCGCCGCCGGAAGCTATCAGAGCGTAGGTCCCGTCGAAGTCTTCCAGCTTCTGTAGATTTTTGACCTCACCCCGAGCGGTGACTTTCGCGACGCCAAGATCGAGGACGCTCAGGCCCTCGACCGTGAAACGGTGCTTCTTTCCGCGATATTCCAGAACTCCGTCGCCCCAGCTCACGCCCACGCCGACCGCAACCGATTTGCTCTCGACGGTGAGCTTCCCGCTCGTATCGCCCTGGGCGGGTGCCTTGGAGCTTGCCGCCATGAGGATCGCCATGCCGAGCCCGAGCACCGTGAGAAGCACCGTCGTCTTGCGCATCATTGAATGCCCTCCGTAAGGTAATGGCGAACTACACAGCCCGCGGGTCCTTGATCTCGTTGAGAAGCTTCTGGGCCGCCCATCATCAGGGCACTCCCACCCGGATCAGCCGCGAGAAGTCGGGGGACTTGTCGGCGGCCTGGGCTCGCGCGTTGATGTGGCCGCGGCGCTTCAGCTCCTCGAACGGCAGGCTCCGGTCGAAGCGGCCCTGCTCGTAGATGTACTCCGGCGCGTAGCCGGTGAGCAGGATCTTCCACGACATGGGGATGTGGCCGCGATTCATGGTGGTGTGGGCGTAGATCATGGTCGTGCAGTTGGTCGTCAGCGTGTTGTAGAAGCGGGGCTGCTCTTTCAGCTTGTTGATGTCCCGGATGTAGTCCAGGAAGGCGTGCCGGATGTTTTCGATCGGCGCCACCGCGCGGAACATGTACACCTCTTCCAGCGGCGCCTTCCGGTAGTTGGTCCGCACGCGAATGACGTCGCGCTCGTCCCCGACCACGTAGAACAGCTCGTACTGCCGGAAGAAGCCCGCGATCGTCGAGTACTCCTTCGAGCGCGTCTTGCGCACCTCGATGGAGATGGGGAGATGCTCGTCACCGAAGCCGAAGCTGACGAAGATATGGGCGATGGCCGGGCCTATCCAGTACACGGCCATCAGATCGGCCCGGTCAAGCCGGCGCATGTCGAAGGTGCGATCGTAGTACGCGGGCGTGAAGTCGGTTTCCGTCCGGTAGTCGAAGTTTCGGATATTGTGGACGGTCACCAGATCGCCGTTGATGGTGGCGTAGGGAAGCACCGCCACCTCCGTCTGCCAGTCCCGGTCGTTCGACGGTTTCGGGCTATTCCACGCGACCACCACCAGCACGAGACCCGCGACGAAGGCGACGAACGCCCACCGGCGCACGCGGCGCACGGCCAGCCCCGCGATGGCGGCGAGCCCGAGCGCGGCGAAGGCCCAGGCCAGCGCCGTACGCACCAGCTCCGGCCCGGGCACGATATAGAAGAGAACGAGCGCGCCCCAGCCGGTCACGGCCGCAATGACGAGACCGACGACGATCGATCCGAGGACGATCAGGATTCGACGACCCATCGCGTTAGAAGCGCCCGGAGGCGCGGAGTCCGGCGACGACCGCAGTCGCAACGGTCAGGACGAGCCATCGGCCAGTCCGTACGATGGATCTCGAAGCGACGCTCCGAAGACGGGAAGCCAGCGAGAACTCTAGCATTCGAGGGACTCTAGCGGCGGCCCCGGAGCGCCCACAACTGGACTGTCGGCGTGGCCTACTTGGACCATCGTCGGGGCCGATCCGATCCCCTCTCATGCGGGCTTCGACGAGATGAAAGAGCTTCGGATACCGGCGCGCCAGCGCGACGTACTTCTTGCGGAGCCAGCGGCTTTCGGGCAACAGGACGAAGATGCCGAGGAGCACGACGAGCAGGCCCGGGCCCGGAATGCCGGGGATCGAGAGCACGAGCCCGAGGATGATCAGCGCGATGGCCGCTCCCCATCGCGCCAGCCGCCTGACGAATCGAGCGAGCGTTATCCCGGTGACTCGAACGCGAGCGTCGCGTAGCGCATGAAGATGCCGCCGCGCGGCTCGGCCAGCGGGCCGTTCCCGACCAGGCACGCGATGACGTGCCTGGCGCCGACCACCGCGCTCCCGCTCACCTCCACGCGATGCTGGGCGTTGAGGCCGACGATGACGCCGGTGCTGCGGTCGATCTTCCCGTCGATCCAGATCTCGCCGTAGTTGTCGATGTTGGTCTCGAACCAGACGCGCGAGCCCGCCAGCGCGGTCCCGCCGATCGTCGCGGGCACCTCGACCGTGATCCGGTACCACGCGAAGGTGAAGCCCACCGAGCGGCTCTCGCGGATGTTGCGACAGATCTCCCAGCCCGAATCGTCGTGGTCGGCCAGTCGCGCGGGGGTCGACGAGAGCTGCGCCACGAGTCCCTCGTTGGGCGCCCCGGGAACCAGTCCCGCCGCCACGCGCCACTCGCCCTTGACGTGTCGTCGATCGTCGGCCTTGTTCAGGTCCAGCGCCACTCTCGGCATCGGTGTCCCCTTTCCGCCGTTCGAGCCGGGACAGTATACGCGTGCGGAGTGGGGCGCCGGACCGTAGAATGCCGCCCGGGAGGGACAGCCGATGACCGATGCCCCGCGCGCCGTCCACGAGAAGAACGTCACCCTGCCCAATGGCCTCACGATCCATTACTACGAGTGGCCCGGGCCCGGGCCCAACCTGGTGCTCCTGCATCCGTCGTCGGGCTACGGGCGCATGTGGGAGGCGACGGCGAGCGCGCTCGGCTCGCGCTGCCACGTCTACGCGCTCGACCAGCGCGGTCACGGCGACAGCGGGCGGCCGGACGGCGACTACTCCGCCGAGGAGTACGCCGGCGACCTGCTCCTGTTCTTCCACGCCGTGGGAATCGACAAGGCGATCGTCGCCGGCCAGTCGCTCGGCGGCCGCGTCGGGCAGGTCTTCGCCGCGATCCATCCGGAACGGATCCAGGGTCTGGGGCTCGTCGGCGGACCGCACACCAGCAATTTCTTTCCGTCCCGGGCGGAGACGATCAAGGTGCTCGGCGCGGCGAACCGGATGCTCGAGTCGCCGACCGAGTTCCCGTCCCTCGACGCCGCCTACGCCTATCTGAAATCGGCGCGCCCGCGCGACGGGGAATCCACGCTCCGCCATCGGCTCGAGCACAACTTCAACAAGACCGGCGCCGGCGTCGCCGTCAAGTACGACAAGGTGCGCGTCGCGATCGGTCTGGCGCACATGGCCGACGATCTCCGGAAGTACGCGGCCCGGGCCGCCTGCCCGGTGGCGATCCTGCGCGGCACCCGCACCGCCGAGCTGACGCTGGCCGAGGCGAAGGAGATCGCCGGCTGCTGGAAGAACGCCGCCGTGGTCGACGTCGAGGGCGACTACGCGCTTCAGATGGAAAATCCGGCGGGCCTGGCCGAGGCGCTGCTGGCGCTCGCCGCCCGCGCCGCAAGCTGAACCACCGAGGAGGACGCCATGGCCACCGAGTCGCTCGCCGAGCTGGTACGCTTCGCCCCGGACGTCTACGGCGTTCGCTGGGTGAACCACGTCGCGCTGTTCATCGTGACCGACGCGGGCGTCATCCTGGTCGACGCGAACGGACAGCTCAACCCGCGCACGCCGGCCCTGATCAAGGAAGCGATCCGCTCGGTCACGCCGCAGCCGGTGAAGTACTTCGTCTACAGCCACTCCGCCTTCGACCACAGCACCGGGGGGGCCGTGTTCGCGGACACCGCGCGCTACGTGGGGCACAAGAACACCGTCGAGCGCATCAGGGCCGCGAATGATCCGACGACGCCCGTGCCCGACCTGGTCTTCGACCAGAAGACGACCCTGGAGCTGGGCGGGCGCCGCGTCGACCTCTATCCGGCCGATCTCTCGTCCACCGACGACTACATCGTGGTCCACGACGCGACGGGTCGGGTCGCGATGTTCGTCGACCTGATGCAGCCGCGCAACGTCCCGTTCCGCACGCTGCTCGGTCACCCCGAGCGTATCGTCGAGCGTCTGCAGTGGCTCGAGGACAAGCTGGACTTCGACGTCATCGTCTCCGGGCACGCCACGCCGCAGATGAGCGGCACCAAGCACGACGTCGCCGAGCAGCGGGGCTACTATCGCGACCTCTCGGACGCGATCGCGACGGCGCGCGCCGCCGGCGTGGCGGACAGCTCACCGGAGATGACAACGCGGGTGGGCGCGATCCTGCACCCGAAGTACGGAGCGTGGCGGCGCTTCGACGAGTTCCTGGCCCTGAACATCCGGGGCATGATCGCCTGGCGCGCCGGGCAGACGCCCTCGGCCCACTGAGAAGTACGCAGGACGCGATCGGAGGACATGCCATGACCACTCGCAGGGAATTCATCGAGGAATCCGCCGGCGCGGTGGCCGGCCTCGCGTTCGTGACGTGCGGCCTGACGGGCCCCGCCTCGGCGGAGGCGCAGACGCAGCCGCGCCGCCGTGAGGTGGTGGTGAACGGCCGGCGCGTGAAGACCGTCGACGTGCATGCGCACTGCGCCGTGCCCGAGGCGATGGCCCTCATGAACCGAAAGGTCTCGCCGGAGACGCTCCTGATGTCGAAGGCCTCGGACCGGATCCGCGCGATGGACGAGCAGGGCATCGACGTCGAGGCGCTCAGCATCAATCCCTACTGGTACAAGGCCGACCGTGACGTCGCCCGGCAGCTCATCCAGATTCAGAACGAGAAGCTCGCGGAGGCGTGCGCGGCGAACCCCGACCGCTTCGTGGCGTTCGCGTCGGTGGCGCTGCAGCATCCCGACCTCGCCGCCGAGCAGCTGGAAGAAGGCGTCAAGAAGTACGGGCTACGGGGCGCCGGCCTCGGCGGCAGTGTCGACGGCGAGGAGCTGTCGAGCCCGCGGTTTCACCCGTTCTGGGCCAAGGCCGAGCAGCTCGGGGTGCTGGTCTTCATTCATCCGCAGGCGGATGGCGCGCCGGCCACCCTGGGAAACCGGCTCAAGGGCAGCGGCGGGCTCGAGAACGCGATCGGCAACCCGCTCGAGACGACCATCGCGCTCTCGCACCTGATCTTCGAGGGCACGCTCGATCAGTTCCCGGGGTTGAAGATCTGCGCGGCGCACGGGGGCGGCTACCTGCCGTCGTACGCGGCGCGCTCCGACGCGATCTGCGTGACCTTCCCGGACCGGTGTACCAAGCCGCTCAAGAAGAAGCCGACCGAGTACCTGCGGCAGCTCTACTTCGACTCGCTCGTCTTCACCCCGGAGGCGCTGCGCCACCTGGTGGCCGAGACGGGGTCGGGGCAGATCGTCATCGGGACCGACTATCCGTTCCCGTGGACGCGAACCTCGGTCGACCACATCCTGGGCACGCCGGGCCTGAGCGACGACGAGCGCATCGCGATGCTCGGGGGGACTGCCGCGAGGCTCCTGGGAATCAAGTCGTAGCCCCTCATGCTGCCGGGCCGCCGGCGCGCTCCTTGATCGAGACGCGCCAGTGGATGCGGTCTTCCTCGGGCGGATAATCGCCGGCTGCCCGGTGGTATGAGCAGCGGTTGTCCCAGATGACGATGTCGCCCTTGCGCCACCTGTGGTGGTACTCGCCGTCGGGCTGGATCATGCGGGCGGCCAGCTCGTCGATCAGCGTGTCGCTCTCCTGCGGCTCGAGCCCCTCGATCCGCAAGATCTTCCCGGGATCGAAGTAGAGCGCCTTGCGCCCGGTCTCGGGATGGGTCCGGACGATCGGATGGAAGACGGGCGTCCAGTCCCGGTCCTCCTCGTTCAGCAGCGCCGTCGCCTTGCGCCGCCCGCCGTAGGTGAACGCGCCGATGCGCCCCTCGAGGCGGTCCTTGAGACGCTGCGGCAGCCCATCGTGGGCGGCGTACATGCTGGCGAACAGCGTGTTGCCGCCGCGGCTCGGGACGGCCAGCGCGTAGAGCTGGGTCGCCTTGAAGGGCTCCTCATCGTAGGCGCCATCGGTGTGCCAGCCCTCGGCGCCGCGCCGGTAGATGGCCATGTCGAGCTGGCCGTCGGCCCCGAACTTGTTGACACCGAGCTGCGTGATTTCCGGATAGTCCGGGTGGCGCGTCGACTTCGACGGATGCGGTACGACGACCCCGAAGCGGCGGCTGTAGCGCAGGAAGTCCTCGATCTCGAGCTCCTGGCCGGGCACCACGACCACGTTGGCGTCGAGCCACGCCCGGTAGATCGGGGCGAAGCCCGCGTCGTCCAGCTTCCTGACGTCGACTCCGAGGATCTCCGCGCCGATCTGCTTGCCGAGACGTCGAACCTCGATCATCGATCCGTCCTCCCTGTCTCTGGACCGCTGCTCAGTAGTACGCCACGCCGCCGTTGGCGTGAATGGTCTGGCCGGTGATGAACCCGCTGTCGTCGGTGACCAGGAAGAGGCAGGTGGCGGCGATCTCGTCGACCATGCCCTGCCGTCCCAGCGGAATGCCGGAGGCGCTCGGCGTGCGTCCCTGGTACCACTCGGGATTGGCGCGCGAGGTGTCGATGCTCCCGGGACAGACCACGTTGACCCGGATGTTCTGCGGGGCGAACTCGGAGGCGAGTCCGCGCGCCAGCCCCACCAGGCCCATCTTGGCCGCCGAGACGTGGGCGCGGCCCGCGCCGCCCATGAAGGCCCCTTCGCCGGTGAAGAACACGATCCGGCCGTAGCGGTTCTTCACCATCGAGTCGATGACGGCCCGCGTGAGGTAGATCGCTCCGTCGAGGACGACGCTCCTCACCGCCTCCCAATCTTGAGGCGTCAGCTCGGTGAAGGGCTTGTGCGGCCGGATCGCGGCGTTGTTGACGAGAATGTCGACCCGGCCGAACTCGGAGAGCGCCCGGGCCGCCATCGCTTCGACCTGGTCCTTCTTGCCGACGTCGGCCACGATCGAGATCGCCTTGACGCCCCGGGCCTGGGCCTCACGGGCCACCGCATCGGCCTCGGCCTGGTTGGTCCGGGAATTCACCACGACGTGAGCGCCTTCCGCCGCCAGCTTCAGGACCGTCGTCCGGCCGATGTTCCGGCCCGAGCCGGTCACCAGCGCCACCTTCCCATCGAGCTTGCCCATGTGCGCACCCCCCTGGCTGTCCGTAATCATTAACACGCGCGCCAGGCTGGTGGGCGCGAACTTTTCCCGATCGGACGGGCCCGGGCGGGCCGTCAGGCGGCTCGAGCCTTCAGCGGAGCAGCTTCAGAAAGGCCCCGACGTCGAGCGCGTTCACGGAGCCGTCGCCGTTGACGTCCGCGAGGGCGCGATCGCACCGGGGATAGCGCCTCGCGTACCTCGCCGGATCGACGAGCGCGAGGACGAAAGGATCGGCGTCGGACACGTTGACCGCGCCGTCGCAATTCATGTCGCCCGGCACCGGCCCCACGTACGCCGTCAGCGTTTCACTGTTGCTGACGAGCACCTTGCCGTCGGCCGCGATCGCCACCGCGCTCACCGTCACGCCGGCCCCGGTGTCGAAGGTCCACCATTGCCGCCCGCCGCGGCCGTAGCCAAAGACCTTCCCCGCCGGGTCGAAGGAGTAAAAGAACGTGTTGCCGGCTCGGTCGGAGGCCTGGCTCATCGGAAAGGTGCCCGGGGCGAACACGGCGGCGGGCTCGCCCGTCGCGGCGTCCAGCACGTGCAGCCCGGTGTTCGCGCCGCCGACGGCCACGCGGCCGCCGCGGAGCACCGGGGACGCGTAGATCTGCCCCGACATCGTGTTCGAGGCCCAGAGGCGGACGCCCGCGGAGCTGTGCTTGGAGGCGAGGCCGGCCAGATCGCCCAGGTACACGTTGTTCTGCGCGTCGAGGGCCGGCGGCGCGTTCGTGCCGACACCGATGTCGACGCTCCAGTCGAGCACCCCATTGGGCCGAATGCGGTACAGGTAGCCGGATGCGGCGCGCAGGTCGTTGGACGCCGACGCATGATAGACGTGGCCGTCACGTCC
>VAYX01000137.1:9669-12360 GCA_005885325.1 Actinomycetota bacterium
AGCGCCAGAACAGTCGGCCGGTCGCCGGGTCCAGCGCGAAGATCGATGCCCGATGCGAGGAATCATCGGATTGAAAGCCGGTGTCCACCGCCGCATAGAGCACGCCGCCGACCAGGACGGGTTCCTGGTGGGACGTCACCTCCAGCTCGATCGCCGGCTCGAATCGCCACCGGACGGCGCCGTTGCGGTCGAGCGAGATGGCGGTGAGGCTCTGGAAGCTTCGGTCGTGCGCCCACGCGGTGTAGATGTTGCCGTCTGAATCGAGCGCGGGCGTTGCGGACGCCCAGACCTTCAATCCGGTCGAGGTCGTCAGCTCCGTCTGCCATTTCACCGAGCCGTCTGGGTTCAGGGCGTACAGCCGGCCATCGACACCGGCGGCCGTGAAGGAGACCGTGGTGACGTAGATCGTGCCGTCCGGCGCCACCGCCGGCCGCCAGACGAAGGCGCTCGCGCCGGGCGCGAACGTCCATGCCGCTTGCGCTTGCCCGACCGGGCCGAGGGCCGCCGTGTGACCGGTGTTGGCCGGATCGAAACCGCGCGAGGGCCAGCCAGGTGCGAGCGTATCTGTCAGACTCTGGACCGCACTGGTTCCGCGGAGCGCACTCGTTCCGCTCAGCGAGAGAGGACGGCTCTCAGCCGGCGCCGCGCGGCGCAGCACGTGGAGCCCGAGCAGCGGGACGTAATCAGACCGGGGCCGCCCGGCTTGGTCCTCACCGGAAGTCGGGCGGGCGACGAGAACAGAGCTCAGGAGAGCGAGAAGCCAGAGCCACCTCGACGCACCCCCTGGCTGTCCGTAATCTTTAACACGCGCGCCAGGCTGGCGGGCGCGAACTTTTCATTACCCGGAGGGGCCGCCGAGGTAGGACGCGAACCACTTGAGGATGTGGCGGAATCGCTCGAGGCGATGGCGCGGCCGGCCGGACCGCGACATCTCGTGGTTCTCCCCGGGAAACCGCACGAAGCGCACCTCACGCCGGAGCTTCTTGAGGGCGACGAAGAGCTGCTCGGCCTGCTCGATCGGGCAGCGCAGATCGTCCTCGGAGTGCAGGATGAGGAGCGGGGTCACGATGTTCTTGGCGTACGTGAGGGGCGAGCGCTCGATGTAGCGCGCCATGTCCTCCCACGGCAGCGCTCCGCCGAGCTCGACCACGTTGAAGCTCGAGCCGATGTCGCTGGTGCCGAACATCGTGTACTGGCAGTTCACCGCGCGCTCCGAGCAGGCGGCCTTGAAGCGATCGGTGTGGCCCACGGTCCAGCTCGTCAGGAATCCGCCGTAGCTCCCGCCCAGGACGCCGAGGCGATCGGGATCGATGAACGGGGATCGCCGCAGCGCCTCGTCGAGCACGGCCATGACGTCCGCGTAGTCACCGCCGCCCCAGTCGCCGACCACGGCCTGGGCGAACGCCTCGCCGTACCCCTGGCTGCCTCGCGGGTTCGCGAAGATCACGGCGTAACCCGCGCCCGCGTACACCTGGAACTCGTCGAAGAAGCCGTTGCCGTACTGGGCGTGAGGTCCGCCGTGGATGCTGAGGAGCGCCGGATAGCGACGGTCCGGAACGAAGCCGGCCGGGCGCATGACCCAGCCGTCGATCTCGAGTCCCGCGCGCGTGAGCTGGAATCGCTCGGGCGAGGCGAGCGCCGTCGTCGCCTTCCACGCCCGGTTCAGCCCCGTGAGCTGCCGCTCCCCGCTTCCGTCGGCGCCGCACACGAAGACCTCCGACGGCGCCGTGGCCGAGCTCGCCGCGAAGGCCAGCAACCGGCCGTCGGCGGAGGCGGAGAAGCCGTTCAGCACCCGCTCGCCGCCGACAATTCGCGTCGGCGCCTCGCCGCTCCGCGTCGCGACGCGCCAGAGCCCGAGGTCGCCCCGGTCCTCGGTCGCCACGATCACCGAGCGGCCGTCGGGCGACCAGAGCGGGGGCACGTGCAGGGCGGCGCAGGAGCGGTCGAGCGCCGATGTGAGGCAGACCGCGTCGCCGCCGATCGCCGGGATCGCGAACGTCTGGATGTTGCGGCCGAAGGCGTTGCGGCCGGGGCGTGCGAGATAGGCGATGGTGCCGCCGTCCGGGGAGAACGCGGGCAGCAAGATGGGCCCGGGCGTCGCGGTGATCTTCTGGGGCGTGCCGCCCACGGGGGGAACCCGCCAGAGGTCGCTCGCGTCGTCCTCGTCGCGCTCGGCATGCCGCGCGGAGACGAAGACGATCGACCGGCCGTCCGGCGCCCACACCGGGTCCGCGTCGATGAAGTCGCCGTCGGTCACCTGCCGGGGCGGGGCGCCGTCGAGCGCGACCACGAACCCATGGGGGCGCCGGTCGTAGACGAATCCCTCGCCGTTGAAGCGGTACTTGAGCGACGTGATGATCCGGGCCGGCCGCGACTTCCGCCGCTCCTCTTCGCTCTCCGGCTCACGCTGGCCCCCGACGGGCGACACGAAGGCCAGCCGTGCGCCGTCGGGCGACCACACCAGGCTTCCCACGCCGTTCTCGAGCGAAGTCAGCCTGGTCGGCTCGCCGCCGTCGGCGGGCATCACGTAGAGCTGGAGCTTTTCCTTCGGGGCCCGCTCGGACAGGAACGCGAGCCGCGTGCCGTCGGGCGACCACCGGGGCTCGATGTCCCGTCGCGGGCCAGCAGTGAAGCGACGAGGCTCGCCGCCGGCCGCGTCGACGACCCAGATATTCGACAGGTATTCATCGC
>VAYX01000138.1 GCA_005885325.1 Actinomycetota bacterium
TAGGTGAGCCGGAGGAGCTCGTCGGCCTCGATGCGATCTTCCACGGGGAACGGCGGCGTGTCGGCCACCGCGAGGACCTCGACGGTGCGAACGGCCACCTCCACCTCGCCGGTCGGCAGCCCGGGGTTCACGGTTCCCTCGGGCCGTCGCCTGACCTCCCCCGTGACCCGGATGACCGATTCGGTCTTGAACTGATGGGCCACCTCCTGGGCCTCCGGCGCCTCCTCCGGGTGGAAGACCAACTGGACGAGGCCCTCGCGATCGCGAAGGTCCACGAACGTCAGGCCGCCGTGGTCTCGTTGGCGAGCCACCCAGCCGCACACGGCGACCTCGGATCCGATGTCGCTCCCCCGGAGCTCTCCGCACGCATGGGTGCGCATGGATGTCGCGAGCTCAGACATCGCCGCTCGCCAACCGTTGCACGGCCTCGTCCCGAGGCACGGTCTCCTCCACCCCGTCGTCCAGCCTGCGGACGGTCACGGTCCCCTCGGCGAGCTCTCGCTCGCCGAGGACCGCCGCGTATGCAGCGCCTGAACGATCCGCCATCCGGAACTGGGCGTTCAGTGGCCGATCCTCGAACGGCACCTGCGCGGGCACCCCCGCCCGGCGGAACGCACGGACGAGCTCCCGGCCGGCGGGGAACGCGTGCGGACCCACGGTCACGACGAAGACCCCGAACCTGGCCCCGAGGTCGCGGGCCCCTCCGGCATCGAGGGCGATCAAGATGCGCTCCATGCCGAGGGCGAACCCCACCCCCGGCGTCGGGGTCAACCCGAGGACCTCGGCCAGACCGTCGTACCGTCCACCCCCGCCCACGCTGGCCTGGCCCTCGGGGAGGGCCGGGCTCACGTACTCGAACGCGGTGCGGACGTAGTAGTCGAGCCCGCGAACGAGCGTGTCCACCCGCTGGAACGCCAGGCCCTCGTCGTCCAGCGCGCGCAGGACCCCGTCGTAGTGATCCCGGCACGGCGCGCACAGGTTGTCGACCATCTTCGGGGCGTCGCGGGCCACCGCCTTGCACGACTCGTCGTTGCAGTCCAGAACCCGGAGGGGGTTCTCGCGGAAGCGGTCCCGATGCTCGTCCCGCAACTTTTCCCGGTTGGCCTCGAGGTACGCCAACAACTTCTCGCGATACGCGGGACGGCAGACCCAGTCCCCCAGGGAGTTCACCTCGAGCCGAAGGTCTCGGATCCCTGCCAGCTGCAGGTACTCGTGGCCGAGCAGGATGGTCTCGGCGTCGGCGGCGGGAAGCCCGGAGCCGACCAGCTCCACGCCGAACTGGCGGAACTCGCGGAGCCGTCCCTTCTGCGGGCGTCCGTAGCGCCACATCGGTTCCACGTAGTACCCCTTGAACGGGAGGCTCACCTCCGCGCTCGCCCCGAGGACGGCCCGGACCACCGGCGCCGTACCCTCGGGCCGAAGCGTGAGCTGGCGTCCACCCTTGTCCTCGAAGGTGTACATCTCCTTCTGCACGACGTCGCTCGAGGCTCCCGACGTCCTGACGAAGAGCTCCGTCGATTCGAAGGCGGGCGTCTCCACGTACCGATACCCGTACAGCGAAGCCAAGCCGTGCGCCAGGTCGTAGAGGCGCCGCATCCGCTCGGACTCCGGCGGGAGCAGATCCGTGGTCCCCCGAGGCGGGGCGAGCTCCATCTGCCTACAGCTCCGCGAGGAACGGATTCCTCGACCGCTCCCGTCCCACCGTGGTCCGCGGCCCGTGGCCGGGGAACACGTCGTGTGGGTCGGGAAGCTCCAGGAATCGCTGGAGGCTCCGCTGCATGTCCCGGGGGGAGCTGTTGGGGAAGTCGGTCCGGCCGATCGAGCCGGCGAACACCAGGTCCCCCGACAGGACCCAGCCGTCGGTGAGGAAGCACGCGCTCCCCGGGGTGTGGCCGGGGGTGTGCATCACCTCGATCCGGAAGCCGGCGAAGGTCAACACCGCTCCGTCGATCACGGTGCGAACGTCCTTCACCGGCACCGGAGGAACCTCGTGCCCGGCTCCCCAGCCCTGCGGGTCCGACAGGGCCGGGACATCGGCCTCGTGGATGTAGAAGGGGAGCTCGTCTCCGCAGAACTCGGCGGCCGACCCGATGTGATCGAAGTGCCCGTGCGTGGCGAGAACCGCCCGGGGCCGCTTCCCCGCCGCGACCAGCAGGGCCCGGATCCGCTGTGGGGAGAAGCCCGGATCGACCACGATGGCGTCATCGGTTCCGTCGGCTCCGATGAGCCAGCAGTTCGTCTCGAAGGAGTTGTCGGAGAACGAGTCGAGATACATCGGGCGGCCATCGTATCGGATGGCCGCCCGATGCCCCTCTACAGCGCCGCGCCCTCGATCCAGATGGTGACCGGCCCGTCGTTCACCGAGTCGACCTCCATGTGTTCCCCGAATGCACCGCGCTTGACCGTCGCGCCGGCGGCCTCCAGGGCCCGGGCGAACGCCTCGATCCGGTCCCGGGCGACATCGGGCGGCGCGGCGCCGGCCCACGAGGGCCGGCGCCCCTTGCGCACGTCGCCGTACAGGGTGAACTGGGGGACCACCAGGACCTCTCCGCCCACCTCGGCGAGCGCGCGGTTCATCTTCCCCGCCTCGTCCTCGAAGACCCGAAGGTGCACCACCTTCTCCGCCAGCCGGTCGTACTGGCCGAACGCGTCGTCCCCGCCCACCCCGACCAGGAGGAGGAAGCCCGTCCCGATCTCGGCCACGGTCTCCCCGCGCACGCGCACGGCAGCGCGCGAGACCCGCTGGAGGACGATCCGCATCCGCCGCTACCGCGGAACGACGCGGTAGGCCTCGTACACGTTCTCGACCTTCTTCACCGCGGACAGGATCTGGGAGAGATGGGTGATGTCGGCGAGCTCGAACGTGAACCGGAGCGTCGTGATGCGGTCCCGGCTCACGGTGGATGCCGCCGAGATGATGTTGACGTGATGATCCGACAGCGCCGTGGCCACATCCGACAGGAGGCGGGTGCGGTCCAGGGCATCGACCTGGATCGTCACCACGAACGACGTCGGCCGGCCGGTGCGCCACGACACCTCGATCAGCCGCTCGGGCTCTCGGGCCAGACCCTTCGCGTTGGGGCAGTCGGTCCGATGCACCGAGACCCCCTGGCCCCGGGTGACGAACCCCATGATCTCGTCACCGGGGACCGGCGTGCAGCACCGGGCCAGGCGGACCCACACATCGGCGGAACCCGGCACGACGACGCCGGAGCTGATGTCGGGTCCCCCCACCCGGACCGGCCGGGCCAGGGGGACCTCGGTCGCATCCTCCTCGGTCGTCCCGGCGACCGAGCGCATCAGCCGGGCCAGGACCGATTGGGGCGAGACGTGGCCCTCCCCCACCGCCACGTACAGCGACTCCAGGCCGGGGAACTTCATCTCCCCCGCCACCTGCTCCAGGGCCTCCTCGGTGGCCAGGCGCTTGAACGGGACGTTCTGCTTGCGCATCAGCCGATGCAGCTGTTCGCGGCCCTCCTCCAGCGCGTCCTCCCGGCGCTCCCGGGAGAACCACTGGCGGATCTTGCTGCGGGCCCTCGGCGTGACCACGAACTTCAGCCAGTCCTGTGACGGGCCCTCGCCCTCGGCCTTCGACGTCAGGATGTCGACCGTGTCGCCCGTCCGCAGCTCGTAGTCCAGGGGCACCAGCTTGCCGTTGACCTTGCCCCCGATGGTGCGGTGGCCGACCTCGGTGTGGATCGAGTAGGCGAAGTCGACGGGCGTGGCGCCGGCGGGGAGGTTGACCACGTCCCCCTTGGGGGTGAACACGAACACCTGCCCCCGGTACAGGTCGATCTTCAGGCCCTCCATGAACTCCCGGGGGTCGGCCATGTCCTTCAGCCACTCCATCATGTGGCCCAGCCACGCGAGGTCGGCGGCCTCCTTGGCCGCCCGCTTGCCGTCGCGACCCTCCTTGTACCGCCAGTGCGCCGCGATGCCGAACTCCGCCGTGCGGTGCATCTCGTGGGTCCGGATCTGGATCTCGATGGGCCGGCCCTGGGGCCCGACCACCGTGGTGTGGAGGGACTGGTACATGTTCGACTTGGGCATCGCGACGTAGTCCTTGAACCGGCCGGGCACGGGCTTCCACAGGGAGTGGATGGCGCCGAGCGCGCCGTAGCAGTCGCGGAGGTTACCCACCAGGACGCGGATCCCGGCGAGGTCGTAGATCTCGTTGAACTCCTTGCCGCCCAACACCATCTTCTCGTAGATGGAGTACAGGTGCTTCGGCCGGCCCTCGACCTCGGCCTTGACCCCCGCGTCCTTGAGCCTGGCCCGGGCCGCGGACAGGACGGTCTCGACGTACCGTTGGCGGTCGTCGCGGCGCCGTTCCACCAGGCTCGCGATCTCCCGGTAGGGGCCCGGATAGAGCGTCTTGAACGAGAGGTCCTCGAGCTCCCACTTCAGCTGCTGCACGCCGAGGCGGTGCGCGAGCGGCCCGTAGATCTCGAGGGTCTCGATCGCGTTCTCCCGCTGCTTGGTGGGCGACAGGGCGGAGAGCGTTCGCATGTTGTGCAGCCGGTCGGCCAGCTTGATCAGCAGGACTCGGATGTCGCCGGCCATGGCCACCATCATCTTGCGGACGTTCTCGGCCTGCTCCTGCTGGCGCGACTTGAACGCGATGGCCTGGAGCTTGGTCAAGCCGTCCACGATCCGGGCCACGTCGGATCCGAAGTCGACCTCGAGCTCTTCCAGCGTGACCTCGGTGTCCTCCACCACGTCGTGCAGGAGCGCCGCGGTCAGGGTAGTGGTGTCGAGCCCCAGGTCGGCCAGGATCTGGGCCACCGATAAGGGATGCTCGATGAAGTCCTCGCCGGACAACCGCTTCTGGCCGGCGTGATGAGCCTCGGCGAACCGGTAGGCCCGCTCGATCTCCTTGGTGTCGGCCTTCGCGTTGTAGGACCGGAGGGTTCGGAGCACCGGCTCCAGGCCGTCCCGGGCCTGCCCTTCCTCGGCCCCCGGCCGCAGGCGAGAGAGCAGACCTCCCCGGCGTTCGGTCCTGGCCTGCTCCCGGCTGTCCACGGCGATCCTCCTGGCGAGCCAGTGTAGCCGCGAGGGTACGAACTCAGTAGCTGATCAGCGTGAACAGGTCGTAGCCGTCGAGCTGCTGCCGGCCCTTCAGGAACCCCAGCTCGATCAGGAACGCGATCCCGATGACCTTGCCGCCGATCCGCTCCACCAGGCGCGCGGTGGCCCGGGCCGTGCCGCCGGTGGCCAGGACGTCGTCGACGATCAGGACCCGCTCTCCCGGGTCCACGCCATCACGGTGGACCTCCAGCGTGGCGGTCCCGTACTCGAGCTCGTACTCCTCCGACTCGGTCTCCCACGGCAGCTTGTCCTTCTTCCGAACGGGGACGAACCCCGCGCCGAAGTGGTACGCCACCGGCGAGGCCAGGATGAACCCGCGGGCCTCGATCCCCACGACCTTGTCCACGCTCCCCCGGCCGAAATGGACCACGATGAGGTCGATGACCGAGGAGAAGGCGATCTCATCGGCCAGGAGCGGGGTGATGTCCTTGAACACGATGCCCGGCTGCGGGAAGTCCGGCACGTCCCTGACGAGGGCCTTGAGCTGCTCCACGTCCACGTGCTACCTCCGCTTGCGCTTCTTCTTCGGCCTGGGACGGGGCCGCGCCGTCCCCTGCACGCTTCGGGCCGTGCTCCCGCCGGCCGGACGGGCGCCCACGGCGGATGGCACGGGCTGGCCGTCCCCGCCGGACGGGGCCAGGGACCG
>VAYX01000139.1 GCA_005885325.1 Actinomycetota bacterium
AGGCCGCGCGGAGCGAGGCCCCGGCGGCCCGGCAGGCCAGGAGGATCAGCACGAGCACAGCCCCGGCGAGCAGCCCGCGGGTCACCGCGAGCCCTAGCCATCCGCCAACGCGGTACGCGGCGCCGATCACGAGCTCCGCCCCCCACTGTTGGTTCAGCCACGGTCGGCCTGCGACCGAGAAGCTAAACGTGTCGGTTCGGAGAAGGGTGTGCGTGGAGAGCATCACGTCGCCCGCACGCACTTGATACGCGAGGTCGATCGCGCCGAGGGGCGTCGCGGTGACCACGGCGATTGGAAACGCCAAGGCCGCCACCGGCCATACGTGGGACAGGCGAAGCGCTCGCGCCGAGGCGCGCGTTGCTGCCGGCCGCGCGAGCGCGCGCGTACCTCTGGCTACGACCTTGGCCATAGGGACGGTCTCGGCACGGAGCGGGAGGCTGTGAACCCTCGTACGTAGAACTGCGTATCGAGCGTTGGTGGAAGTCGGAATACCCAGCCTCAAGTGCGCTCCCTACGCTACCGAATAAGGCATCAGAAGCAGAAGCATCCGGTGCCGAGTAACGGTTGAAGGGAGGTGAACGGATGTTCCTCGCACTCTACGTCAAGGCGCAGACCTTCATGACGGACGTGCGCGAGCGGTTCTCGCGGGAAGATGGTGCAGTGGCCACTGAGTACGGCCTCCTGCTGGTCCTCATCGCACTCGCCATCGTGGCGGCAGCTATCGCCCTCGGATTGGCGATCGCTGGCGTGTTCAGCAGAGGTGCCACCACGCTGGGTTCGGTTGGCGGTTCTGGCTCGTAACCAAATCGAAGCAAGAGCGGCCATCGTCGGCCGCTCACTCTCCCCTGCTGGGGAGAGTGAGGGGCCGACGAAGCCCCGGAACCCCACTCCGTCGGAGGCAAGGCATCGCGTCATGACACGCATGAGGAACCCCATCAAGCGGGAGGAGGGAGTGGCGGCCGTCGAGCTCGCCCTCGTCCTCCCCATTCTGTTCCTGATCCTGTTCGGCGTTCTGGAGTTCGGGCGGGTGTGGAGCCAATACCAGCTGTATCAGGGTGCGGCTCGAGAGGGCGCGCGGTGCGCCGCCGTGGCGTCGTCCAGCAACTGCGTCGTCCAAACCCGGATCAACCAGGCATCGCAGCCGTTCACGGCCTCGCCGACGGCGAGCCAGCAGATCATCGACTCGGCCGGCGTTCCGCTCTCGGGCGGCACGCGCGCGAACGGATGCCTGGTCACCGACAAGGGCAAGGACATCCAGGTGTCATGGCCTCAGCAGCTGAATGTGGACATCCCCTTCTGGAGCAACGTGACCATCACCACCACGATCAAGGCGGTGTTCCGGTGCGAGTGAAGCGGCTCAGCCTGGTGCGCCTCCGCGACGAGCAGCACGGGGCGGTCCTCATGATCGTCGCCATCTGCATGATCATCATGCTCGGGATGCTCGTGCTCGTGTTCGACCTCGGGCGGAGCGTCGGGATCAAGCGGAACATGGTCGCCGGAGCTGACGCCGCCTCGTTGGCGGCCGCCCGCGCGTGCGCGGATGGGCAGCCGATGGGCACCGCCCAGACCGCGGCGACGACGCTGATCACCGACAACAACGCGGCAGCCACCATGACCAACTTCCAGGCGGACCCCGTGCAGTGCAGCGGCATCCCCGGCCAGCTCCAGCAGAACGTCAGCCAGGTCACGGTGAAGTCCAGCGTTCCCGTCGAGTACTTCTTCGCCCCGATCTTCGGCCTGAACAACGGGACCGTCACATCTGAGGCCACGGCCCTATGGGGCCCGGCCATCGGCGTGGCGAATCCCGTCCCGCTCCGCCTGACATCGCTCCAGGTTGACGGGTGCCTGGCAACACCCATCGGGTCTGCGAGCGCCGATTGCGCCTTCGGTTTCGACAACGACGACCCGAACTCGGGCAGCACGTGGGGCGTCCTGAACTTCCCGGAGGGTTGGCCAGCGCAAGGGTCGGCGAACCCGCCCGACTGTGGCGGGAACACGGGGGGCCAGAGCCAGGTGATCGACTACCTGGCCGAGACCGGCCCGGACTTCACCCCGGTCCTGTGGGACCTCCCGAACCCCATCTGGGTCTGCGCGGACCCCGGCCTGAGCGCCAGCACGATCCAATACATCGTGGACTGGCTGAACTCGCACATCGGGCTCGGTCTGATCTTCCCGGTCATGGGACCCCAGGGCTCGATGATGGCCTCGGGGGGGTTGGTCTACCCGATCGTGGGGTTCGTCAAGCTGACCGTCGTCGGTGCCTGGAAGGGCCAGCAGGCCAAGCAGCACTGCAACCTCCCCAGGGGCAACGCCAGCGCCTTCTGCGCCCAACTCCGCAATGACGGGACATCGATCGTGGACGGCGTGCCCGGGAACGGCGCCTACTACAGCCAGCTGAAGGCAGTCCGTCTGGTGGGCTAAACGTCAGGCCCGAATCGGCCGAAGGACCCAGAGGCAACTCGCACAGGGGGGATTTGACGTGAAGGGTAGAGGGCTCGTCGTGGTGCTGGCGTTGGTTCTAGCCACGCTGGCGACCGCCGGGGTGTACCTGTACACCAGCGGCGTGAAGGAAGAGGCGAAGACCGGCGGCACCCTGGTTACGGTCGTCGTCTCCAAGGTCGACATCCCGGCCAGCAGTGACCTGAACCTGCTGATCGAGAAGAAAGAGTTCCGGGAGATCGAGGTGCCGAAGAACGCCGTCGTGGCGGGCGCGGTGACCTCGGTCGACCAGCTTCGGGACAAGCACAACAGCGTGGCCGTCCTGGCCGGCGAGCAGATCCCGCTGGCGAGGATCGAGGGCGAGGGCACGGTGCCGGGCGGCGCACTGGGCATCCCCGAGGGCTACGAGGCCATCAACGTGGCGCTCGACGCTCCTCGCGGCGTGGCCGGGGCCATCAACGCCGGCGACCACGTCACGATCTACGCCACGTTCACGGATTTCCAGACTCCGACCGGAACCAAGGTCCCGACGACGACGATCGTGATGGACCCCTCGGTACAGATCCTGCGGGTGTACCGGCCGGTCACTGCGAACAGCGCTCCGGCGGAGCAGACCCAGCAGACCGTCGGCACGGTTGCGGTGACGCTGGCGCTCACGCCCGAGGTGGCGCAGAAGTTCGTGTTCGCCATGGAGACGGGCAGGATCTGGCTCGGCTTGCTGCCCCCGGACGCGAAGGGCAAGAGCGTCAAGCCGGTGACGTTCGCTCAGGTCGTGAAGTGATCCAGCAGCAAGTGATCGCGGTCGGTACGCCGCAGTCCTTCCGGACGGCCCTCGCCCGGTCGCTCGAGGTCGAGCCGGACGAGGTCGGGTGGGTCCAGAGCGTGACGGCCGCCGAGGAGATCCTCGTGGAAACGGACACGGTCGCGCACGTGCTGGTCCTGTCGCCGGAGGTGAAGGAGCCCGACGCACTCGGCCTTGCCGAGTTCGTCGGGCGGGCGGCCCCCATGACGGCCATCGTCATGGTCCGCGACAAGGCCTGGAACGGCCTGCTGCCGGCCGCGATGCGCGCCGGCATCAGGGACGTGGTCGACCTGACCCAGGGGAGCGAGGAGCTCCGCGACGCGGTCGAGCGGGCCATCCTGTGGGCGGAGAACGTCAGCCAGCTCCGAGGCCAGCTCGCCGCGAAGCCCAAGCAGCGGGGGACCGTGATCTCGGTGTTCGCCTCCAAGGGAGGGGTGGGGAAGACCTTCCTCACCACGAACCTGGCGGCGGCCCTGGCCGACATCTCGAAGCAGGACACGGCCGTGGCCGACCTGGACGTCGACATGGGGGACGTCTTCTCCTACTTCGGGCGCGAGCCCACGAAGGCGATGTACGACCTGATCTCGCTCGGCGAGGGCGCCGACCGCGAGACCGTGTTCGCGAACGCGACGAAGCTCGAGGAGCATCTGTGGGGATTCGGGGCCGTCCCCGACCCGTCGGTGCAGCCGCCCGGCGGCGAGGCGGTCGGCAAGTACCTGCGCATGCTGCGCACCAACTTCGCCTACGTGGTGGTCGACGCGTCGGCCGACTACACGGATCTCGCGCTGGCTTGCTTCGACCTGTCCGACGCGATCTGCTTGGTCACCGCCCTCGACGTCGTCGGCGTGAAGCACCTGTCGAAGGCGCTCGAGACCCTCCTCACGATCGGCCTGCCCCGGGAGCGGTTCCGGATCGTCCTGAACCGCGCCGACAGCAGGGTGGGCCTGGACGCCGCGGATGTGGAGCGCGTCATGAAGATCCAGGTGGACACGATGATCCCGTCCAGCCGCCTCGTGCCGACCTGTCTGAACAAGGGCCGGCCGGTCGTGCTCGAGGAGCCGGGCTCCGAGGTGTCCGACAGCATCCGGCGGCTGGCGACACGGTTCGTTGGCAGCCCCAAGCCGAGAGAGGGAGAGCTGATGCTCATGCCCTCGCAGCAGGGCAGGCGCAAGCTCTTCAAACGGGGTTAGGAGGAACTCGACATGTCACTCGCAGATCGCTTGGCCAAGGCACAATCGAAGGACCGGATCGCTGAGATCCGGATCCGCGTCCAAGAGCGCCTCGTCGAGGTGCTCGGGCCGCGGCTCTACGACGCCTCGCTCTCCGACACCGAGCTCGAGGGCCTGGTCCACCAGCGCCTCCGCGAGCTCCTGGACGAGGAGGAGTCGGGACTCTCCGCCCAGGAGAAGTTGCTCATCGTGCGGCAGATCGGGGACAGCGTCCTCGGCCTGGGTCCGCTCGAGCCGTTCGTCCGCGATTCCGACGTCACGGAGATCATGGTGAACGGGTGGGACTCGATCTACGTCGAACGCGCCGGGAAGATCTACTGGACCGGGGCGAAGTTCCACGACGATGGTCAGCTCCGCCGGATCATCGACAAGATCGTGGGCAAGGTGGGCCGGCGGGTCGACGAGGCGTCGCCCTACGTGGACGCGCGCCTGCCCGACGGCTCGCGGGTGAACGCGATCGTCCCGCCACTCGCTATCGACGGCGCCTGCGTGACGATCCGGAAGTTCTCCGCCGATCCCTACCAGGCCGAGGACCTGATCTCGTTCGGCACCATGACCAGGCAGACGGTGGACCTGCTCGACGCCTGCGTCCGGGGCCGGCTGAACATCCTGGTCTCAGGCGGTACCGGCGCCGGGAAGACCACGACCCTGAACGTGTTGTCGTCCTTCCTGCCCGACGACGAGCGGATCATCACGATCGAGGACTCGGCGGAGCTCCGGCTCCAGCAGCCCCACGTGGTCCGGCTGGAGTCCCGCCCGCCGAACATCGAGCAGCGGGGCGAGGTCACGATCCGCGACCTGGTCCGAAACGCGTTGCGCATGCGCCCCGACCGGATCGTGGTCGGTGAGGTCCGTGGTGGCGAGGCCCTCGACATGATGCAGGCCATGAACACCGGCCACGACGGCTCGATCTCCACCGTGCACTCCAACTCCCCGCGAGACGCCCTGTCGCGCCTCGAGACCATGGCCATGATGTCGGGCATGGACCTGGGGATCCGGGCCATCCGGGAGCAGATCTCGGCGGCCATCCAACTGATCGTCCACCAGGCGCGCATGAAGGACGGCATCCGTCGGATCACCCACGTCACGGAGATCGTGGGCATGGAGGGCGACGTGATCACCCTCCAGGACCTGTTCCTGTTCGACTACAGCTCTGGCATCGACGACGAGGGCAGGTTCCGTGGCCAGTTGAAGGCCACCGGGCTGCGGCCTCGGTTCATGGAGCGCCTGGCCGAGCGGGGCGTCGCGGTGCCGGCCGAGGTCTTCGCACCGGGGGGTCGGACCGCATGATCGACCAGATCAAGGCCCTGTTCGGCTCGGACGCGTCGCTCCTCATCATCCTGGGCACCGTCTTCGCCGGGACGTTCCTCGTCGGGGTCATGCTCCTGTCGATCCGGGAGAAGGGTCGACGCCAGCAGAGCATCACCCGGCTGATCCTGGGGCGCCGGGGCAGGAGGGCCGCCGAGGAGGCCAAGGCGGAGACGCAGTGGATGCCTTCCGGCCTGGTGCAGGCGGGCCAGCGGCTGGCGTCGGGCGCCGGATTCAGCGTCCGCCTGGACGAGAAGCTCGAACAGGCAGGGCTCCCCATGCGGGCGGGTGAGTTCGTCGCCCTCACGGCCGTGTGCGCGGTCCTCGGCGGCGTCTTCAGCACGATCCTGCTGCCCAACATCGTCTTCGTGCTGTTCCTTGCGGCGCTCGCCGCGCTGATCCCGTACGGCTGGCTGCTGCGGGCCCGGGGCAAGCGCCAGAAGGCCATGAGCGAGCAGCTGGGCGACGTGCTGTCGATCCTGGCGAGCTCGGTGCGGGCCGGCCACAGCTTCCTCCAGGCCCTGGACCAGGTGGCGAAGGAGATCAGCGACCCCTCGGCCACCGAGTTCCAGCGGGTCGTATCGGAGATCCGGCTGGGTCGCGGCGTCGACGATGCCATGGTGGCCATGGCGGACCGCATCGAGAGCGAGGACCTGCGGTGGGCGGTCATGGCGGTCAACATCCAGCGGGAGGTGGGCGGCAACCTGGCGGAGGTCCTGGACATCGTGGCCACCACGGTCCGGGAGCGCGCCTACATCATGCGCCAGGTGAAGGTGCTGTCGGCCGAGGGGCGGTTCTCCATCGCCATCCTGAGCGCCCTTCCGTTCCTGCTCTTCCTGTACCTGTTGGTGGTGAACCCGGACTACGTCGGCCTGCTCTTCAGCACCACGGTCGGGCGGATCCTGCTCATCGCGGGTAGCACGCTCATGGGGCTGGGGATCTTCGTGATGACAAGGATCGTGAAAATCGATGTTTGACAACCAGATCTGGCTCGTGCTCGCGCTCATCGGTACGTTCCTGACCATCTTCATGCTGGGCCTGGCCGTGGACATGGTCCTGAACGGCAAGTCACGCCGGGCGGTCACCATGCTCCAGAGCCATGTTGGGGCCATGCCGGAGGCGCTCAATATCCGCGAGGAGCAGCTGAAGCGGTCGGCGCTGGAGCGGCTGGCCCTGCCCTTCGCCGGCAAGCTGGCGCACAGCCTGGCCCGCGCGACGCCCATCGACCTTCCTCGACGGATCCAGCGCCTGATCGTGTTGGCGGGGAACCCGCCGGGGCTGACCGCAGAGCGGATCGTGGCCTTGAAGATCATCCTGGGGATCGGTGGGCTCGTGGGTGGCTTCGCCCTCGCCTCCCTCCTTGGGTTGTCTGGCCCGCTGTTCGTCTTCGCGATCGTCATCTTCACGCTGGTCGGGTACACGCTCCCGAGCGCGACGGTGTCGGCTCGGGCGTCCAAGCGCCAGAAGGAGATCCGCAACGCCCTGTCCGACACGATGGACCTCCTGACCATCAGCGTGGAGGCGGGGCTGGGGTTCGACGCCGCGATGGCTCAGGTGGTTCGCAACGTCGAGGGGCCGCTGTCCCAGGAGCTCGCCCGGCTGCTCCAGGAGATGCAGATCGGCGTGAGCCGGGTGGACGCGTTCAGGAACCTGAGCGACCGGACGGAGATCACCGAGCTTGACGGGTTCGTCCTGTCGATGATCCAGGCCGACCGGTACGGGGTGGGTATCGCCAACGTCCTTCGGGCCCAGGCCCAGGAGCTGCGGCACAAGCGGCGCCAGCGGGCCGAGGAGTCGGCGCAGAAGGTTCCGGTCAAACTCCTGTTCCCGATGATCTTCATGATCCTGCCGGCCATGTTCGTCGTCATCCTGGGGCCCGGAGCCATCAAGATCTTCGAGTTCTTCTCCTCCCAACACTAGACGGGATCGGCCGGCGGCGCTGTTACCCTTCGGGCGTCATGAGGGTTGCCTACCAAGGCGAATCGGGCGCGTACAGCGAGACCGCGGTCCTTACCTTGTTCCCCGATGCCCAGGCGATGCCGTGCGACACAGTGCACATCGTCTTCTCCCGGGTGACGAGCGGCGAGGCGGACTTCGGCGTCGTTCCGGTTGAGAACTCCCAGGCCGGCTCGGTGAACGAGACATATGAGCTGCTGCTGAACAGCAGCCTGGTGAAGGTCTCGGGCGAGGTCGTGATCCGCGTGGACCATGCGCTCGTGGCCAACCCTGGCGCGCGCCTGGAAGGGGTCACCCGGGCGTTCTCGCACTGGCAGGCTCTGGCCCAGAGCGAGGACTTCCTGGCCGCCCACCGGATCGAGCCCGTACCGGTGCACGATACGGCCGGCGCCGCCCGGATGGTGGCGGAGTCCGGCCGGACCGAGGATGCGGCGATCGCCAGCGTCGAAGCTGCGGCCAACCTGGGGCTCGTAGTCCTGGCGGAGCGGATCCAGACGGTCCCGGACAACTTCACCAAGTTCGCCGTGATCGGGACCAGGGATGCCGGGCTCGGCAGCGCCGACAAGACCTCGCTCGTGATGGCGGTCCACGACCGCCCGGGGTCGCTGCTGGCCTCACTCAAGCCGTTCGCCGACCACGGCATCAACATGACCAAGCTCGAGTCCCGGCCCCGCCGTGGCGCACCGTTCGAGTACGTGTTCTACCTCGACATCGAGCGGGCGGCCGATGACCCCGATGTCCTGGCCGCCCTCGACGAGATCCGCCTCCACACGTCGATGCTGAAGGTCCTGGGCTCCTACCCCGGCTCGAAGGGGCCCGTCTAAGCCTTCAGATTGCGGCGGTAGCCACCGATTTAGGAAGGTACCGTGAGCACCGACGTCACCCCGCTGCCGAGATCGGCCGTGCCCACCGCGCTCGTCGTGGATGACGACGCCGGCACACGTGAGCTCGTTCCAACGCTTCGTAGCCGAGCAAGCTGGGTGGCTGGTGTCTTTCTCTTCTCGAGGGTGGTCACGCTCGCCATCGCCTCCGCAATCGCGCTGACGAGCAAGTCTCAATCATTGGTTGACGTGCTGTCTCGCTGGGATGGCGGATGGTACCTCGCCATAGCCCGCACGGGATATTCGACTCCGCCACACGGAGTGAGCGGGGCCACAACCACGAGCATGGCCTTCTTCCCCGGATATCCCCTCGCTATCCGGGCGCTCTCGTTCCTCACGATGCTGCCGCCGGCTGTTTCCGGAATCGTCATCAGCATGGCGGCCGGTACGGGAGCGGCCATCCTCTTGTGGCTGCTGGCAAGCCGACTCGAAGATGCACGCACCGCGGACCGGACGGTGATCCTGTTCTCCGTCTTTCCTTCCTCGTTCGTCCTCTCGATGGTGTACGCGGACGGACTCTTCATCATGCTGGCGGCCATCGTCCTTCTGGCCATCCTGGAGGAACGGTGGCTGGTCGCGGGAATGGCCGCTGGTTTGGCGACGTTCGTGCGGCCTAACGCAATCGTGCTGGCAGCGAGCCTTCTGTGGGCTGCAACGCGGGCTGCTCGCCGAAACCACTCGTGGTCGCCGTTCGTTGCACCACTTCTCGCTCCGGCCGGGTTGGTGGCATACTTCGCTTTCCTCTATTTCCGCACGGGCAGCGGTCTGACGTTCTTGCGGGTCCAAAGTCGCTACTGGCACCAGCGGTTCGACTTCGGCATATCGAACATGCACCGAGTCTTCGACGTCATTCGGGGCACCGCCCAGGTGAACGGGGTGTACCTGATCGTGCTGGCGCTCGCCGTGATCGGGACCATCGCCGGAGGCTACTTCGTAGTTCGTTGGCGCCCGCCGGCTCCCATCGTGCTCTATCTCGTCGGCATAGTGGCGCTGGCCTGGCTGAGTTCGAACACCGCCTCCGTCCCGAGGTTTCTCTTTGGCGCCTTCCCCGTTCTCATTCCCGTAGCGAAAGGACTCTCGCGGCGGCTGTTCGTGGCAGTCGTCGTCAGCTCGGCGATCTGTATGGTCGTCCTCTTCGCAATCGTGAGTGTCGGGAACTTCCTTCCCGCGTGAGCCCTGATCGCCGCGTCGCACTCCCATGGGGGTCGTGCAGTCGGTTTTCCGCGGCCGGATCTGTGTGGGCACCCGGGGGGCGGGATCTTCGGGATCGGGAACCCGTCGGCGGCCTGAGCGGGCGCGTTCCGATCGGCAGCGGGCTTAGCCGGCCGCACCGATATCCTGGGGCCGTGGCAACGATCGAGGTGGGCCAGGCCGCGCCGCCCCTCCCTGGGGTGGCGTTCGGCGACGGGGCCCTCGCCGTGGTCTTCTACAAGGTGACCTGCCCGGTGTGCCAGATGGCGGCGCCGACGGTCGACGCGATGGCCAGGGCGTACCCGGGACGGGTGGTCGGCGTGGGCCAGGACCCGCCCGATGCCCTGGAGCGGTTCGGCCGCGAGTTCGGGATGGACGTTCCGGCGGTCCCGGACCTTCCTCCCTA
>VAYX01000140.1 GCA_005885325.1 Actinomycetota bacterium
TCAGGATCCGCAAACACACGGTCATGGTGAACAACGATCCGATCGCCGAGCCATACCTCACGAAGGAGGCGCTGGACTCGATGGGCGACTACGGACCGGTGACGGTTCCCCGCGGCGAGCTATTCGTTCTCGGAGACAACCGCGGGAACTCCTCCGACTCGCGGGTGATCGGGTTCGTGCCGGAAGGCAACGTGGTCGGGCGGGCCTTCGTCATCATCTGGCCGCCGGGTGACGCCGGGGGCCTGACCCCAGGCTGACACGACGTCAGGCTGAGCCCCGGCGGATCCCCTTCTTGGCCGCCCACTCGTCGAGGAGGCGATAGGCCTCCTCCTTCTCGACGGGACCACGGTCCAGGCGGACCTCCATGAGCTCCTCAAGGGCCTCGCCCACGATCGGGCCGGGCTCCACACCGAGGTGGGCCATGACCTCGTTCCCGTCGAGGGGCGGGCGCATTGCCTCCAAGCTCTCCTGCTCGGCCAGCCGGGCGATCCGCTCCTCCAGGTCGTCCTGGAGGGCCTGGAACTGCTTGGCCCGGAACCGGTTCCCCGTCGTGACGTCGGCCCGTGTGAGCTGGTTCAGCTTGTCCAGGAGCGGGCCGGCGTCTCGCACGTACCGGCGAACGGCGCTGTCGGTCCACCCCTCCCCGTACCCGTGGAAGCGCAGGTGCAGCTCGACGAGCGTGCGAACGTTCTCCACCACCGAGTTCGGGAACCGGAGGGCCCGCAGCCGGTCCTCGGCCATCCGGGCGCCGACGCTCTCGTGATGGTGGAACTGCACGCCCTCCGGCGTCACCTGCCGGGTTCGGGGCTTGCCGATGTCGTGCAGCAGCGCGGCCAGGCGAAGCTCGAGGTCGGGCTCCGTTCGTTCGACCACCGCGAGCGTGTGATGGAACACGTCCTTGTGCCGATGCACGGGGTCCTGCTCGAGCCGCAACGCGGGAAGCTCCGGCAGGAACTCGTCGGCCAACCCGGTGTTCACCATCAGCTCGAGACCCTTCGACGGCTTCGCCGTGAGCAACAGCTTGGACAGCTCGTCGGCGATCCGCTCCGCCGACACGATGCGCAGCCGATCCCGCATCCGCTCGATGGCGTGCACCACCCTCGGCGCCGGGGTGAGGTCGAGCTCCGAGACGAACCGGGCGGCCCGGAGCATCCGCAGGGGGTCGTCGGAGAACGCGATCTCGGGATCCAGCGGCGTGTCGAGTCGCCGTGCCGCCAGCGCCTTCACCCCACCGAACGGGTCGAGGAACTCCCCTTCCGGCAGGCGAACGGCCATGGCGTTGATGGTGAAGTCCCGGCGCGACAGGTCGGTCCGGATGTCGCGGGCGAACGTGACCGCCGGCTTGCGCGTCTCCTCCGGGTAGACCTCCTCGCGAAACGTGGTGATCTCGAGGACCGTGTCGCCCTTCCGCGCGCCGACCGTGCCGTACCGAACCCCGACCAGCTTGCGGCTGTCGGCCCACCCCTGAAGCAGCTTGATGGTCTCGCGGGGAGGTGCGTCGGTGGCCAGGTCGAGCTCTGCGCCCTGCTTGGCCCGGCCGAGCACCAGGTCCCGGACGACCCCGCCCACCAGGTACAGCTCGTGCCCGGCCATGCGGAAGCGCTCGCCGAGTTCGGTGGCGACGGGAGGGACCTCCACGCGCGCGCCCTCCTCCGGGCGCGTGGGACGGGCCATGACTCGGTCAGGATACCCCCGGCGCCGAGGCGCCCTGCGAGACCCTGCCGAACACGGTGATCGGGGTGGTCCTCGGCGGGTTCACGTTCCAATGGCCTCGGATCCACGGCGGGGCGCTCGTGTTCGACCGAGGCCCTCGCGGCCTGAGCTGGGTGATGTCCAGGATGCACCGGAGCGCCATGACCGTGGGGTTCGTGATCCTGTCGGCGGTCCCGCTCGACGGCACGCTGCTGTCGCACGAGCGCCACCACATCCGCCAGTACATGGCGTGGGGTCCGCTGTTCATCCCGGCATACCTGGTGCTCGCGGTGCCGTTCGGGTACCGCCGCCATCCGTTCGAGCGCGCCGCCCGCCGTGCGGCGGGCGAGCCCGAGCGCTAGATCAGCTGCGGCGTCCCGCGGGTCATCACGCCGCGAAGCGCGAGGTTGAAGTCGTGCGGGGTGGTGGAGGCCCTTCGGCCGTCATCCTCGTTGATGAGGCCGTCCTTCACCATCTTCACCAGAGCCTGGTCGAAGGTCTGCATGCCGTAATAGGTGCCCTCGGCGATGACGTCGCGGATCTCGATCGTGGACTCCGGGTCGATGATCCGCTCGTACACGCGGCCGGTGGCGATCATGACCTCGACCGCGGGAACCCGCCCCTTGCCGTCGGCCCGCGGGACCAGGCGTTGCGACACGATGCCCCGGAGCGCGCCGGCGAACGAGGTGCGCACCTCGCGCTGCTGCTGCGGGGGGAACAGGTCGAGCAGTCGGTTGATGGTCTCGGTCGCGTCGATCGTGTGCATCGTGGAGATGACCAGGTGGCCGGTCTCCGCGGCCTGGATGGCGGAGAGGGCCGACTCCGGGTCTCGGATCTCGCCGATGAACACGACGTCGGGGTCCTGGCGGATCACGTGGCGGAGGGCGTTTCCGTACGACTCGGTATCGAGGCCGATCTCACGCTGCTGGATCATAGACAGGTCGTCCTCGTGCACCACCTCGATCGGATCCTCGATGGTCACGATGTGCGCTCGCCGGGTCCGGTTGATGTAGCCGATGACCGAGGCGATCGTGGTGGTCTTCCCCGTTCCCGTGGGACCGGTCAGCAGGACCAGCCCGCGGCTGGAATCGGCGAGCTCCTTCATCACCGGCGGCAGGAGGAGCTCCTCGAAGGTGGGCACCTCGGCCCGCACGCGACGGATGGCCAGGCCCACGTTGCTTCTCTGGCGGAACACGTTCACCCGGAACCGGCCCACGCCCGGCAGCGTGTAGCCGAAGTCCGCCTCGTTCGTTGCGGCGAACTCCCGCATCTTGTGGTCGGGCATCAGCTGCGCGGCGAACGTCTGGCTCTCGACCGGCGTCAGCGACTCGAAGCTCGTCGGGCGGAGCGAGCCGTCCACCCGGATGAACGGGACGTTGCCCGCCTTGAGGTGGAGGTCGCTCGCCCCCATCTCGACGGCGTACCTGAGCAGCTCGGCGATGTCCATCCCGAATCAGTCGTCGGCGGGCCTCCCGTCCACCTTGAGGTCCGCGGCCCCGGCGGCCCCCGTTGCCTGACCGGGCTCCAGGCGCTCGGTCGCGTAGCGCCTGGCTTCCCGGCGCCGACCCCGCCACCTGGTCCACAGGATGAACGCGAGCAGGAGCACCAGGACGCCGAGCCCGACCGGCGTGAGGTACCCCTTCCACCGCTCGTACGACGCACCGATGACGTACCCCAGGACGGCATTGCCGATCCCCCACACCACCGAGCCGGCCACGTCGTACATGAGGAACCGCCGCCACCGCATGTGGGCCACCCCGGCGAGGATGAACCCCACGCTCCGCACGAACGGGATGAACCGGCCGAGGAACACGGTCTTGCCCCCGTGGCTCCGGTAGTACTCGTCCGCCCGCTCGAGGCGCTCGGGAGTGATGAACAGCCTGCGCCCGTGGCGCTCCAGGAAACCGCGCCCGAAACGCCGGCCGATCAGGTACCCAACGTTGTCTCCGAGGATGGCGCCGACGCATGCGGCCACCGCCACCCATGCGAGCGAGAGCTCGCCGAGGCGCGCATAGAATCCGCCGATGATGACGAGGGTCTCGCCGGGAACGATGACCCCCGCCCCCACGGAGTTCTCGAGGAACGTGGCCGCGCCAACGATGAAGTATCCCCACGGCGCGGAGAGGTACGGACGGAGGAATTCGATGATGCGATCGACCACGGGGGCCAAGTATAGGTTGGGACCTCGGCGCGGACGGCGGTGAGAACTCGCAGCGAGGTCTCCGCCGGCGGCGTGGTCTACCGGCGTTCGGACGAGGGCGTCGAGGTCGTCCTGGCCGCTCGACGGACCCGGCGGGGCGACCTCGCGTGGGGCCTGCCCAAGGGACTGGTCGAGCCGGACGAGACGCCCGAGCAAGCCGCGGTCCGCGAGGTCCGGGAGGAGACCGGCCTCGATGCCGACGTCGAGGTCTCACTCGGAGAGATCCGCTACTTCTATGTGTGGGAAGGCGTTCGGGTCCGAAAGGCCGTCCACTTCTTCCTGATGCGCGCGACGGGAGGAGACGCCTCGCAGCACGACGATGAGATGGAGGAGGTGCGATGGTTCCCGCTCTCGGTCGCACTTCGTCGTGCGACGTACAAGGGAGAGCGCGAGGTGTTGCAGCGTGCCGCGGCGCGCCTCACATGACGCCACTCCAGGTGATCATCGGCGTCCTCGTCGGGTTCGTGGCCGGCATGGGCTCCGGCCTGTTCGGCGTGGGCGGCGGGACCGTCACGACGCCGGCGATCGACGTCCTGCTGGGGGGCACGGCCATCCAGGCCGTGGCGACGCCGCTCCCCGTGATGTTCCCCACCTCGGTGGTGGGGGCGATCACGTACGGGAGGGCCAGCGAGGTGAGCTTCCGGGCCTTCCGATGGGCGGTCGGACCGGGGATCATCGGGGCCATCGCCGGCGCGGCCCTCACCGAGGTGGTGAACGCCCACCTGCTCCTGGTCATCACCTCGGTCCTCATCGGCTGGACGGGCGTGGAGGTGATCCGGGGGCGCCGGCCCAGGGTCCCGTGGAAGCTGGGGATGACGCCGGGGTGGAAATACGCGGCCATCGGCCTGGTCGCCGGCTTCGTCTCGGGCCTGCTCGGGATCGGCGGCGGGGTGATCATGGTCCCGGCATTCACCACGTTCATCGGCATGCCGCTGAAGCGAGCCCTGGGAACCTCGCTGGTGACGATCTCCGCCCTCGTCGTCCCCGGAACCATCGTGCATGCGGCGCTGGGGCACATCGACTGGGCGATCTTCCTGGTCCTGACCGCCGGGGTCATCCCAGGGGCGAGGGTCGGGGCGAAGATCGCGCTCGGCGCGAAGGAGGGGACACTCAGGGTGGCCGTCGGCGCGTTCCTGCTGGCCATCTCGGTCCTCTACGGCGTGCGGGAGCTGGCGTCCCTGGTCCGGGGCCCCGGGTAGGATGAGCCCGCCGACCATGCGCCGCTTCGCCGGGCTCCTCCTCGTCACCTTCGCCCTCATCCTGCTCCCCGTCCCGCAGGCGCGGGCCCAGGAGCCGGACGTGCGCCTGACGTTGATGGGCCAGACCCCCTGGAACTCTGCGAGTGAGCGAACGCTCGAGATCAAGGTCCGGGCCCAGAACCTGAGCGACCAGTCCCTGACGGACCTGTCTGTGGGATGGACCCTGTGGGGCCCGGTGTTCACCCGAACCGACTTCGAGGACTCGCTGACCGCCGATCCCGAGAACGCGGTGGCCATCGGGGGGGACACCATCGTCCAGGGGGGGACGATCGAGCCCGGCGGGTCCCGCGTCTTCACCGTCCGCCTGACACTCGAGTCCGACGGGATCAGCGCGACCGAGTCCCTGATCTATCCACTGAAGATCGACCTTCGGACCGGTTTCACCTCGCTCGCGGCCCTGCGGACCCCGGTGATCTTCCTGGTTCGGCAGCCGCAGACGCCGCTTCGCGTGGCCTGGACTTTCGTCCTGCACGAGCCGGTGTCGTTCGAGCCGAACGGCGTCTTCACCTCCACCGCCCTCGAGCAGGACCTGGCGCAGGGCGGGCACCTCGCGGGCGAGATCCACGCGCTGCTGGCCATGACGGAGGACCGGGCGCAGACCCCGGTCGACCTCGCGGTCTCTCCGGTGCTGCTCGCCGACCTTGCGCGGATGCGGGCCGGGTACGCGGTGATGGACGCGGGCGAACGCCGAGTGGTCAAGGCCGGGACGGGCGGTGCGGCCGCCGCGGCCAAGGCCATCGCGGACCTGCGGCAGATCGTCGGCTCGCCCGAGGTGGAGCTCTCGGCGCTCCCGTTCGCGGCGCCCAACCTTCCCTCCCTCTCGTTCGGTGGGCTGTCGCCGGACCTCACCACGCAGCTCCAGCGGGGCAGGGACAGCGTGGAGACGATCCTGGGGCGTGCGCCCGATCCGGCGCTCCTTCGTCCACCCGGCTCGGCGCTCGACCCCGCGAGCCTGGACCACCTCGCGGCCCGCGCCGTCGACCTGCTGATCGTCGATCCCGCGACCGTCCCGCCGGCGAACCAGCCCCTCGGGTTCGCTCCGCCCCCGACCACGTCGCTGCGTACTTCCTCAGGACCGGTGACCGCACTCGTCTCGGATCCGAACGTGGGAGCCATGCTGAGCTCCGAGATCGTCACCGCGGATCCGGTTCGAGCCGCGCAAGCGGTGCTGGGGGAGCTCGCCGCGATCTGGCTCGAACAGCCCGGGCTGGACCGCGGGATCGCCGTCACGTTTCCCGATGGCTTCGACCCTCCCGGGGCGTTCTTCGGCCAGCTGGTGCGGGGAGTAACGGGCGCTCCCTGGCTTCGGAAGTCGACCGCCTCCGCGATCGCCGATACTTTCCCGCCGAGCTCCGAGAGCGAGCTCGCCGAGACCGTCCCCGTCACGTTCCCCCGCACGTACGTCGAGACCATCAAGCAGACGCGCAAGCGGATCGAGAGTTATCGGTCGATGCTCGTGGACAAGAGCCTCGAGCCCGATCGGCTCGACAACATGCTGCTCCTTGCGGAATCGGCGCAGTTCCTCGTGGATCAGACCACCGGCTTCTCGTTCATCGGGTCGGCGCGGGAGGAGATCGGATCGGTCTTCGGGGCGGTGCGGCCCGACACCACCCAGCCCATCACGCTCACGTCGAGCACCGGCACCGGGATTCCCATCCGCCTGACGAACGGCAACAAGGAACCGCTCCGCGTGTCCGTGCGACTGGTCTCCCCGCACCTCAGTGGGTCACCCCATTCGTCCATGGTGTTGAAGGCCGATTCCACCCAGACGGTCAACTTCGACGTCCAGCTGAACACGACCGGACGGTTCCCCGTCGACGTGGAGGTCACCTCACCGTCGGGGCGGGTCATCAGCAGGGACACCCTGATCGTGCGATCCACCGCCTACAACAGGTTCGCGTTGCTCATCACGATCGGGGCAGCACTGCTGGCGCTGCTGGTATGGACCAGGAGGTTCGTGCCACGTCGGACCTCGTGACGCCAGATACGCCGGAGGGCGTCGACCTCCCACCCGAGGACTCACAGGCGGCGTTCGTTCGCAACACCGCGGTGATGTCGGTGGGCACGACGCTTTCGCGAGTGACGGGGTTCCTCCGCCTGTCGGCCATGGCCTATGCCTTGGGGATCACCGAGACCCGGCTGGCCGATGCCTACAACATCGCCAACATCACGCCGAACATCGTCTACGAGCTGGCGCTGGGGGGGATCCTGTCCTCGGTCTTCGTCCCGGTGTTCGTGCAATGGCTCCAGTCCCGGGGACGCGAAGCAGCATGGGACGTGGCCCGCAGGGTCCTGGGTATCGCCGCCGTCTCCCTCTCCATCATCAGCATCCTCGGCATCGCGCTCGCCCCATGGATCATCCGCCTGTACACCGTGGGTGTGCCGGATGGC
>VAYX01000109.1 GCA_005885325.1 Actinomycetota bacterium
TCTCCGTCATCCTGCTGTCGGTACTCGTCGGGTACCTGGTTGGAGGACGGCTACGGGGCTTCGAAAGGCTACACCTGCGGTATTGGTGGCTGGCCCCCATCGGGCTGGGATTGCAGGCGCTCCCGCTCCCCGACGCCCGCCACGGCACGGACTTCCTGGTGAGGATGGCAGTCCTGGGGGCCTCCTACGCGCTCCTGCTGCTCTTCGCATTCGTCAACATCCGAATCACCGGGATGCCCCTGCTCTTGGTGGGGCTCACCCTGAACACTGCCGTGGTCATCGCCAACGGGGGGATGCCGGTGAGCCGCCACGCACTCGTGGCGTCTGGACAGGGCGAGGTGCTGAGGCTCCTCACCGCGGACGAAGGGGCCAAGCACCACCTCATGACGTCCGCGGATCGCCTGACGCCGCTGGCCGACGTGATCCCCATCCCACAGCCGGTCGGGCAGGTGGCGAGCGTCGGCGACGTGTTCGTTTACGCCGGGGTGGCCTGGCTCATCGTGGCCGTGATGCGAGGGCGGACTGGGGAGCAAGCTCCCCCCGAGGAGGGACGACGGTACCGGGGGAGGCATCGGCCCGGCTCGGCGGCGTCTCCTGGGCCGGCGCCGCCTCCTGCTGCGGCCACGACGTTGGGAACGTCACCGTGATCGTGGTCCCCGCTCCGGCCGCCGTTTGCATGTCGAAGGTGCCGCCGCCGACGGTGGCCCGCTCGCGCATCATGGTCAGGCCGTAGTGCCCTTCGGGGCCCGGTGCCTCGGCGTCGAACCCGGCCCCGTCGTCCTTCAGCACGAGCTCGACGTTGTCCCCGAGATCGTGGACATGCTTGAGGGCATTCATCACGCCTTCCCGAGCGATGTGGTACACGAGGAGCGCGATGGGGGCCGGGAGGGCCACCTCTGAGATGTCCGTGTGGAACCGCACCTCCGAGCCACGACCAACCTCCGAGATGAAGCCGTGGAGCGCCTCCTCGAGGCCGGCGCGCCCGAGGGGAGATCGGTGCAGGTCGCGGATCAGCGCCCGGATGCGGTCGGAAGTCTTCCCCTTCGTATCCTTGATCTCCTCGAGGGTCTTCTCCGCGTCTGGAAGCTTGCCGGCCGCGAGATGCCGCTTCGCGATATCCACTTGGAGCGAGAGCTTGAACAGGAGCTGAGCCAGGTCGTCGTGGAGGTACGCCGCGATCTGGGCCCGCTCGTCTTGACGCTCCTCTGCCATCCTGGTCGAAAGGGCTCGAAGGACATGCTCCCGATCTTGGAGTTCCTTGTGGGCTTCCTCCAGGGCCTTGCTCCGGAAGAACATCTGCCGGGCCAACAGCAACGGCGCCACGTATCCGGGGACGACCCAGAACTGCACATCCTGATCCTGAAAGAGCTTCGCGACAATCAACCCGAAGACGGCCAGACCGAGGTAGCTAATCAAGAATTCCCTTCCAGCCCCAACCCGCATCTGTCGGAACACAGTCGTTGGCGACATCCTGTAATGGATGCTCGCCGCGAGCGCGACAAGACTCCAATTGACGATGTAGTCCACCATCGCCGCCAACATCGCGGCTATCACCAGCAGCAATGTTCGCGAATGGTCGATTGATCCAAACCCATGGAACACCGCACTTGCAGCAAGCACTGACAATGCGACTTGGCACCGGTTGAAGAGTGCTCGGAGAGGGCCGACCTCGCCCTTGAATTCCCGGGGATCCGACGCCGCCAAAAGGGCGACTATGCCTCCCGCCGCGGGCACATAGATGAAACCAACTGCCATGAGTAGTGGAAACCCCAAGCTGATGTGTGTTCCTCGCCACATGGGGACAGGGAGGAGCTCAACCAATCCGATGATGGCAACCCAAAATGCCAGCTGAACAATCTCCTTGGCGGAAAGGTCGCCGGCCTCCCTCGCCAGCAGGAGAACCAACCCCACGAGAGTGGGCACGACCACTCCCACCTCAAAAGTCATGAGGCCGACCCGAGCCCGCCTACCGGGCGCTTTCTCACGCGAGCTAGACGTGGCGTACCTCCTGGTGACCCGCACGAATGCGACGCCAATGATGAAGCTCCAGCAGTGTGATTGGAACCACCCGCAACGGCCAGCGAAGCTACGGTTCAACCCCTACAGCGAATGGTGTAGGCAGAACAGGTGGCTTGTGGGCCGTTCGGGGGTCACCCGATAGTGACCTCGATATCCCCCAAGCGGGGCCGTCCACGTGGTAGAAGGGGGAGGCCATCCGCTAGGGGGTGGGAAGTTTTTTCCCTGTTGGGGCGAGGGAGGGAGGTGGCCATGAAGCTCGTGAGGCGGCTCGCAATCGCTGCTGGTTCGCTCCTCGCGCTGGTGTTGGCCGGTGGCGCGCACGCGAGGTTCTAGGCCCAAAAAGGCTGCAAGCTTCAGCTAGACCCCGAGGATCTCGGGGTCTAGCTGCTGTCTGAGGAGGTTTCTGCCGGGAGTCGCGCCACAATTGTTGTGCCTTGTCCGACTCTTGATTCGACGTGCAGAACCCCACCAGCGAGTTCTACGCGTTCCTTCATCAGCAACAGACCAAAATGCTTCTCGGCATCGACAGAGATGGGATCGAACCCTCTTCCGTTGTCCTGGACAATCAGACGCATGTCCGGGCCCTCTCTTTCTAGCGAGACTCGGATGAAGCTGGCGTCGGCGTGCCTGACTGCATTCCTCAGTGCCTCCCGCGCGATCTGGTACGCGAGAAGTTGGACCACGGGTGATCCCCCGACATCTTTTGCTTCCAACTGAATCCGGCCGCGAGAGGCTGACTCGACATCACGTATCAAGAGACGCAGTGTTCCAACAAGGCCGTCAGGGCCAAGCCCCGAGTGCCGCAATTCGCGAATAAGCCCTTGGGTCGCTTCGCTGGCTTGTTCGGTCGCACCCAGGAGCTCTGGCAGATCATCCTCCAAGTTTAGGAGCCGACCCGTAGCCAAGTCCTGCCTCAGGACCTGGCCCATCAGATGGACCTTGTAGAGAGGGGGTAGCAATTCGTCGTGAAGTCCAGCGGCGACTGCAAGCCTCTCTTCACGCCGCTCATCGACCATCTTTTCGGACACCGTGAGTAGCGCTCGACTCTTCTCAAAGATTGCCTCACGCATGTCTAGTAGACGAGCGTTTTCAACGAAGACCTGCCGAGCCAAAAGCACCGGAATCATGAACGCAAACAGAGCCCAATTTCCTGCTACTCGGTAGACGACTGCGAGAAGAACCGCAGCGAGCCCGAAGCATACGTAGGACAACAAGAAGGGGATAGGCTGTCCACCAAGAAGGCCGATAACCTCCTCGCTCAATGGCGCTGCCATTGCTACTTGCCGAGCGAAGAGGACGAGCGAGGCGTTGACAAGAATGTCCACCGAAAGCACCAACATGGCCAAAATAAGTACTCGAGGCCAGGCGTTTAGGTCTCCGCCCAATGCGTGGAATATCCATGATCCAGTGACTACGCTGATAGCAATCTGACTGCGATTGAAAAGAGCGTGCCCGATACCAATCTGTCTTCGGGCCTCTCGGAGGTCAGTTGATCCAACCAAAGCAAGCACTCCAACGGTGGCTGGCTGAAACAGCATGGCGGCTGCGAGCAGAATTGGAAGCGATGGAGCGATTGTCACTCCACCCCAAATGGGGACGGGAAGAAGATCCGAAATCACAATGAGCGGCAACCAGCCGGCAACGGTCCAAAACTCAGATCGTGGCGAGTTCAGAGACGTGATTACCAGAGGCACGAGAAAGCCAATCGATATCACTGAGAACCCCCACTCGAGGAGCCGGAGTCGGAGCGGCTCGGGGTTTGGCCAGGCGTGGGGTCGGGATGGATGACGACCGATGGCGGCGGCACCTGCGGTAGCTGCGGACACGGGACCCCCCTCCCGGGTCAATTGCCGAAGTCTAGAGACCAGGGCGGGTACCAGGTCAAGAACGACATTTCCAGACGGGCAAAGCTGAGTACGTAGCCGCGGGAACCCCGAAATGGCTCCTGCCCAGCGGTACCATCACGCTCGTGAAGCCTCGCATCCTGGTCGTGGAGGACGAGCAGGCCATCGCTGAACCCCTGGCCGAGAGCCTCGAACGCGAGGGGTTCGCCCCAGAGGTCGCGTCGACGCTGGCGGTCGCGCGCGAAGCGTGCGCCCGGCAGCTCCCGGACCTCATCCTCCTCGACGTGATGTTGCCCGATGGCGACGGGCGGGACTTGGCGCGCGACATCCGCAAGCAGTCGGGCGTGCCCATCATCATGCTCACCGCTCGAGGCGAGGAGATCGACCGAGTACTCGGGCTCGAGCTCGGGGCCGACGATTACGTCGTCAAACCCTTCTCCGTCCGTGAGCTCACGGCGCGGATCCGAGCCATCATGCGGAGGGGCAAGCCACCGGAGCGGCGCGTCGCCATCGAGGTGGGAGCGATCCGCCTGGATCCGGCCTCCCGCTCCGTGACCAAGGAGGGCCAGGCCGTCGACATGGCGGCCCGTGAGTTCGACCTCCTTCACCTTCTCATGGCCAATGCGGGCGAGGTCATCCGACGGGAGCAGATCATGGACGAGGTCTGGGATCCGCACTGGTTCGGGCCGACCAAGACCCTCGACGTCCACATCTCGTGGCTTCGCAAGAAGCTCGAGGACGACCCGGCCCGACCTCGGTACATCACCACCGTTCGGGGCGTGGGGTTCCGCTTCGCCTCGACCGGGGACATGTCGAGCGAGGACACGAGCACGGGATAGGAGGGGCCACGAAGCTCCGTACCCGCCTGGTCATCGCCTTCGCTTACGTCCTGGTCACCGTCATCGTCGCCCTCGAGGTTCCGCTGGCCATCAACCTGCAGCGCCGGGTGCAGTCGGAGGTGAAGTCGGGGGCCGAGTCTGACGCGCTGCTTGTCGCCGCGGGCATCGGCGGTGCGCGGATCGCCCACCCTTTGACCCTTCAGCGCTACGTCACCCGGCACTTCCCCGATCAGGAGAACGGACGAGTCATCGTGATCGACCCCGACGGGGTCTTGATCGCCGACTCGACGGGAAGCGATCACCTCGGAGAGACGTACGCGACACCCGGCCGCCCTGAGCTGATGCGTGTGCTCCAGACGCCGGAGCCGACCTCCGAGATCCGGCATAGCGACACGCTCAGGCAGGACATCCTTGTCGCCGCCGCGCCCATCATCGAAGAGACGACGTTCTATGGGGCGGTTCGCGTCTCCGAGCTCATGGGGGAAGTCCAAGACCGGGTGCGCCGCGTGATCGCGGGGCTGGCCGTCATCGGCCTTGGCGCGCTGTTCGCAGGCCTCATCGTCGCCTTCGCCCTCGCCGGATCCTTCTCCCGGCCGCTCACGAACCTGGCCGCCGTAGCCAAGCGCCTCGGGGGCGGAGACCTCTCCGCGCGCGCGGAAACCGATCAGGGGGCGAGCGAGATCGTCCAGCTCGCTCGATCCTTCGACGACATGGCCGACCGGCTGGAGGCGACCGTGAAGGCCCAGCGGGAGTTCGTGGCGAACGCCTCTCACCAGCTTCGGACCCCACTCACCGGGATGAAGCTTCGCATCGAGGCGGCGATGGCCGGCGCGCCTTCGGAGGAGGTCCGGCGTCAGCTCGAAGCGGCCGACACGGAGGTCGACCGCCTCGCCGGGATCGTCAACCGGCTGCTGGTGATGGCCCGGCGGATCGAGGAGGGCGGTCCCTCGGAGATCGACCTCGACGAGGCGGTCCATCGCGCTCTCGAGCGGTGGGGGGAACGCGCCTCACGCCAGGGCGCCACCCTAACGGCGAAGGGAGAGGGCGGCAGGGCCCTCGGAGAGCAGGCCGACCTGGACCAGATCCTGGACAACCTGATCGACAACGCGGTGGCCTACGCGCCGGGCCCCGTGGTGATCGAGACCGGTCGAGCCGACGGCCGAGCCTTCCTCGCCGTCGTGGACGTCGGGCCCGGGATCGCAGCGGACGAGCGACGCCGGGTCACCGATCGGTTCTTCCGAGGGAGGACGGCACCGAAGGGTGGGACCGGCCTCGGCCTGGCCATCGTTCGCGAGCTGGCGGAGAAGTGGGGCGGCACGGTCGCCGTGGAGACTGCCGACGGAGGCGGAACACGGATCGAGGTCCGTTTGAAGGCCGCGACTTAACCTGTTCTTAGCGAATGCTTCACTAGGCTGGACGCACGATGAATCGGACCATCCAGATCCTGGCCTGGGGAATTGCCGGCGCCCTCCTCACCGGTGTGCTCACCGGGGCCGCCGTCGCGGTGGCCGGCAACGGCATCGCCACGCCGGTGAGGCCATTCAGCCTCGCGAGCAACCGGGTGGATCAGCCCGTTCACGAAGCCCTCGATCCACACAAGAGCCCGGCACACGATCAGGGCGCGGCCGGTAGCGGTGAAGGGGCCCGCCCCGGCGACGTCCACGGTGGCGATGGCACGTCGGGCTCGAACTCGGGCCCGGGGTCCGGATCGAGCGATTCGGGGTCCGACGGATCCGGCGAGGGCTCGGGAGGCTCCGGGAGCGGCAACGACGGTGACGGCGGGGACGACGACGACTGAGTCGTCTCCATCCTTTCCCTCCCCTTAACCTTCGTTTGGAAGGTCCGTAACCCTCCTCTCCCTACGCTGTTCCCATGCCCGAGAGGAGGCTCATGCGATGACGAAGAAGCTGCTGCTCAGGATCGCCGCCACGGTTGGGGCGTTCGTGCTTGTCGGCGGGATCTCGGTTGCCGCCCTGGCCAGAAGCAGAACGACGCCACCGAGACTCCGGAACCTCAGGAGACCGAGACGCCTGAGGCGCAGGACACGGAGACACCCGAGGCCACGGCGACGGAGACACCCGAGGCCGACGAGCAGGGCGAGGATCAGGACGCTGACGACCAGGGCGAGAACGGTGACGACCAGGGCGACAACAACGACGACCAGGGAGAGAACGGGGATTCCCAGGTCTCGAGCAACGACGACCAAGGCGACAACAACGACGATCAGGGCGACAACAACGACTCGCAGGACGATTCCGGCGGGGACGACTAACCCAGCCAAGACGTAACGGCGACGACGCCCGCCGAACCTCCCCGGCGGGCGTTTCGCTTTGGGCTCCTAAGCGGCACGTTAAGCTGGCCGAATGGGAAACGTCCTCGTCGGGATCTCCAGCTGGACCGAGCGCACGCTGATGAAGGAAGGGAACTTCTACCCGTCCGGGGCCAAGACGGCGGAGGCACGGCTCCAGTTCTACGCGAGCCAGTTCCCGATCGTGGAGGTGGACTCGACCTACTACTTTCCACCTTCGGAGCGGAACGCCATCCTGTGGCTCGAGCGCACACCGAAGGACTTCACCTTCAACATCAAGGCGTACTCCCTCCTCACGAATCACCCGACGAAGCGAGAATCGCTCTACGCGGATCTTCGCGATGAACTCCCGAAGGAGCTCGAGAAGAAGCGAAACCTGTATCGGGAGCAGCTCCCCGAAGACGCCGTGGAGCAGGTGTGGCAGCGGTTCCACGACGCCTTGATGCCGCTGCACTCGGCAGGCAAGCTTGGCGCGGTCCTGTTCCAGTTCCCCCAGTGGTTCGTGATCGCCAGGAAGAACAAGGAGTACGTCCTGGAGTGCCGTGACCGGCTGAAGGATTTCCGCATCGCCGTGGAGTTCCGCCACAAGAGCTGGCTCGAGGAGCGCAACCGGGAGGAGACGATCGGGTTCCTGGAGGAGAACGGCCTCCCGTTCGTCTGCGTCGACATGCCACAGGGGTTCGACTCGAGCCTGCCTCCCATCGCAATCGCAACGTCCAAGGACCTGGCGATGGTCCGGTTCCACGGGCGGGACCCCAAGGCCTGGACGACGAAATCGGAGACGGCCGCGGAGCGGTTCCGCTACGAGTACAAGGAGAAGGAGCTCCGCGAATGGGTCCCGAAGATCAAGGACCTCTCCCAGCAGGCCCGTGAGACCCATGTCCTGATGAACAACTGCTACCGGGACTACGCGGTGAACAACGCCCGAGAGCTCCGGAGTCTCCTGGAGGAGGAATAGGGTCTGGCCCGGACCCGCGGGCACGCCCGCGTGGAAGGGAGGGGTAGCCCGGACCAGACGCGCATGAAGCGTAGCAATGGTTGCCGGGTAGGCTCGTGACGGCGAACGGGAAGGGCGGAGACTGCGATGTTCGGCCGGTCGTGGCGCATCGGGACAATCTGGGGCATCCCGGTGAACATCGACTCGTCGTGGATCTGGATCGCCGTGCTCGTGACCTACAGCCTGTGGGCCCAGTTCAACGTGGAGTACGGGAACATCCGGGGCGGGACCGCGCTCGCCCTTGCCGTGTTCGCGGCGGCCCTGTTCTTCGGCTCGGTGTTCCTCCACGAGGTGGCCCACGCCGTTGCGGCGAGGCTCCACGGGATCAAGGTGTTCGGCATCACGCTGGTGGTCTTCGGCGGGTTCACCAGCGCGAGATCCGACGAGAAGGGACCCGGCCCGGCGTTCGTCATCTCCGCCGTTGGTCCGCTGACCAGTCTGGCCCTCGGGGCGTTGTTCTGGGTGTTGTCGGTGAGCACCGATGCGAGCGGGCCGCTTTCCGCCTCGTTCGGTTACGTGGGATGGGTCAACCTGCTGATGGCGGGGTTCAACTTCCTTCCCGGCCTTCCGCTCGACGGCGGCCGCATGCTCGAGGCGGCGGTATGGCGGATCAGCCGGAACCACGAGCTCGGCACCCGGATCGCCGCATGGTCCGGGATGGGCCTCGGCAGCCTGTTGCTGGCCGGCGGACTCCTCCAAGCGATCAGGGGCGACCTGTTCCTCGGGCTTTGGCTCGCCATCATCGGTATGTTCATCTTCCAGTCGGCGCGGGCCGCAGAAGGGCAGATCGAGCTGCGCCGACGACTCGCTCAGGCCACCGTGACCGAGGTGATGGAGCCCCCGCCGCCGCCCGTCCCCGCCGACCTGTCTCTGTCGGAGGCCCTCGACCGATACCTGCGAGGGCACGAGGGCGAGGCCTTCCCGGTGGTGGACGACGGCCGGGTGATCGGGATGCTCACCTTCGGCTCCGCCCGGGACGTGGGGATGGTGGATCCGCTTCGTCCCGTCCGAGACGCGGTGATCCCCCTGACCCAGGTGCTCACGGTGGACGTGTCGGAACCCCTGGAACAGGTGGTCGCCCGTCTGGGGCCCGGGAGGTCGGCACTGGTGCTCGACGACGGCCGCCTGGTCGGCGCGATCACCGGCGGCGCCGTGGCCCGGTGGGCGGCGGGCCGCCGTCGCTTCTAGCGGGGGTGTCGGCCCTCGGCGGTAGCATCGCCGCGTGACCAACCCTCCCTTCCAACCCGACCCGGCACAGCAGCGGATCCTCGACCACGACGCCGGTCCCCTCCTGGTCATCGGCGAGGCCGGCACCGGCAAGACCGTGGTCTTGCGGGAACGCTTCGCACGGCTGATCGAAGGCGGCGCGGATCCAGAGCGCGTGACGCTCCTGGCCGGCTCGCGGCGGGCGAGGGACGAGTCGAAGACCGCCATCCTCCGACGATTGGAACGGTCCCTCCCGGGCGTTCGCGTGACCACGATGCAGGGCCTGGCCCACCAGCTGGTGAGCCGGCACCCCGATCTCCTCGGGTACGGCAGGGCGCCCAAGATCCTCGACGCCACCGACCAGTTCGCGCTGGTCCAGGACCTGCTCCACGGCGAGCGAGCCGAGGAGTGGCCCGCGTACGGCGACATGCTGGCCCTGAAAGGCTTCGCCGATGAAGTGCGCAAGTTCGTCCTTCGGGCTCAGGAAGGATTGCTCGATCCCGATCGGATCTTGCAGGAGGCGGGAGACGCCGGACTCCCCGGATGGAGGGACCTGGCCGGGTTCTACCGTCGCTACCTCGACGTTCTCGACGCCCAGGGTGCGGTGGACTTCGCGGGGTTGGTGGTGCAGGCCGCGGTCGCCGCTGCCGCTGCCGACCGGCCGTTCGACCACGTCCTGGTGGACGATTTCCAAGACACGACGTTCGCCGCGGAACGATTGATCGCCCGGCTCTCGCCGCTCAGCCTGGTCGTGGCGGGGGACCCCGATGCCCACGTCTTCTCATTCCAGGGCATGACCGACGCGCCGATCCGTCGTTTCGTGGAGCGATTCGGGTCCTCCCTGGTGCGCCTCCCGAACCGCCATCGCGGCGTCGCCTCCATCGAGGCGTGGCGTCTGCCGCACACGTCGGAGGAGCATGCGGCGGTCGCGCGGGAGCTTCGCCGGATCCACGTGACCGATTGGGTCCCGTGGGGCGAGCTCGCCGTCGTGGTCCGGCGGAACGGGCCGCACATCGGAGGCCTCGTCCGTGCCCTCGACGACGCGGGGATCCCCCGGAGCCAGGCCGGCGCCGGCCTGTCCGCGTCCGCGGCGCCGGCGACCTTCCCATATGTCCTCGCCCTGCGCTGGATCGTGGCCGATCCCGGCCGGCGGGACGACATGGTCGAATCCGTCCTCACGTCCGAGCTCGGAGGGATCTCGCCGGCTGCCGCGCGCTCCCTGCTGCGCCTGGCTCGGGCCGGGGGACACGCGCCCGCTCACGCGCTGGAGATCGACGAGGGGCTCGCCGACCCCGAGCGAAGCGCGCTGTCGGAGCTGCGCGAGATCCTGCGGCAGGCGAGCGGGCGGCGGAGGTCCGTCCTCGACGCGTTCTCCGTGCTGTGGCAGGGACTCTCCTACTCTCGGCGATTGGTCGAAGCGGCCGAGACCTCGGCAC